>DFHL01000112.1 GCA_002371315.1 Bacteroidales bacterium UBA3724 | reverse complement strand
GTATTTGTACGCTTCCGAAGCGTACAAATACTGTTCATATACTGTACATATACTGTACAACGGGCATAGCAAGTGGTGAAAATCAGTGCAATAAACCGACACCGATAAGATGCAATTTCGGCAACAAAAAATCGCAGGCGAGGTGCCCGCGTACCAATTTGGTCGCGCATTCTGTTTATTTATAGTTTCACCCAGATATTGAATTTGGGGATTACATTCACCAAATTCATATTGAATTTAGGGATTACGCTCACCAAATTTATATTGAATTTGGGGATTACACTAACTAAAAGCATATCCAATCAAGAAATTTTACGAAAAAAAGGATTGCCTTCACCGATTAAAAAAATGCGGAATCGCTTCAAATAATATTTTCCCCGTTACTGCGTTATGGTGGTATGAAACGGAATGTCAACATACTGAAATCTGCGGCGGTGGCGTTGCTTGTCGCGACGCTGATGCTGGCGGGATGCAGCCGCAAGGGGGTGCATATGTCCAAGCACCGCAAGAGCCGCAAGTGCAACTGCCCAACCTTTGCCGAAAACAGGCAGAACAACACCGACGCATCCTCAATCAGCTACGACCAGAGAGGATGCTATCAGCTATGACCAAAGAGGAGCAATATAAGGAAATCCTGCGCCGCTACCTGCCCTCGTCGGCTGTCGACCCGATATACAACTATATTGTCGCCAACTCGGTCCGCTTCCACATCACGCGCCAGCGCACCTCGAAGCTGGGCGACTACCGTATGCCGCAGCCGCGCCACAACTACAACGAAATCAGCGTCAACGGCGACCTGTCGCCGCACTTTTTCCTGCTGGTGCTGCTGCACGAGATGGCCCACCTCGAGACCTTCAAGGCCCACGGCCGCACGGTGCAGCCCCACGGCCACGAGTGGCAGCAGCAGTACCGCAACCTGCTGGTGCAGTACTTCAACGACGGCCACTTCCCTGCCGAAATCTACCCGCTGCTGAAGAAATACACCGCCCACATACCGCTCAACCGCGCCGCAGGCAACGAGCTGGAACGCAGGCTGAAAGAGATTGACAGTCCCTTGGAGACCAGCACCGTGCTTCTGCTCAAGGATTTGCCCGAAGGGTCACGGTTCCGCATCAAGTCGCGTCCCGAAATACTCTTCCAGTCAATCGAAAAGCGCCGCACCCGCTACCGCTGCATCGACACCGCAACCGGCCGCGCCTACCTCGTCAGCGGCGAGGCCGAAGTGGAGCCGCAATAGAGGCTGTCGCGCACCGCCAGCAGCGGTGCCAGCGTGTAGGGTATGTAGCCCTGCATACGCGGCGACATAGTGTTATAGTATTCAAGCTGTTCGGCAACCATCCGATGCGCTTCGTCCATCATCGCTGCCGATTTTGCCCCCTCGCCGCAGCGGGCGTAAGCCTTCGAGGCGCGGAACAGAAGCTGCGGATTGTTCAGCAACCTGAGCGGCAGCTGGCTGCCCACGGCGTCAAGGATCTCCAGGCCCTTGCGCGCTTCGCCCTTTGAAGCCAGATTTTCAGCCACCAGTAGGGCATTGTTCCAATACTGATGCAAAAAGCCCGCCGAAGTCTCGTCGACATAAACATCCTCAATCGGATGCCAGTGCAGCGACGATGTCATCAGGCGGTGCGACGCCGCGACATCGACACTGTCGGCCGATGCGGTATCGCTCAGGCGGTAGGCCATCCCACAGAGTTGCAGGCGGTTGCCGAAGCCCACACGGCGGTCGTTGCGGGCATAGTGGCTGAAATAGACAGGCCGCTCGCCGCCGTTGTTGTCGACGATTATCATCATACGCCCGTAGGGGCCCATCTGCCGCCACACATCGCCCTCCAGCAGGTCGCGCCCCTGCCACAGCAGCTGCCGTTTGGTCGACTCGCAATAGTCGTCGCTGCCCAGCAGCGAGATGTTGACAACCTGGACATCAGTGCGATAGCCTTCCACATACTGCATATACCACAGCGGGAACGTGTCGTTGTCGCCCACGGTGAAGAGGATGGCGTCCTCGTCGCACGAATCCAGCAGGTTGGCGGCAACGTCGCGCGCCGTGAAGCGTCCCGAGCGGTCGTGGTCGTCCCAGTTCTGCGCCGCCATCAGCAGCGGCGTTCCGACGGTGGCAGCCACAAGCAGCGGCTTGACGTAGCGCTGCATCCATTTGCGCTCGAACGCCTTACGGAAAACAGCGTATGCCCCAAAGCCAATCCACAACGCAAAGGCGTAGAACGAAAGGATGTAGGCATAGTCGCGTTCGCGCGGCTCGTAGACCGGATGGTTCAGATAGACCGCCAGCAGCAGGCTCGACGTCAGAAAGAGCGTCATCAGCATCCAGTAGACCTTCCTGTTGCGGCGACGCGAGGCAACGATGCCGACGATGCCCAGCAGCAGCGGCAGCAGGAAATAGCGGTTATAGCCTGCATTGTCGAGCGACGGCGGACGCTTGGCGGCGGTGCCAACATAGAGGCGGTCGACGATGGGAATGCCCGTCACGAACTGCCCCTTCTGCAGGTTACCGAAGCCCTGACGGTCGTCATAGCGGCCCGCGAAGTTCCACATCAGGTAGCGCAAATACATATATCCCAGCTGATAACCGACAAAGATGACCATATTGTCGCCAAACGACGGCTTGTAGTATTCCCGGCCGGCGACGTCGACCATCTTGCCGTGGCGGCCCGTCCAGTCGGTATAGTAGAGCTCGGCATTGGGATGCTGCTTCCACATTCGCGGGAACAGCATATCCATCTCTTTGGCATAGACCGGCTTGCCCTCGCTGTAGGCCACAATGGGCGAATTGAAGCAGCGGCCATAAAGCAGCGGCGCCTTCTCGTACTGGTCGCGGCCGATATACGACCTGAAGTTGGCCAGCGTACTCGGATTGCCCTGATTCATAGGCGGGTTGGCAGCTGCACGGATGGGCAGGATAAGATAAGGCGACAGACCGATGGCGAGAAACAGGAGAGCGAAGAGCGGAATGCGGAATGCGGAAAGCGAAAAGCGGCGTTGCGACGCACCGGAACGGCGTTGCGACGCACTGGAACGGCGCTTGAAGAAATAGACCAGCACCAGCATTGGCACCGTCAGCAGGCTCAGCTGGTGCACCCCCACCGAAAGGCCAAGCAAAAGGGCCGTAAGCAGCAGCCACCGCGACTCGTGGCGGTCGTCGCACTGCCACCAGCGCACTGCCGACCAGACTATTACCGATGAAAAGAGCATCGAAAGGCTGTACACCTCGCTTTCGACCGCCGAAAACCAGGCCGTGTCGCAGAACAGGTAGCACAGAGTGCCGACCAAGGCGGCAGGAAGCGGAAAGCGGAAAGCGGAAAGCGGAGAGCGGCGAGTGCCGTTTTTATATCCCAACTCCTCGCTTTCCGTTTTCCGCTTTCCGTTTTCCGCCACCTCGCTTTCCGTTTTCCGCTTTCCGCTTTCCGCTTGTAAAAGTCGCAGCAGCGTCCAAAACAGGAACATAGCCGTCAGGCCGCCGGCAACGGCCGACAGCGCGTTGCTCCAAAATGCCAGCCTGGAGACATCGCCCCCGGCCAGCAGCATAAAGCAATGGGCCAAAAGCTGATACATCGGCGCTCCCGGAGGGTGGCCGATCTGCAGTCCATACGACGTGGCTATGAATTCGCCGCAGTCCCAAAAGCTCACCGTCGGCTCGAGCGTCAGCATATAGACCGCCGTGCCAAGAACAGCAATGGCCCAGCCGACAAGGTTGCGGATTTGGAATTTGGGGAAATGCGAAGACATTCGACGACAGAAATTACCAGTTCACGACCGACTTGTTGAAGACATCGTCGCACAGCTCGCTGACAATCTCGCCCATAAGCGAACTCTCGACCGACGAGAAATTGAGTTGCGCATTGTAGTCGCGATAGCGCGAAAACGACTGCTCAAAGTTGGCGTCAGGGTCGCAGTTGTTGACAAACTTCACTTTGATGGTGATCGTCAGGCGGTTCATCGACACCTCGTCGTTGGCCGACAGGGCGGCGGCGCGGGTCACGTAGCCCGTAATCTCGCCACTGATTTCGAGGTCGGCATTGCCGTTGACCACGTTGAGGCTGGTCTGCGACGAGAAGAGGTTGCGCAGGTCGTCGGTCAGTTTCTGGCTCAGCTGCGGATTGACGGTGGCGGCATAGTTGGGGAACGTGCTGACCGATATGGTCTTGGCGTTGGCCGGAATCGACGCGCCGGTGAAGCTGTAGCCGCCCTTGCAGCCACCAGCCACCAGCGACAGCCAAACAGCCGTCAGCATCATCAACCATCTATGTCCCAATCGTTTCATACGTTGTACGAGTCGTTGTCGATATGCTTTTCGTCCTCCATCTGCCACAGCATAAAACCCGCCTGCTGCTCCATATAGGTCAGCACGGCGTGCTTGATGTTGAGGTCCTTGATGTTGCCAATCTCGTTGACGATATCGTCTATCTTCTGCTTTATATTGTTATCCATATTTTTGTTATTTAAACTGAAGTACAGTGTTTTATACACAAAAACACCATTTGCTTCAATTTGCAAATTTACAAAAAAAAACAGTATGAATACAGAATTAGTTAATTTCAGTGACCTGTGACGAGTGACAAGTGACCAGTGACAAGTGACCAGTGAATAGTGACCAGTGACACGAACGCGCTCGTTTCACAGGTCACTGGTCACTATTCACTGGTCACTCCTCACAGGTCACTGGTCACTACTCACTACCTACATTCTCACAATCTTGCGGACTGCTATGCCGCTTTCCGTCTGCACCTTGACGATGTAGATGCCCAGCCGTTGGCCGCTCAGGTCAAGCGTGGCCGCAAAACAGCCCTGCGACGCCTTCCGCTTTTCGCTTTCCGTTTTCCGCGTTCCGCTCTCCACAAGGCGCCCTTCCGAGTCGTAGACCTCTATCTGTCTGATTGGCGACGAGGCATTTACGGTCACCACGCCGCCCGTAGGATTGGGGTACACGTCAAGTTTCACCTGCACTGCCTCGCCGACAGCCACAGGATCCTCGGGCGTCACGTTGCGCCGGCGCTTGTCGAGCAGCGAATCGTAATAAAACAGGATGCTTTGGTTTTTGGGTGGAATATAAAAGTTGGCCGATGACATAGACCCATTCACATTGTAAATCCATTTCTCCACAAACCCGTTGTCGTTGACCATTAGGCCATAGTTGTCGTTCATCGATGTCGATGTAATGGTGTCGTAAATCTCCATTTCGCCCGTGTGGCGATTGTAGCGAAATGTGCAGTTGTAATTATCATACGTCGGTTTCCAAGACGCATCCCTTGCTCCGCCGTCCATAGCAAAGATAATAATATAGTCCTCGTTTGCATAAGGCCGGGCACCCGGATTCGCAACCGTGCCACAGGGCGAACCGTTCACATATTCCGACCTCAAAGAAATATGCGACTGATATTCGCCAGTTTCCTTGTCATACATAGCCACAAAGGCGACATCGCGCTGATGCTCGTTCGGGAAAGACAGCGTATCGCGATGGTCTATGTCAAAATACACATTGGGAATTGGTACCGAATCGGGATACAACGGACGGTATTTCCTGATTGCACATTGGTAATGTCCCAAATAATAAAGCTGAGACGAATCCACATATATTCCGCCAACGCTTTGGCTCGTCGGTATGTTGCTGCTTACAGTATAATATCTCCCTTCGATATCCCGGAACCTTACAGTGTCATATTTATCGATAAAGAACTGTCTCGTCCATTTCACCCTGCCCGATGTGTCGAAGCTCATAATGACATCCATTGGGTAAAAACCACCACCTTCGCTATGTTCTTGATATACTTTGGAGCCATTGTTCAAACCCAGCACAAGAGGCAGGCTATGCTCTATCCTATTAAATCTATTCAAAAACGTCACCGTTGCATACATATTGTCATTGCTGTCAATAACAAAAGATCTGATTTTAGATATATCAGCCGACGCAAATACCGAATCCCCGGCCAAATTGCGGAACCCGAACAACGAGTCCGCCAATGGATATATCGACACATCAGTCCATTCTTTGTCTATCTTCACCAGAAAAGGAGTGTAAATACCGTCGTACACCTGAGGGTGGAAATCAATATTGCACAGAGGGAAATAGAATCTCTGCAACGTGTCGTCGTTTAACTGAATGTATTGACGAGTATCTGGTTGCACTTTAATACTGACAAGAACATAATGGTTCCCTTGGCTGTCGCAGTTATACACTCCATAATAGTCAAGAAAATTCATTGTTTTCGTATCCATTCTGTTGCCATCAAGGTCAAACGTCACCAGGTAGCCGTAATTCCCGTACCTGAACGGCAAAGTACCGTATGGCTGCACCTCGTCGTCGATAACGCTGTAATAGGTCGTGTCAAAAAAATGCAGCCAACAGTGCTTGTTCGACTGAAAATTATCCCAAGGAAGCATTATATTGGTCATATGATATGAACACATCAGATGCACGCGGTCCTCCTTTACCGAAATCCCGTAGACCTTCCCCGATCCCTCGTACCAATCCTTCATCGAGCGGCACCACTGCATCACTCCCGTAGTGTCGAACTTGGCTATAAAAACGCCATAGGAAGGCCTGAGCCACGCGTTTGTATCGGCAGGACATATCCACTGGCCGGCAAGCCTGCCCTGAGAAGGAAACGAACTGGCAATATACACATTGCCCTCTTTGTCCATCGCTTTCTTAAAATCAGTATTATTAATATCTTTCGACTGTACATCCCACAGAAACTGTTCACTCTGAGCACCGACCGACACAACGCAACAATACACAAAAGCAAAGAAAAGACTTTTCACAAAAAAAATTTTTCTCATCTTTTTTAACAGCAATTATCTTCTTTTTTTAAGTAATTGGTCAAATT
>DFHL01000072.1 GCA_002371315.1 Bacteroidales bacterium UBA3724 | reverse complement strand
GGAGCTCGCGAACACGCCATGGCGACAAAAATATCACAAAGCACACGATGCTCCCAATTGTTCATCGCACCCGGCAACGCCGGAACCACCAATTGCGCCGTCAACGTCAATCTGAACATCGACGACTTTGATGCAATCGGCAAATTTGTTGTCGACAACGATATCAGCATGGTTGTCGTCGGACCCGAAGCACCGCTGGTTGCCGGCATCGCCGACTTCTTCGCAAACAGCCCTAAGTTGCACAACGTCATGCTTATCGGCCCATCGGCCGACGGAGCGCGCCTGGAGGGAAGCAAAGATTTTGCCAAACAGTTTATGCAACGTCACAATATCCCTACCGCCGCATACGCAACATTCAGCAAGCAGAACATCAAGGAGGGATTCAAATATCTCGAAACGCTCAACCCGCCCTACGTACTCAAGGCCGACGGGCTGGCAGCAGGCAAAGGTGTGCTGATACTCAACGATATCGACGAGGCACGCAACGAACTGCACCTCATGCTCGACGAAGCCAAATTCGGCGATGCATCCAACAATGTGGTTATTGAGCAGTTCCTCAAAGGCATCGAACTGTCGGTCTTTGTACTGACCGATGGCAAGCACTACAAAATCCTGCCTTCGGCCAAGGACTACAAGCGCATTGGCGAGGGCGACACCGGCCTCAACACCGGCGGTATGGGTTCGGTAAGCCCCGTTGCGTTTGCCGACAAGCAGTTTATGCAGAAAGTAGAACAGCGCATCGTTGCACCGACTGTCAAAGGACTTGCCAAGGAGGGCATTAACTACAAAGGGTTCATATTCATCGGCCTCATGGCTGTCAAAGCCGACGACGGCACACTCGACCCCTACGTGATTGAATACAACGTCCGTATGGGCGACCCCGAAACGGAATCGGTGTTCCCGCGCATCAAGAGCGACATTGTCGATCTGTTTACCGCAACCTGGGAAGGCGAGCTCAACCATGCGTCGCTCGATGTCGACGAACGCACTGCCGCATGCGTGATGCTTGTGGCCAACGGATATCCGGAGAAATACCACAAGGGGGACCCCATCAGCGGCCTCGAAGAAATAAAGGAGTCGCTGATATTCCATGCCGGAACCAAGAAGGACGACCATGGTGCCATCATCACCAACGGAGGCCGCGTCCTGTGCGTAACCTCGTTGGATACCACCCTGCCCGGGGCTTTGCTCAAAAGCCTGCAGGCTGCCGACAAAATAAAATGGAAAGGCCGCTACTATCGGCACGACATAGGCCAAGACCTACTAAAGCTCTCTATCAGCTAAAGAAAAAGCAGCCCGCATGCGGGCTGCTTTTCTTTTACTTTGCATCGAAGGTCTGGTACACCAGCAATGCTCCTTCGCCTTCAATCGTAATACTGAAGCTGTCGCCAGTTGCCTCGTTTAGCGTGGCTTCCCACCAATAGCGGAATTGTCTGTTCACAATCGGGTATTTCAATCCTTCGGTGCTGACAGTCAAGCCTTGGTCCAACGAGAACAGCGACACCTGCTGACGGGCGAAACTCGGCATCACCTGCGACGACCGGATCGGCGTGAAAAAGCCGTAGTCGGTGTACATTCTCACACTCAGCAGCTTTCCTGACTGCGTCTGCATTGCGGCAAACATCGCCAGCAAACTGATATTGCCCAAGGTGTGATCCTCGCGCAAACCGGTGGCGCCCAATATCAGCAGCCTCTCGACACCGATACTGATGGCATAACGCACTGCCTTAGTCAAATCGTTACTCTCCTGGTCGGTATAGCCTTCCACGAACGTAGTGTTGGGCAGGACGACGCGCCGCGATGCGAGCGAGTCGCCATCGCCAACAACGCATATTGTCGGTGTATGTGCCGCACCGTCGAACAGGCCGCTCTTTACAAGCTTGTCGTACGCTCCGTCGCAACACACCAACAATGGTATCTGCAACATTGCATCCAGCGCTTCTCTGCGCCTCGGAAACTGACCATTGGACAACACAATAGCTTTGTTCATAATATTCGATATTAGTGGGGATAGGTTAAAGGGTTGGAGAGTTGAAGGGATTAAGGGTTAAAAAGTACTGTTTAAAAAAAGCAATACGCTAATTACCATAAACGAGGAACAGAATATATTAATTATGACTACCTCTAAAAAAACATTATTTTGAACACGAATTTCACGAATAACACAAATAAATTTCTACAAACCAACGAATTTATTTTGCAAACAAAACACGAATTAAACGAATAACAGGGATTACCTTATCTAATTCTCAACATTAGCTGTTGCTGTTTTTCGCTGCCAGGATATGATGCCGAGCACACAGAATACCTCATACACCACATACAGCAGGGCTGACGCATAGTTGCCACTAAGCCAGAAAAGAAGCACCATTATCGGTTCGACAATGAGCCAGCAGAACCACTGCTGCCACCACTTCTGGGCCAACATCCACATTCCTACAATCGACAACGCTGACGAGAAGCCGTCGAGGAGCGGATAGCTGCTCTCGCCAAGCAACCTGAGAAGCCACCACAGAAGTGCAGTGAAGACCAGAACCGCCAGTATAATCCACGGCACGTAGCGCTTGGGGCACGAACCGAACGGACGTTCCTCGTTAGTCTTGCTCTGCACTATGCCGCGCCAGACGAGTATGCCATAGATCGACATTAGGAAGTTATAGATACAGATGCTGCCGTTGGCGTAGTAGCCCGACGAGAAGTCGATATAGATATAGAATGCCGACATCAGCAGGCACAAAGGCCAGAACCACCGGCCTGCCCTATATTCGCTGACGATATAGAACAGGCCGATGACGGCACCAATGAGGTCAATATAAGAAATTGAAAATTGAGAGTCGAAAA
>DFHL01000110.1:3082-13732 GCA_002371315.1 Bacteroidales bacterium UBA3724 | reverse complement strand
CTGTACAACGGGCAGTGCTGGTGGTGGCAATCAGCGCGTTGCGAAGGCCCCGGACGGCCCTTTCCGAGCCGCTCGGCGCCCGGCAAGGCATCCATCCCCCGCCGGCAGCGGCGGGAACGGGCGGCGGGGAGTGCGTTTTTTTTGAAAAAAGAGGCCAAAGGTTGCCCGTGTTTGGATTTTTTTGTATTTTTGCCTTGCAAATCCGCCTTCGACCCAAAAGGCAGAAGGCTATAAACCAACATAATACACTAATATTAACATTCCACAGGCCACCCCAATGTCAGACAAATACAAGTTCACCGACGCTGACAAAGCCTTCATAGCGAAGGCTGAAAGCTATTGCGCCACGGCCGAACAATGCCGCACATCGATGATGGAAAAGTTGCTGGCCTGGGGAGCCGACAGGGAGGCATCGGTGCACATTGTCGACCACCTTGTCGAGAACGAATATATCGACGAGGCCCGCTATTGCCGCATCTACTGCGAATCCAAGCTGCACCTGCAGAAATGGGGACGCATCAAAATCAACTATATGCTCCGCAACAAGCGCATCGACAACCGCATCATTGCCAATGCCTTGCAGCAGCTCGACACCGAGCAGTACACCGACACGCTGCGCGCCCTGGCCGAAAGCAAGCTGCGCACGCTGCACGAGCCGGACCACTTCAAGCTGCGGTCGAAGATGACCTCGTTTCTGGCCTCGCACGGCTTCGAGCAGTCGGAAATCCACACCGTCCTGCAGGAACTGCTGGCCGACAACTCGTGCGAATAGGGCCGCAGCGGCGCCGAAAGGGATGCAAACCGAGACTAAAACACAAAAAAACAACGATATGATAAAAAAAATATTCCTTCTGGCCGCGCTGGCCATAATGGCAGCGCCCATTGCAAAAGCCGACGGCGAGGGCCTGACCCCCAACGCCGACGAACCCACCAACACGCCCAAAGGCGCGTGGACCACATCGACAACCCCGGCACTGAAAATCGGTGAGTTCCTCTACCACAACTGGTCGGCCACCGGCAACTCGCAGATCGACATCACCGGCACCTTCTTCGGCAACTACAAGTACACCCATCCGCACTACGTGTGGGACAACGTGGTCGACCTGGCCTACGGCTTCGCCTGGCAGGACCTCGACAACTCGGCCGCCGACAGCGTGGGCGGACGCTTCGAGACACGCCGCAAGAGCAACGACAAAATCGACCTGACCTCGGCCCTGTCGTGGAAGGCCTACAAGGACTGGGGCGCCAGTTTCACGGCCAACTTCAAGTCGCAGTTCGGCAAGGGCTACACATATGAGGGCATCGGCTACAACGCCATCGCCACCGAGGTGTCGAGCTTCCTGGCTCCCGGCTATCTGACCACCGCCCTCTCGTTCGAGCTGAAGAAGGAGAACTGGTCCGTCTCGCTCTCGTTCCTGACCGGCAAGACCACCTTCGTCTACAGCGACACGCTCATCGCCAACGGCTACACCTACGGCGTCATCCAGGGCGACGACTTCAACGCCGCCGACCCGTCGACCTTCACCCACGCCTATTTCGCCCTCGGTTCGTATGTCAAAGGTATGTACCTCAAGAAGGACATCCTGCCCAACCTGGACCTCTATGCCCGCGCCGAACTCTTCTACGACTACAAGAAACCCAAGAATATGGCTTGGGGCGACAACATCGCCACCGAATCGAAATACACCCTTGCCGAAGGCGAAACCTGGACCGACCTGCAGGACTTTGGCTGGATGAAGCGCCGCGCCTTCGAGACCGACCTCGACTTCGAGCTGAAGCTTGACTATCGCTTCTCGAAGCACATTTCGGCCAACTTCGCCCTCAACCTGAAATGGGACACCGACTTCGCCGGTATGGGCAACTGGGGCCACTGGCAGATCTACCAGATGGCCGGCATCCAGGTCTTCTTCAACTGGAAGACGCCCAAGAGCTGATAGAACGGAGAACGATACGCTTTAAGCGGAAAGCGGAAAACGGAAAGCGGAAAACTGGCTGACGCATCAGGGCAGTTTTCCGCTTTTCTTTTTTTTCGTTTTCGTCTTCGTTTTCGTACGAAGTTATCGTTTTCGTCTTCGTTTTCGTTTTATTCGAACTGGAAATGGCAGCGCGAGGCGTAGCCAAGGCCGATGAGCTGCGCCGCCGAGCCTTTGTTGATGGCTATCTGCAGCTGGCCGGTGACCGAGACGGTGAGCAGTATGTTGCCCATCCGCACGTCGCTATAGTGACGGCTGATGCCCGATATGTCCTCGAAGCGGTCGCTGCTGCCCATACGCCATTCGATTTTGACCTTGAAGCGGCGACCGGCGCGCATAGCCTCGAAGTCGTCGTAGCTGATGTTGAGGTTGGCGTTGCCGTAGTTGTCGATGCCCGTGACCATAGCCACCAGCGTGTCGCCATCGGGCTGTGCCTGCGGCTGCATACGCCACCGCAAGGGCTCGCACGGCGTACCGATGGCATCGGGCGTTTCGCCCTGGGCAAGGCGCTGGACGACACTGCAATACAGGTCGTAGGCAAGGAACGAATATGAGCGCACGCCTTCGGGCAGTGGCAGCTCGACAACGTCACAGGGCGCGTCGAGCGACTGCTCGAGCAGGCGACGGTCGCTGCAGATGATGAACTGCCCGCGCCAATGCGCCAGCGTCGGCACGACGATGCCCGGCGCAGGACGCCTGTCGGCCAGCTGGCGTTCGCAGCCCACGTCGACGATGTGCACCGTGCCTTCGGGGAACGCCGGGCAGCCATAGCGCAGAATGCCAATGGTTTTAGCCGAGTCGTTCCACTGCTGGCTGTGGCTGATGTCGACAATCTTCACGTCGGGAAGCAGCGAGCAGAGCCTGCCTTTGACCATTGCGGCAAAGAAGTCGCGGCAGCCCCAGTCGGTTGTAAGAGTAACAATAGGCGCATTCATATTCGAAGATGTATTTTATATGCTTATAAATCAACGGACAACAGCCGTTCCGGCTCATTATGTCCATTTTGCAAATTTACAAACTTTTTCCATTTCAAAAAAAAATAGTATTTTTGTTTGTTTGCTCCGCAGAGGTGCAAACGGTTTAAATATTGTATAATCAATCAACTACACGATATATGTCATTACTGTCGATACGCAATTTGCACGCCTCGATAGGCGAACGCGAGATATTGAAGGGTGTAAACCTCGAAATCAACAAGGGCGAGGTACACTCGATTATGGGTCCCAACGGCAACGGCAAAAGCACCCTGGCAGGCATCATCGCCGGCAACCCGAAATACACCGTCACTGAAGGCGAAGTGATCTACAACGGCAAGAACATCCTGGACCTGCCTGTCGATGTGCGCGCCAACGAGGGCATCTTCCTCGGATTCCAGTATCCTGTCGAGATTCCCGGCGTGACGATTACCAATTTTATGCGCACGGCCATCAACGAGCAGCGCAAGTACCGCGGCCTCGACCCCCTGTCGGGAGCCGAGTTCCTGAAGCTGATGGAGGAGAAGAAGAAAGTCGTCGAGATGACCACCAACCTGGCCAACCGCTCGGTGAACGAAGGCTTCAGCGGCGGCGAGAAGAAGAAGAACGAAATCTTCCAGATGGCTATGCTCAACCCCACCCTGGCCATCCTCGACGAGACCGACTCGGGCCTGGACATCGATGCCCTGCGCATCGTGGCCAACGGCGTCAACCAGCTGCGCAGCCCCGAGAACGCCACGGTGGTCATCACCCACTACCAGCGCCTGCTGGACTACATCGTCCCCGACTTTGTCCACGTGCTGTATGAGGGCCGCATCGTCAAGACGGGTCCCAAGGAGCTGGCCCTGGAGCTGGAAAAGAGAGGCTACGAATGGATTAAAGAGGAGCTGGAGAAATGATACGCAAGGATATACTGCCCGACGTTTGGAACGACAGCTGGCACTGCACGGCACCGCAGCAGCACCTCGACATCGCGAGCGGCAAGGAGCAGCGCATAGTGCTGTGCAACCCTGCCGACGCGCCGATGTTTATGCTGCACGAGGACAAGGGCTACCGCATTATGGCCGACATCGAAAACCTTGAAATCAGCGTTGATGCGGGCGCCTCGCTGAAGCTGTACCGCCTGCAGGGCCCCAACACGCCGGCCAGCCACATCACCGACCTGCACATCACTATGCAGGAGCGTTCGCAGGTGGCGCTGTGCACCGTGACCCTCGGCGGCGGCCACGTGAGGAACAACATCATCGTGCGTATGAAGGGCGAGCACTGCCGCCTGGAGGCCGACGGGCTGTACCTGAACGACCGCGAACAGGAGTGCGACAACTACATCTTCGTCGAACACGCCAAGCCGAACTGCCAGAGCCGCGAGCTGTACAAGGGCATCGTCGACGACGCGGCACGGGCGCGCTTCAACGGCCACGTGCTGGTGCAGGACGGCGCCGTCAAGACCGAGGCCTACCAGACCAACCGCAACATACTGCTGACCGACAAGGCCCACGTCGACACACGCCCGTTCCTCGAGATCTACAACGACGACGTAAAATGCTCGCACGGCAGCACGATAGGCCAGCTTGACGAGCAGGCGATGTTCTACCTGATGACGCGCGGCATCAGCCAGCGCACGGCCATAACGATGCTGAGCTATGCCTTCTGCGACGAGGTGATTCGCGGCATCGACATCGACTCGCTGCGCGACGCCGTGGGCGATATGGTCAAGAAGCGTCTGCACGGCGAACTGACGTCGTGTGCCGACTGCGCCATAGCCTGCGCCAATCCCTGCAACGGTCCCGACGCCCACTTCGAGATAGACCCTTCAAAACTGTAAACAGCCGATGAAACACGCGTTGCTGCTGCTCATAACACTGCTGCTGCCACTGCTGGCCGCGGCACAGGGCGACGACTGCCATCCGCACTTCAGCGGCAGCGACAAGAGCGACTTCGACAAAGGCATTGAGGCCTACAACAACAAGCGCTACCAGCAATGCCTGACGCTGATGCGCAAGGTGTCGCAACGCAACCGCACCGCCGCCGACCCGTACTTCTATATGGGCATCAGCGCCGTCAAGTGCGGCGAGCGGCCGGCAGTTATACGCAACCTTTTCACCAAGTTGTTCAAATACTGCCCCGACTACCCCAACGCGCTGGCATACTTCTATATGGGTGTTGTGGAATACAGCTACAAGCGATACGACGAGGCTGTAGTGCAGCTGAACCGCTACTTCGACATCGCCAACCAGCAGCCCAATCCGGCCTACGACGTGGTCTATGAAGAGGCCTCGACCTACCTATACTGGTCTGAGTTCCTGAGCCAGGCGATGCAAAACCAGGTTCCCTTCTACCCCACCGTGCTGCGCGGCCCTTCGTCGCGCAACGACGAGCATCGGCCCTACATCACGCCCAACGGCAAAGAGCTCTACTTCCTGCGGCAAGTGCCGGCCTCGAAGCAGAAGACTTTCTACAGCAAAGAGTCGGAAGAGATGGTGCTGCGACTGTTCGTCAGCCGCTGGAAAGACACAGCCTATACCGCCGGCGAAGTGATGGCGCCGCCTTTCAACGTGGACGGCGAGATAAGCAGCATCACGACGACAGCCGACGGGAATCTTATGTATCTCTCCGTGACGCAAAACGACAAGGGCTATGCCAACTGCGACATATATTTCAGCCAACGCGACAAAGGCAAATGGGGCCCACCGCAGAACGCCGGGCGCAACGTCAACGGCGAGCGCACGTGGGAGTCACAGCCCAGCATCACCGCCGACGGGCAGTATCTCTATTTTGTCTCGAACCGTGACGGAGGCCTTGGCGGCGACGACATCTGGCGTTGCCGGCGACTGTCGAACGGCGACTGGAGCCGCGCCGAGAACCTCGGTCCTGCCGTCAACACCGCAGGCAACGAGAGACTTCCGTTCATCCACGCCGACAGCAAGACGCTCTATTTCGCCTCGAACGGCTGGCAGGGCTTCGGAGGATACGATATGTACTTCATCAACCTGACCGACACCTATCTGCAACGGCCCACCAACCTTGGCCTGCCCATCAACAGCGAGGAAAACGACATCAGCTTCAACGTCACCACCGACGGCAAGCGCGGCTATTTTGCCGGCAAATCGACCGAATGGACAGGCATCGGCGGCAGCGACATATTCACCTTCGAGCTGTACCCTGCCGCACAGCCCGAGGAGATGAGCATCGTGGAAGGCAAAGCCATTATGGGCAGCAACAACATATGCCTGTCGGGCACCATCGACGTGCTGAGAGAGAAGGCCGATGCCGAACGCTACTTTTATGGCGGTTCCGGCAACGGCTACGCCATAGCCCTTTCCGCCAAAGGCAACAACACCGTCATCGTCAGCGCCGACGGCCATCTGCCACGCGTTGTGTGCGGCAACGCGGCACAAGTGCGCCGCGACCTCGGTGCCGCCGACTTCGTGCTGCAACCCGCCAAGCTGCTGGACCGCTACCCGCTGCCGCTGCCCAAGAGCGCAGGCAGCAAGAGCATCCTGCCCCTCAGCGCCGACGCCACAGCCATCCTCGACGCCTATGCCGACTACCTGCTCCAAAACCCACGGATGCACATACGCATCGAGGCCACAAGTATGGACGAGGCAAAGGCAATACACGACTACCTGCTTTCGCGGCAGCTGCGTGCCGAGCGTCTGGAATACAAGCCCAATTCGTCGCTGGCAAGACCCCAGCTGGTCATAACCCAAATGTAAAACAGACACGACAATGGACAGTGACAAGACAACCCCCAAAAGCAACGCCATCTTCCGCGTGTTCCGCTATCTGCGCTTCTACCCCAAGCAGATCACGCTCAACATTCTGTTCAACCTGCTTTCCGTCCTGTTCAACCTGCTCTCGTTCGTGCTGATAGTGCCGGTCATCGAGCTGTTTTTCGGCCTCAGCGAGCCCCCTGCCGTCGAGCCCGACTTTGCCTTCAGCCAAAGCGCAATGACCGAATGGGCTACATACCACCTCTACCAGTTCAGGGACGAAGCAGGCTTCTGGCCCAGCCTGCTCACCTTTGCCGGAGCCTACCTGTTCTGCGTGCTGCTCTACGACCTGACGCGCTATCTTGGCCTCTTCTTCCTCAGCCCCATCCGCAACGGCGTGCTGCAGAGGATGCGCAACGACATCTACCATCGCATTACCATCCTGCCCGTATCGTTCTTCGCCGGGCGCCGCAAAGGCGACCTCATAAGCCGTATGTCGGCCGACCTGGCCGACATCGAATGGAGCATCGTCAGCACACTGCAGTCGCTGGTCAAAGACCCCATCAATGTCATTGTCTTTGCAGCCACACTGGTTTTCATCAGCCCGCGCCTGTTCCTGCTTTTCCTCGTCATACTGCCACCTGCCGTGCTGATTATCGGTAAGATAGGCAAAAGCCTGAAGCGTAACTCCGTCAAAAGCCAACAGAGAATGGGCGATATGATGTCGGCCTACAAAGAGACCCTCGACAACCTCGAAGTCGTCAAGGCCTACGGCCGCGAGGAGTGGCGCCAGCAGGTTTTCGAGCAGGTCAATACCGATTACAGCCGGCGAATGGTGCGCGTGGCGCGACGCCGTGAAGCTGGCAGCCCCCTGTCGGAGGTGCTGGGCACCATCGGACTTGGATTCATCCTTGTCCTGGGTGGCAACGCAGTCCTTGGCGGCGAGCTGCAAGCCTCGGTGTTCATCCTTTTCGTAATCATCTTCGCCCGCCTGATACCGCCAGTACAAGCCATCGTCAAAGCCTACAGCAGCCTGCAGAAAGGCAGCGCTTCGGCGGCGCGAATCTTCGAAATACTCGATGCCGACGAGCGCATAACCGAAAAGCCGGACGCCATCCCGATGCCGGCCTTCAGCAACAGCATCGAGTACCGTGGCGTCAGTTTCGCCTACGACGGCGAGGGTGGCCACCCTGTCCACGTGCTGCGCGACATAAACCTCACCATCAACAAGGGCCAGAAAGTGGCCATCGTGGGGCCCTCGGGAGCTGGCAAGACCACGCTGGCCGACCTGCTGCCGCGCTTCTACGACCCCACGGAAGGAGAAATTGCCATCGACGGCATAAACATCAAAGACTTCAACATCAACTCGCTGCGCAGCAACATCGGCGTGGTGTCGCAAAACTGCATCCTCTTCAACGACACGGTGGCCAACAACATCACCTTCGGCCTCGAAGGCGTAAGTCCCGAGCGCATCCGTGAGGCTGCACGCATTGCCGGAGCCGACCAGTTCATCGAGCAGCTGCCCCAAGGCTTCGACACCCCCGTAGGCGACCACGGCAGCGCCCTCAGCGGCGGCCAGCGCCAGCGCATCAGCATAGCGCGCGCCATACTGCGCAACCCACCGATACTGATTCTCGACGAAGCCACCTCGGCCCTCGACGCCAAGTCGCAACAGACGGTCCAGACAGCACTCGACAACCTGATGCAAGGCCGCACGACTATCGTCATCGCCCACCGACTGTCGACAATCGAAAATGCCGATACAATTATAGTAATGGAGCAAGGACACATCGTCGAACAGGGCTCTCACACGGAACTCCTCAAACAGGACAGCACCTACAGAAAGATGGTCGAAATGCAGAATTTCAGCAACAATATATGACATCCCATACTGTCAAAACCGTCGCTTCTCCTCTATTTTAAAACACACAATACACTGACTGCTCGCCTTTTACAGACAAAAGCAAAAAAAACTTTTGGCCATATCGCAAAAAATATGTATTTTTGCACTCTCTTACAGGAGAAAACGGGAGTTTAGCTCAGCTGGTTCAGAGCACTTGCCTTACAAGCAAGGGGTCATTGGTTCGAATCCAATAACTCCCACCAACGACGGAACCTTACAACGGTTCCTTTTTTTTTAAACAACCGATTATGAAAACACCGAGAGCGAACCATATTCTGTTGACAATCTTCCTTCTGCTCGCCTTCGCATCGTGCCGCAGAGATGTCGTGCCCGACAACATTGTCGACACCGCCACCCTCACACAGTTCCTCACCGAAGCATACATCGTCCAAAGCTACGACCACATTGTCGTTGCAGAAAACCGCGACTCGCTCGGCCACCTTACCGACGGCGCCTACGACTCGCTCTACAGCAAATACGGCATCACACAGGAGCAGTACGACAGCTCGTGGACCTACTACCTGAACCATCCCAACCTGCTTGTCGACATCTACGACCGCGTCGTGGCCAACCTCAACTCCTTTGCCGAGCGCAAAACAGCCGGGCACACCGCCGACAACAACAACAGCCAACAATCGTCAAACCACATAACTCCCTGACAGCCCTATGTTAGTCAAAACCTTCGGCAGCGCCATCTATGGCGTCAGCGCCATCACCATCACCGTTGAAGTCAGCGTCGAACAAGGTGTCAGCTTCACCCTTGTGGGTCTTCCCGACAGTGCCGTCAAAGAAAGCCAGCAGCGCATCCACTCAGCCCTGATGCATTGCGGCCACCACATCCCGCAGCGCCGCGTGGTCATCAATATGGCCCCGGCCGACATACGCAAGGAGGGCGCCGCCTACGACCTGCCCCTGGCCATCGGTATCCTCGCCGCCGACAGCCAGATGAGTGCCGAACGGCTGGGCGACTACGTCATTATGGGCGAGATGTCGCTCGACGGCAGCCTGCGCCCCGTCAAAGGGGCCCTGCCTATGGCCATCGAGGCACGCCGCCGCAAATACAAGGGCATCATACTGCCACGCGACAACGCCCGCGAGGCTGCCATCGTCAACAACCTCGAAGTCTACGGTGCCGAAAACATCATCCAGGTCATCGACCACCTCAACGGCACCAAAGCCATCGAGCCCACAGTCGTCGACACGCGCGCCGAGTTTGCCCGCAACCTGGACCAGTACGAGTTCGACTTTGCCGACGTCAAGGGGCAGGAAGAAATCAAGCGCGCCCTCGAGATTGCCGCCGCCGGTGGCCACAACGTGATTCTCATCGGCCCTCCGGGCAGCGGCAAGACGATGCTTGCCAAGCGGCTGCCATCCATCCTGCCGCCACTCAGCCTCGAAGAAGCCCTCGAAACAACCCAGATCCACAGCGTGGCAGGCAAGATGCGCAAAGAAGACTCGCTGATTGCCGTGCGACCCTTCCGCGCCCCGCACCACACCGTATCGGACGTCGCCCTCGTGGGCGGCGGTGCCAATCCGCAGCCCGGCGAAATCAGCCTGGCCCACAACGGCGTGCTCTTCCTCGACGAGCTGCCCGAATTCAAACGCAGCGTGCTCGAAGTGCTGCGACAGCCTATGGAGGAGCGCCGCGTCACCATCAGCCGCGCCAAGATGACCACCGAATATCCCGCAGCCTTTATGCTCGTGGCGGCAATGAACCCCTGCCCCTGCGGCTACTACAACCACCCCACCATCGAATGCACCTGCAACCCCGGAGCCGTCAACAAGTACCTCAACAAAATCAGCGGCCCGCTGCTCGACCGCATCGACCTGCACATCGAGGTCACGCCCCTTTCACACGCCGCACTGGCCGAGAAGAAGCTGGGCGAGCCCAGCGCCGTCATACGCCAGCGCGTCATCGCGGCACGCAAGATACAGGAAGAGCGCTACAAGGACTACCGCGGCATACACTGCAACGCGCAGATGAACCAGAAGCTGTTCCGCCAATGGTGCGACATCGATGCCGACTGCCAGGAGCTGATGAAGGCCGCTATGGACCGCCTGGGTCTCAGCGCCCGCGCCTACGACCG
>DFHL01000110.1:0-2999 GCA_002371315.1 Bacteroidales bacterium UBA3724 | reverse complement strand
CGCACCATCGCCGACCTCGACGCCTCGGAGGCCATCACCACCACCCACCTCAGCGAAGCCATCAACTACCGCAGCCTCGACCGCGACAGCTGGGGCCGATAGGCTGCCCACAGCCGCCGTCAGGACAAAGCCCTGCGGCAAAACAAAAAGCGAGAGTGCCTTCTGCGGCACTCTCGCTTTTTCAGATGACAGTATAAACTATCAACTTATTTCTTGACAACCTTCTGCAGGCTGCGTCCGTTCTCCGTATCGATGCGGAACATATAGACACCATTGCTCAGGCTGCTCAGGTCGACGGTATTCTTGTTCGAAGTCATAACCGTACGGCCAGCCATATCGAGAACCTCGACAGCCTTCAGGCCCTCAGCCTCGATGTTGACGATGCTGGTGGTGGGGTTAGGATAGACGTTGACGCTGACCTCTTCGGTATTGTTGATACCAACGAACGGGCTGTTGAAGTTGGGTCCGAAACGATGGTAGTAGCCCTCGAGGATACCTCTCTGGTGGACATTCCAGCAGGGACCGCACCAGCAGCAGGAGTAGTCAATCACAACACAGTAGCCGCTGTCCAGCCACGACTGGAGTCTGATGGGATACTGATGCTGAGCATCGCGGAAATCGTAAGTGGTGAAAGGAGTACCGATGCGATCCCAAGCAGCCTTGGAACCATCCTTCTTGTTGTTGGCGACGACATTCTTGGCATTGTCGCCGATGGCGATGCCGATGTTGTCGATGTCAAGATAGAACATATCGCTGACATTGTAGTGGCGGAAAGCGATATAGACGGTCTGGCCAGCATAGCTGCTCAGGTCGACGCTGAGGGCACGCCAGTCGGCAATCGAATTGCCTTCCCAGACAGGAGTGGTGGCGGAAGCACTGGCAACAGTAGCCTCGGTGCAGACATAGACAGCATAGTGCTCGTCGGCATAGTCGGCATCCTGACCCTTGTCAAACCAAGTCAGGGAAAGGCTGCTTTCGTTCGGCAGAGTGATGGCACTTGTGAAAACCCAGTCGTTGGGATTGAGGGCACCGGCCTGATTGTTCCACGAAGCCGAAGCCAGCATACCATTCGAGTTTTCATAGCCTGCAGCCTGATTGCGCAGATAGTCAAGAGTCCAATTGAAGCCATCGCCGTCGGCGTCGATAAAGGTCCAGTCGGCATAGTCGCTAACATTTTCAAAATCAAAGAAAGCCACATAGTTGAGCACATTGACGGTACCGTTTTCGGTAACCGAGCCGTTGGCGTTGGTGACGGTCACGGTGACGTTGTAGGTGCCGGGGGTGCTCCAGCTGCAAGTGGCGGTGGCGCCGGTAGCGGTGGCAGGAGTACCATTCTGGAAAGTCCACTCAACGCTGTAGGAGTCAACGCTGATAACGCTGACGCTGAAAGTGGCGGAGGCATCCTTGGCTACAGTGCCGGGAATATTGACACCCGTAATCTGGGGAGCCTGACCGGCACGCGGATAGCTGTTCAGCAGCTGAGCCATATTGGCATTGCAATGAGCGGTATCAAGATAGTTATAGTTAATACCATCAGCTTCGCCATAGATGCTGCGATAGTAGCCGCTGGGGGCGATAAAAACGATAAAAGGCACTGCATTGTCGTAGAGCGACGAGCAGGTGTTGAGGGTAGCGCGGTCGTCAGCCATAGGATAAGGTACGGTTCCGCCAAGAGTCCAGTCGCCCTGCGTAAATCCGGCATACGTCTGGGCAGTAGTGGTACCCGTAATCTGGGCGGCAGTGTTGGATTCCTCAACCTCGGCCCACAGCACACGCAATTGGTTGGTGCCTTTGTTCTGCGCCGACAGCGAAGTGATTGTCAGCATTGCAGCTAAAACTAATAAAATTTTCTTCATTTTACTGATAATTTGATGATTAATAATAATTTTTACAGATTTTCGTTTAATGATATTAGATGCAAAGATACACATTTTTTTTATTATCCAACACTTTTCCGAAGATTTTTTTTTATTTTTGGACAAAACCCTGCAATTCAGAAAAAAAGTGTACCTTTGCAGCGGAATATAAACCCAGGGGTACTTGCTAACCCCCTTTAACAAAACAAGATATGAAGAAAAACACATCGCAGGTGAGCGTCCTGTTTCTGCTTTTTTCAACGCTCTTCACAGTCTGTTTGATCATTTCAAACCTTTTTGCCGTCAAACCTTTTTCATTGGGGCCCGTATCCTTCACCGGAGCCATCTTCCTCTTCCCCGTCAGCTACATCGTCAACGACGTGGTCAGCGAGGTGTGGGGCTTCCGCCGCGCCAAGGTGCTGATATGGACAGCCTTTGCGCTCAATTTCTTCGTGGTCCTGATGGGCTTCGTCGTCGACCTCCTGCCTGGGGCACCCTGGTGGGACGCCACGGCCTCGGCGGGGTTCCACAGCGTCTTCGGCCTGGCGCCGCGCGTTGCTGCGGCCTCGTTTCTGGCCTTCCTGGTGGGCTCGTTCGTCAACGCCTCGGTGATGTCGCGTATGAAAGTGCGCAACGAGGGGCGCCATTTCACCCTGCGCGCCGTCGTCAGCACCCTGCTTGGCGAGCTGTGCGACTCACTGATTTTCTTCCCCATAGCCCTGGCCGGTGCCGTCATACCGTGGCAGCAGATGCCGATGTTCGTGCTGTGGCAGGTGGGACTGAAAACGGCCTACGAAATCATCGTCCTGCCGCTCACCATACGCATCGTGCGGCGCGTCAAAGAGGTGGAACAGACCGACGTCTACGACCGCGACATCCGTTATACATTGTTTAAAAACAAGAACAAATGAGCCGTACCAACGAAAACCTCAAATCGCTGGGAAACAAGACCGAATACCGTCAGGACTACGACCCCTCGGTGCTCGAAACCTTTGAAAACCAGCATCCCGACAACGACTACTGGGTCGAGTTCCTCTGCCCCGAATTCACCACGCTGTGCCCCATCACAGGGCAGCCCGACTTTGCCGAAATACAGATTCGCTATCTCCCCGACCGCCGTATGGTGGAGAGCAAGAGCCTGAA
>DFHL01000054.1:28183-53251 GCA_002371315.1 Bacteroidales bacterium UBA3724 | reverse complement strand
AGAGGAAGGCAAGTGCATCTACAGTGGCAAGCCAAGCCACCGCCGCGTAGTCTTCGCCCGCAGCTATTGATGGGCATTCGCACGAAAACTGAGACTTCGTACGAAAACGAAAACGAAAACGAAAACTGAGACTTCGTACGAAAACGAAGACTGGGACTTCGTACGAAAACGAAGACGAAAACTAAAACTTTATATGAAAACGTTCAACTGTACCGCGCAGTTGAACGTTTTTCGTTGCGTCGGATTTGCAATCTTGTGTTGCGTCGGATTTGCAATCCGACGCTACTTAATATAAGGATTTGCAATCCGCAAAATAATTATTTACAGTTCGTAAACACTTGTGAAAGCGGTAGTGTTGGCGGATTGAAAATCCTTATATTAAAAAGTATCGGATTGCAAATCCGATACAACGTGTACGAAAACGAAGACTAAAACTAAAATCCCGTCATCGCCTTCATAACCATCACCACCTTCAACCCCTCTTCTGCTTTTTTTCCCTACCATAGAGTACCCCTCTTCCGCATATTTTTCCTACCATAGACTTCCCTTCTTCTTGTCATCTTCTACTGAAGTAAAACTTGGTAAAAAGTTGGTAAGAATTTCAGTAGAATTTGATAAGAAGATGGTATATGGAAATCAGTCTTTTGTGGAAAGGGAAAAATGGGCAAAAATGGGCAAATTGTTCCAAAAATTTATTGTTTTTTTCTGGATTTGCCTATGGTGTGATAATAAAAAGATTTCCAGAGATTTATCTGGCTTTGTTCGCTTGCAGGCGGAAAAAACCGTTGCGGCGGAACGGGTTTTCCGTCGCCGGACTAAAAATTATGCAATCGGGGTGCATTTTATTTTATGTACCCTCCAAAAAATTGTTCAATTCTTGTCTTCGTTTCTTTGCGGAGTTCGGGTCCGTTGGTCACTCCCTCAGGGCGCTTGGCGAGGCGCCGAGGTTCTTCTGCACGTAGCGGACGAAATAGTTTGTCGTGGAGAAACCGTAGTAGTCCGATATTTCTTCCAGGGTGAGGGCGCGGTTGCGCAGGGTGCGGCTGATGTCGAGGGCCGTGTAGCGCGTGATCCAGTACATCGCCGGCTGGCCGCTCACCTCGCGGCACACCTCGCTGAGGTGTTTCGGTGTGACGCACAGCGCGTCGGCATACCAGGCCACGTCGCGGTGCTGCACAAACTCGCCGCGGTCGAGCAGCGACATAAACTGCTGCATCAGAAGTGCCTGCTGGTTGCTCACGTGCCGCTCGCCGTAGAGCTCCACGTGGAAGTCGAAGAAGTCGATGATCATACATTGCACGGCGTTGAGCATCGCGTCGCGGTGGAAGTTGTGCTGCGGCAGAGCCAAGCGCTGGCGTATGTAGTCGAAGTTCAGCGCGCAGACTTTCTGCTGCTGCACGGTGAGGTGCATCACCGGGTCCTCGAACAGCGCCAGGTGGCCGCGCATACCGTAGTTGCTTTGCGGCGTGGCCACCTCGGTGAAGGGGGCCGAGACGTAGATGACTTCGATGCGGAAATCCGCGCTGGGCGCGTAGTCGTGCAGCAGGAGCGACTGCTGCGGGATGATGAGGCAGTCGCCTGCGGCCACCCTGTGCTCCCGCGCCCCGAGGCGGAAGGTGCAGCTGCCTGCGCGGCACAGCGCGTGAGTGATGAATCCCTGCTGCTGCAGGTCGGCCGTGCGGTCGAGGCTTGTGGCGATGATGATGTCTTCGTTCAGCGTACTCATAACAGTCGGAAAACGCGAAAATGCGACGAATATTGTGCCGTAATCGGTATTTGGATTGCTTTGGGGATTATTTAAAAAACGTTAAAAGTGGTTTCGACAGTTGTCGGTGTGGCGGCGTTGCATACCAAAAGGTAAGTGGCTTACCGTCGGGTACCCTCTTGCGGGATTTTGGAAAATATTGTACTTTTGCATCCGAATTTAGAACGAAAACGATAACGAAAACGAAAAATCATCAATTTAATACATAATCTTTAAAATCAATACAGCAATGAGAACAATTGAAACAATTAAAGAAGGCCGCAACTACAAGGCCGTCAGCGTAGGAAATGTAGACCAGATTATCGAGCACGAGCTGCCGATGGGACCGAATGTCATTCAGGGCAAGGTATTTGTCGGTCAGGCCGTTGGCACCACGGGCAGCGAGCTGTCGTTCCAGACGCTGGTGCCGGGTCAGGACAGCGGCTTCCTCCACACCCACAAGACCCACGAGGAACTCTACATCATCCTGCGCGGTAAGGGTACCTATCAGGTGGACGGCGAGCAGTTTCCCGTCAGCGAAGGCACCATCGTGCGCGTCAGCCCCGACGGTCGCCGCGCCCTGAAGAATACCGGCAAGGAGAACCTGACGATGCTCTGCATCCAGTACAAGGCCAACAACTTCACCGAGGCCGACAGCCCGATGACCGACGGCAATATCCTCGGCGACCCGCTGGTGTGGTAAGCATCTTCTGAACTCGAATTGCCATAGGTTGCCCTTCTGATTAAGGGACAATTATATGGCAATTTGTGTTTCTTTCAATCGAAAATATTGTAAAAGCAAAACAATTCGTACCTTTGCACTATGATTGAACTTGCATTGGAATTTCTTAACAGCCACATTGAAGGCGTGTTGGCCACGGTCGACGGCGACCGTCCCTGTCTGCGAGCCTTCCAGGTTATGAAGCAGGAGGGCACGACCCTCTATTTTGCCACTTCGGAGCGCAAAGAGGTCTACCGCCAGCTGCAGCAAAACCCGAAGGTGGAGTTTCTCGTGATGTACGACCGTGTGTCGGTGCGCTGCTCAGGACGGGCCGACTTCAACGTGGACGACAGCGTCAAGCGCTGGATTTACGGCCACAACGAGGTGCTGCGCCGCCTCTATCCGAGTTATGACACGATGGCTTATTTCAAGCTTCCTATCGAAATGATGGACTATTACGACCTGCGGCCTACGCCGCCCATCCACAAATCGTTCGACCTTGCCACCGGCGAGAGTCGCGACGGTTTCGTTGGCGCACGATTCACCAAATGACAGCAAACATTATGGACCGAATAGAAAACATAGACTTTTGCATTCGCTACCTGATGCGTCAAGACGACGTAGATGCCGATGTGCCGACGACGCTCGAAGACAGACAACGGCTGCTGCGGGCGCTGATGAATGTCTGGGAACCGCAGCCGCTGAGCGAGGCGTTCCTCCGTGCGCAGGACGCCGAGTTGCAGGCGCAGCTGCAGGACAAGGGAGTGGTGGAAATTGGCAATTCCGAATCGAAAATTGATATTTGGCAGGGGGACATCACACGGCTGCGCGTCGATGCCATCGTCAATGCTGCCAACAGCGTGGGACTCGGTTGCTGGCATCCGCTGCACAATTGCATCGACAACGCCATCCATAGCGCCGCCGGGCTGCAGCTGCGACAGGAATGCAACCGCGTGCTGGCCGGCAGCGAGATAGCCACAGGCCAGGCTATCATCACACCAGCCTACAATCTGCCTGCCCGGTACGTAATCCACACCGTGGGCCCCATCATCCCCAATGGCGTACCCACCAAAGAACAAGAAGCGCAGCTGGCCAACTGCTACCGCAATTGCCTGGGTTTGGCAGAAGCCAACGACTGTCGCAGCATTGCATTTTGCTGCATCTCCACGGGCGAGTTCCGTTTCCCCAACCGCCGTGCCGCCGAAATCGCCATCGAGACGGTTAGGAATTATAAGTTTAAAGACCAGAGTTTTACTGTAGTCTTCAACGTTTTCAAAGATATAGACTATGACATCTACCGACAGCTACTCTCAAAGGATTGAATCGTTACGTCAGGCCATCGCCGAGGCCGACCATATCATCATCGGCGCCGGTGCGGGTCTCAGCACCGCCGCGGGTTTAGACTACGCAGGCGAGGATTTCCGCCGCGAGTTTGCGCCGTGGATTGAGCGCTACGGCATCACCGATCTCTACACCGGCGGTTTCCACCCTTTCGAGAGCCAAGAAGAATACTGGGCCTTCTGGGCCAAACACATCTGGTTCTGCCGCTACCGTACGGGCGCGTTGCCGCTCTACCGCAAGCTGCTGGCGCTGTTCCCCAAAGCCTTCGTCGTCACCACCAACGTCGATGCACAGTTCGAGCTGGCCGGATTTCCCGCAGAGAACATCTTCGCCACACAGGGCGACTATGGTTGTTTTCAGTCCGCAAGCGGAACGCCTAAAAAACTGATAAGCAACCGTGAATGGGTGGAGCGGGTGCTGCCGCTCGTCGAAGATTGCCGTATTCCGACGGAGATGTTGCCCACTATGCCAGATGGACAGCCCGCAGCGATGAACCTGCGCGTCGACGACACCTTCGTCGAGGACTTCCATTGGCAGCAGCAGGCGCGCCGCTACAGCGACTTTATCGGCAATGCCTCGCAGGAAAACCTGCTGCTCCTCGAATTCGGCATCGGCTACAATACCCCCGGCATCATCCGTTTGCCCTTCGAACAGTTTGCCCAGAAGTTCCCGCACACCACCCTTGTCCGTTTCAACCCTGCCGACCCCGAGCCCTACCTTCAGGATATGCCACGATTTGTTGCCTTTACAGAGAGTATTAGTCAGATATTGAATGATGTAACCAAATAGCAATATGCAAGAATTCCTGTTCAAATACGTAGAAGAAACCGACAGTTTCTGCGCCATACACTATCAGGGCGACGAAGCCGATGTTATCGTGCCGCCAGTGCATTGGGGCAAGCCGGTGACCATACTCTTCGACGACCTCTTCAAGGGCCACAGCGAAATACGTTCGGTCAGCATACCAGACACGGTGACCGAAATTGGAGGTTTCGTCTTCGACGGCTGCAACAACCTGAAAAACGTAGAGTTGCCTGCGTCGCTCGAGAGTATGTGGCAGTATGCTTTTGCCCGTTGCGGAGTGGAAAGCATCACGTTGCCCGACCGCTATAGTCAGATTATCCCATTTACATTCTTCGACTGCAAGTCGTTGCGGCAGGTGGTCTGCGGCAGCGGGATGAAGATAATCTACGCCCACGCCTTCCGAGGCTGCGACAGCCTGACAGACCTGCAATGCGGACCCGATGTCGACATCGACCCCGAATATAAATGATATAAAACCCTTTAAATCCAAAACATCAAGCATATCAACATATCAGATTTATGCAAAAAGACTTCATACAAGACCCCGTATTTCCCGAGTGCCCCATACGCAACGTGCTGGCACGCATAGCAAACAAGTGGACGATGGCCGTCATCTACACCTTGGGCGGCAGCGATGCTCCGATGCGCTTCAAGGACATAGAACGGCAGAACCCCGACTGCTCGCAGAAGATGCTGACGCAGACCCTGCGCGGCCTAGAGGCCGACGGCCTTGTGAGCCGCACCGTCTATCCCGAGATGCCGCCGCGTGTCGAATACGCTCTTACCGAGCGCGGCCGCTCGTTCCTGCCCCTGATGCGCCAGCTCATCGACTGGGCCTACCACAACCTGCACGACATCGTCTCCGACCGCCAGCAATACTACGGAGAGGATTGACGTTGCGCAAGCAAACCTTCGCTGTCTTTTTTCAGTCGGCCTTTATCTCTCGCTCTTTCTCTCAAAAGTCATTTTTCGAAAAATGTGAACTTTTGGACGCATTCTGCATAGTGGCTATGTGCGGAGAGGTGCGTAATTTTGCATCGTCAAAAATAATAATGGTTATGAAACGTATTATCCTTGCAATCATTGCCTTGCTGGCTTATGCCAGTTGTTCGGGGCAACCGAATCAAGTGGCGAAAAGTGAAAAAGTGAGTAGCGAATCGAACGAAAACAAATCAAAAATAGATAACGCAATGAACAAAATCGTCATTTTCTTCTCCCACGCTGGAGACAATTACGCCGTGGGCAACATCGAGGTTGGCAACACCAAAATCGTGGCCGACTATATCAGCGAGCTGACTGGTGCCGACCAGTACGAAATCGTCACCCACAAGTACGACGGAATGGCCTACAATCCACTTATCAAGCTGGCGCAGGAAGAGGCCAACGCCGGCGAACTGCCTCCCTACGAGGGTCAGGCACCCGACCTGAGCCAGTACGACACCGTCTTCATCGGCGGCCCCGTGTGGTGGGGCACCTATCCGCAGGTGATGTTCACCCTGTTCAAGGACATCGACCTTGCCGGCAAGACCGTCGTTCCCTTCACCACCCACGAGGGCAGCGGCCTGGCCAACTGCGTCAGCGACGTCAAAAAGGCCTTTCCCCAAGCCACCGTCACGGGTGCCTTCAGCATCTATGGCCACGAAGTCCGTTCGGGCAAGGCCAAGGTGGAGAAATGGATTAATAGTGTTGTTAAATAATAAAAGACTATGATAGAAGCTACTATAGTTGACCCTCGCAAAACCACTCCCGAAGAGCACGCCGAGGGTGTGCGCCAAGCACAGGTGCTCTTCCAACTAAATCACACGATGCCATATACCGACGAGTACAACGCCTTGGTGCGCGAGCTTTTCGGCGAGGGACTCGGCGACGGCAGCTGGGTGATGCCGGGCCTTACAGGAGTGTGTTTCGACAAGGTGAAAATCGGGCGCAATGTGATGATTATGAACAACTGCCTGATGATGAGCCGTGGTGGCATCACCATCGACGACGGCGCGATGATTGCCGCCAACGCCCAGCTTATCAGCAACAACCACGACCTGCACGACCGTCAGATCCTTATCTGCAAGCCTGTGCACATTGGCAAGAACGCTTGGGTGGGTGCCGGTGCCACCATCCTGCCGGGCGTCACCGTGGGCGACAATGCCGTCGTGGCCGCTGGTGCGGTGGTGACCAAGGATGTGGCTCCCAACACCATCGTCGGCGGCAACCCCGCCAAGTTCATCAAGAATGTGGATTAATTGGTGAAAAGTGAAAAGTGAATAGTGACAAGTGACGAGTGTTTAGTGATGAGTGATACGTGAGTGCTCGTTTCACTGGTCACAGTTCACAGTTTACACAAAAAAAAATATGCAATTCAATTTCAACGATAATAGAGAAGTGGTGGCTCTGCTGGGAGCCGGAAGTATGGGAATGGCCATCGCCGAGCGTGTGGCTGCCAACCGCATCGTCCTGCTGGGCGACATCAGCGAGAAGAACCTCAAGGCATCGGCCGACAGGCTACGCTTCTCGGGCTACGCGGTGGAGACGATGGTCGTCGACGGTGCCGACAAGGGCAGCATTGAGGCTTTCGCACGCCGCGCCGCCGAGCTGGGCTCCGTGAAGTATTATATCCACACCGCTGGCGCTTCGCCGCATCAGACAAATCCGCAGCATATTATCCGTCTCGACCTGGTAGGGTCGGCCTATGCCCTCGACGCCTTTGGCCAGGTGATGGCACGCGACGGCGCCGGCATCCTCATCAGCAGCCAAACGGGCTATATGCTGCCCGAACCCCTCACCAACGAGGTGGAGCTGGCCCTCACTGTCACCCCCGCCGACGAGCTGGAAGCGTTGCCTTGTCTCGCCCCCGACATTGTGTCCAACTCGGGCATCGCCTACGTGCTGGCCAAGCGCGCCAACCAGCTGCGTGTGCGCAAGGCTGCAATGGACTGGGGCCGTCGCGGCGCCCGCATCAACACCATCTCGCCCGGTGTGGTGGTCACCCCGCTGGCCTACGATGAGTTCAATGCCGCAGGCGAGGGCTACCAGGAGATGATACGCCAGTCGGCAATGCACCGCGTGGGCAACCCCGCCGAAATTGCCGCTGCCGCCGAGTTCCTGCTCAGCGACAAGGCCTCGTTCATCACCGGCACCGACCTGCTCGTCGACGGCGGCACCATCGCCGCCATCAAGACAGGCGCTTACAAACTGACTTTGAGTTAAACGCATAGAATAATTTAAAACAAAATACAATGAAAAAAACACTTTTAATGTTTGCAGCCGCTGCCCTGATGTTCTGCAGTTGCAAGGAAAACAGCAACAAGGTTGAGGCACAGTCCGTCGCCGAAGAGGGCGCTGCCGTCTATATGACCAGTAATATTAGCCCCGAAGCGCTGATCAAGATTTACGATGCCCTGGGCGTGAAGGCCGAGGGGCGTATGGCCGTGAAAATCAGCACCGGCGAGGCTGGCGGACACAACTACCTGAAGCCCGAACTGATTGGCGACTTCGTTAAGCACGTCGGCGGCAAGCTGGTGGAATGCAACACGGCATACGCAGGCAAGCGCTTGAACACCGCCGACCACCTGGCCGTTATCGAGGACCACGGGTTCAACACCATCGGCGGTGTCGACATTATGGATGCCGATGGCGAAATCAAGATTTCGGTGCGCGACACCACCTATATGCGCTACAATATTGTAGGTAAGAACCTGCAGAACTACGACTGTATGATCAATCTGGCCCACTTCAAGGGGCACCAGATGGGCGGCTTCGGCGGCGTGCTGAAGAACGCCAGCATCGGCGTGGCCTCGCGCAATGGCAAGACCTACATCCACACCAACGGTCAGAGCGAGGACTACACCCACCTGTGGGATTTCATCCAGCCCGAGAATCAGGACAAGTTCCTCGAATGTATGGCCAACGCCGCTGCCGCCGTGCACGACTACTTCAATGGCAAAGTTATCTATATCAACGTGATGAACAATATGAGCATCGACTGCGACTGCAACGGCAATCCTGCCGCTCCCGAGCTGAAGGATATGGGCATCCTGGCCTCCACCGACCCTGTGGCCCTCGACCAGGCCTGTCTCGACCTCGTCTACCAGCACCAGAATGCCGAGGGCGACGACGCCACCAGCCTTAAGGCACGCATCGAGAAGCAACACGGCATCCACACCGTCGAGCACGCCGAAAAGATCGGCCTCGGCAGCCGCAAGTACCACATCATCAAAATAGATTAACACTATGGAATACATCAAACTGAACAACGGCGTGGAAATGCCGACCCTGGGCTATGGAGTCTTCCTGGTGAGCCCCGACGAATGTGAACGCTGCGTGAGCGACGCGTTGAGCGTTGGCTACCGCCTCGTCGACACCGCGCAGGCCTACGCCAACGAAGAGGGCGTGGGCAAGGCCTGGCGCAAGAGCGGTCTGCGGCGCGAGGACATTTTCCTCGTCACCAAGGTGTGGATCAGCAACGCCGGCGAGGAGCGTGCCGCCCGCAGCATCGACGAAAGTCTGCGCCGTCTGCAGACCGACTATATCGACCTGCTGCTTATCCATCAGGCTTATAACGATGTCTTCGGCACTTGGCGCGCTATGGAGCGTGCCTACCGCGACGGCAAGGTGCGCGCCATCGGCGTGAGCAACTTCCAGGCGGGCCGTTTCTTCGACTTCGCCCACTATGTGGACGTTAAGCCGATGGTCAACCAGCTGCAGTGCAACACCCTCATCCAGCAGACCGCCATCGAACCGCTGCACGCCCAGTTCGGCACGCGGATGATGGCCTGGGGACCGCTGGGCGGACAGGGCGTGGACGGCATCGTCAAGAGCCCCGAGCTTGCCGCCATCGGCAGCAAGTACGGCAAAAGTGCCGCGCAGGTGGCTCTGCGCTGGCTGACGCAGCGCGGCATAGTGGCCATTCCCAAGAGCACCCACAAGGAGCGTATGGCGCAGAATCTCGACATCTTCGACTTCCGCCTCACCGACAGCGAGATGGCCCAGATTGCCAAGCTCAACCAGCACGACACCGGCACCATCAACTTCGCCGACCCGCAGTTCGTCAAGCACCTCATCGAAAACTACGGATAAACTTTCTTCATTCCTTCATATCTCGAAGCCGCCACGCGCTGCAAAGTGCGGGGCGGCTATTTACAGATTCCCGACATTCTCACCCTTCGCTTCAGGAAGCAATCTTCCTGAATGTCCGCCCGTCCAATCGAAAGATGGAATAAGTTTTTGCAGTTCTTCTGTAGTGAGTATAGGACAGTATTCGGGATCTATTAATACGTCGGCTATCAATTTTGCATAATGCACCCTGCGACCTTTTCCGCACCAGCCATCGTCAATGTAAGGCTCAGACTGAAAATATCCACTCATACAAACGCCAGTCTTACCATTACCGCAACGCACCCAAAAGAATCGGTCTCCGCAATGTGCTTCCTTATAATCCCATAATGCCTAATTATCAACGTGACAGTCTTCCTGCAAGGCATCTTGCAAGTCTTTTAGTTTGTAGTTGGAGATGTCTGGATTCCAGAAAAGGACAAAGGTTCTCATTGAATAATGTGTTAAGATAGTAAACGTTTCAATTCGTTGAATTTTTCAAGAGACCTCATTTCTTCCCATCTGAAGCGTGTCCATTTGTTTTCGTCAAAATCTCCGTTTCGGTTTTGTTCATATACCCGTATTTGTTTTTCATCGCATAAAACAAAAACCTGCGCCTTGCCCCATTTGGCATATGAGACTCCTTGAGTGAAAGCAGCTTCTATTTCTCTATTGTTTTTCATATAGTGCTTGACCTCGATAACCACCTTGGCATTTATGTTACTGCCTGATTTGGTCAAATGAAGGCAGAAATCAGGTCTTTTTGTTGTTCCCCTTCCTGTTGGAAACTCAACTTGCTGGAAATAGTCCACATCACGAGTCCAGCCCATTTCTTCGAGAAGTGGCTTCAGTAAAAGATCCTCAACGCTTTTCTCGTTGATGATTGTTACGTCAGTCCGAACCTCTGGCTCATATAATGACGGCAACAGGGAGGTGTCATAGCCTTTCTGTCTAAGCATCCGCTTTATCTCTGTATAATCTTCAGATGTGACTGGCCAGCCACTTACATCCTGAAAGTTTTTGCTTACATAATTACCTTCTTTTGTTCGATTCTTGAAATAGTCGCTGTTTTTGAAATCTTCAAAAGAGACTGCTTTTTCTTCTGGTATTGTAATTTTCTTTCCGATGATAGAATAGGAGTAATAAAGTCCGAATGGATCTATAAAGCCATCGTCCAGCGAGGTCCAAACTGCATTTAGCTTTTTTACTGGCGATTTCTCATAAAAAAGCATAATGTCACCCTTGCAAGTAAGTTGATTGGATTGCCAGAATCCATATTCCATATTTTTCTCGCCGTCCCCATAATTGCCAACAAGAATCCACGCTTGCTCGGGAACAGTAGGCATTGGTTTTGCAAATTCTGCATCCATTTCGTCCTGGATGTTTGTAAATTCATAATCGAACAGAAAAGCACACAATTCTCCAGAGTCTTGGAATTCGTTTAAATGTGCGAATTCGTTAATGACATTACACATATCCAAATAATATAACCAACGTTTGCGGTAATCCGACCTATGTGGGATTTCTGGCAAAACCAAATCGTATTTCTTGGCAAATCTTTGGAAATATACGAATTGCATTGCATATAAATTTGGGATATAGTACTCTGGCATATATTTGTATAATACGATAGACAGCAGCATACTATCGCTTAGCATCCGCTTGAAATTGACCTGAGGTACTTCGTAGAGGTCTGCATCCTCATTATCTGTAACCAATCCGAGGGTTAGCCACATATAATATTCCTCGTAATCAAAATCCTTCCACTCAATCTCATCACGCGGAATATCTTCATTCACTATTTTGTCGAAGAATTCAAAGCCTTTGATGGCCCAGTTGTCTTCTTTTTTACCCCAATTTTGGGTGAAAAAAGAGTTGAAGCGTTTTATGGCTTCAAGCATATCCTTTGAGGTACACTCTGGAGTGCATATATGGTTGAATAAGGCAATCGTTTCTTGCCCTTCCGAACTTTTCTTATAGCGTTCCCAACTGGTTTTTTGGAGTATTTTTTTCATTTCTAAATCCTATTTGAAAATCATATAAAAAATCCGTGAATTCCTATTGTCTACAACTGAGGTTCGGCAAAACCTTATCTGCAACAAGAAAGTTCACGGATACCGTGAACGTTTCCTTTTCTTTTGCAGATAATTTGAAATTTGCCGATTTCAGTTGTGTAAAGAAAAGCGAATACGCTTCAATATGTCTTTATGTCTATTCTAATTTTTTATGCCATAGTTTTTATTTTGGTTTCACGATGCAAAAATACACATTTTATTTCAATTTCTTCAAGATTTTTGTTCCAATGACTGATTTATCAGTTTTCTTAGTTCTTCTTTATTGGGTAGGTAGAGCTCATATTTAGAGACAAAAAGGTTGGTGTTCAATCCATAAGTGGCGTATTCCACCAGCAGGTCATCTTTGTAGTGCGAAAGAATGATGCCGATAGGTGGATTGTCATCTGGCATATTCTCTTCCTTGGCGAAATAGCCAAGATACATATTCATCTGTCCAATGTCCTCGTGTTGGACTCCATCACGTTTCAGGTCTATCAAGACGAAGCACCTCAGGATGCGGTGATAGAATACTAAATCGCAGCGGTAGTGACGGTTATTCACGGTGATTGGATATTGCCGTTTCACAAAAGTGAATCCTTTCCCCATTTCCAGTAGGAACATTTGCAAGTTGTCGATAATCCTTTGCTCCAATTCCGTCTCCGAGAAACGGTAGTCTTCACGTATTCCAAGAAATTCCAATGTATAACTGTCGCGCACAACATCCTCCGGTTTTTGAACAGTGATGCCTTCCTTTGCCAAGGCAAGCACCCCTTCCTTGTCCTTGTTTGCCGCCAGCCGTAGATACAAGGCCGAACTCATTTGCCTTTTCAATGTTCGTACATCCCACTTTTGGGCGATACATTCTTTCTCGTAGAAACTGCGTTCAAGTTCATCCTCTGCTTTGATCAATTCGCTTATATGAGACCACGTTAAATTGTCAGACACTGTCTGACAATTTGGGTAAAGTAAATAGAATTTCCTCATATTCACAAGATTGGGGCGGCTGAAGCCGCGCCCGAAACGCGCAGTGAGTTGTTTTGATAGCATAGTCAAAGTGGAAGTGCCGTATGCCACCTTCGCCTGACCTCCTTGTTCGTATTCCACTATGTATTTCCCAATCTGCCAATAAGTTTGTGTCATAGCAGTGTTTATATGGGATGCCACTTTCCGACGTGCATCGTTAATGGCCAAAGAAATATTGTCTATTAACGGTTGCAGGGAACTATCGTTGTCTGTGGATATCAGGTTTTTTTTCATATGTTTTCAGAGTTGTCATCTCTCAAAAGAAAAGCGTATACCTTACTGCCTGTTCTTGAATGGACGTAAGATAGAAGCCTCGCCCGAAATCCTTGTTCGGCTTGGAACGCGAGAGGTCGATGGCCTCAAAAGATGCATTTGTACCGTGATAGAGTATCATACAAGCGCGCCTCCTTTCCTGTGGCAGTATTCACTGATGTCGTCAACCATCGACTGGAACGATTGGGTGTGAACATAGCCGTAGTTCCGATCAATGAAGTCTATTCCTTGATAGCGACTCAAGTAATTGAATGCCTGCTTCAACGTAAGTCCAAATCTATGTCCAAATACTGACGTAAATATCAGTGTCCACTCCAGCTTGTCTTTTGTATCGTATTCCATAATATTACAGCATTCTATATTACTTTATCAGAAAACTTATTTCATTTTGCAAAATTACGACTTTTATTCTGTTCGGCAAAATTTATTTTCACCCCATAGATAAAAAGGCTTCGCTTGACAGTTTAGGAGGGGGAATGCTGTCATTTGGGCGCCACGACGATGTAGGGCTGCAGTTGCCAGGGCTTGGGGGTCATCGTGCAGAACCAGTCGTAGAAGAAGGCGACGAGGCTCACCTGCGTGATGCCGTCCGTCCGGCCGTCGGTCTGGTCGTAGGGGTCGGCCATCGTCAGCAGGTCGTCGTCGTAGGTGTCCGCCGTGCCGCGGTCGTCATAGCCTATGCAGACCGTCCAGTGGCCGCCCCAAAGGTTCCAGCAGACCATAACGGGATGCCCCTCCTCCAGCTGCCGGCGGAAGAAGCGCGCCGCCTCGTCGTATCCGGCAAACTGTGGCGCTGCGTTGCCAACGGCCTGAATGCCAACGCGGACGGTGTCGTCGAGCAGGGCAGGGGCGACATTGGGACGGTAGCTCGAGGCGACGATGTCAAAATCCTCGCGGCTGTCGAAATAGCGGTATATCTCTTCGACGCTGGTGCCGTAGTCCGTCAGCATCACGGCCGACCCCGGCTGGGCATCGGGCGTGCGGCTGTCGACGTGGGTGTGCATCTTCGCGGCCAGCGCCTCCTCGCTCTCGGCGTTGGCGCGGTAGTAGCGCATCACCATCTGCGCCGACGCGCATCCGCAGGTGTAGTCGGTGCTTTGCTGCAGGGTGGGGAAGCCCGTCAGCGTCACCGCATCGTCGTTCTGGTGGCCGTTGCAGCACGCCAGCATCAGCAGGGCCAGTATCAGTAAGTTGCAGTTTTTCTTCACGATAGTTTTTTTTTTGTTTCGGTGTCCTTCCGACGGGAACCCCGCGCCGGAAGGTCGCAGGCATACTCTAATAATTCGTTCAATTCGCTTAATTCGTAGTTGAAAAAACATTAGATGTGCCCGCAGTTTGGCGATGCAAAATTACACATAAATTTCGGATTTCGGCGCGGGGCGGCGAAAAATATCGGAGCGGTCAGGGGAAAAACTGACAAAATGTCAGGTTTTTTTTCAGTTCAAAAAATGAAAAAACAGCCCAAAATCGGCCCAAAATCGCCTTCTTTAACTGCCACAGAAACAGGACCATCTTCTTATCAAGTTCTACTCAAGTTTTTACCAAGTTCTTACCACGTTCTACATCGGTAGAAGATGATAAGTCTTTTGTAGGTTTTTCGTAGAACTGACATTTTGTCAGGTCCCCGTTTGGGGGAAAGGGCCGATCGGCGAACGGCTGTTTTGCGCACCATCCGGCCCCGCACTCATTTAAGGTGACCTCCAATAATTGATTTAAACGGCGAATTGTTCGAATTGAACGAATTTTTAGAGTAATTGGTCAAATATGTTTGACATTTATGGTCGCTCACGCTTAGAATAATTGCTTACAATTGCTGTTTGATTGCTGACAATTGCTGTTCAAAACCAGTGACAAGTGAATAGTGACCAGTGAAACGAACGCGCTCAATTCACAATTCACTAATCACAATTCACTAAAAAAAAATTCTGGTCAATTCCTGACCAATTTCTGGTAATTCCTGTTAAAGGAAAATGAAATTTATACTTATTAAATGTATGCTAACCCTTCTTTTTTGGAGCAAAAAAAATGCTCGCTCGTACAATAACTTTCCATAAAATACGTTAAAAACGAAAATTGTTTAACTTTTAAAAAATACGTTTATGAAACTTTGTAACAAAATGTTGGCCGAATGTCTGGGTACATTCGTCCTGGTGTTCGGCGGTTGCGGTACCGCATTGTTCGGACACGTTGGTTTCCTTGGTGTGGCCATTGCCTTCGGCCTCACCGTCATCGCTATGGCTTACGGCATCGGCCACGTCAGCGGCGCGCATCTCAACCCCGCCGTCTCGTTCGGCGTGTGGGTCAACGGCCGTATGAGCCTGAAGGATATGCTCTGCTACTGGGGCGCCCAGATTGTCGGTGCCATCATCGCCGGTGCTGTGCTGCTCTGCGTGTGGAAGGCTGCCGGACTGGGCAGCACGGGCGTTTTTGCCGCCAACGGCTATGGCGAGGCTTTCCAGGCCGCTGCCGGCGAGGGCTACCTCAACGTCAGCTGCGGCGGCGCATTCCTCATCGAGGCGCTGCTGACCTTCGTCTTCCTGATGGTCATCCTCGGCGTCACCGACGACCGTCACCAGAACGGCAAGTTCGCCGGTCTGGCCATCGGCCTCACCCTGGTGCTCATCCACCTTATCAGCATCCCGCTGACCAACACCAGCGTCAACCCCGCCCGCAGCATCAGCCAGGCTATCTTCAGCGACTGCGCCACTTGGAGTGCCTGCGGCCAGCTGTGGCTCTTCATCGTTGCTCCGCTTGTAGGCGCTGCCGTTGCAGGCCTGTTCTACAAATGCGTGGCCCCGAAGGAAAAATAATTTTTCCGTATAAGTTATTGAATTTAAGGGATGTGCTGCTTCTGTAGCAGTGCGTCCCTAAATTTTTTTTGCACTTGTTGTAAAAAAACGCGCCGAAATGTTACATATATAACAGAGAAAAGTTTGGACGACAGTTTCTCTTTCGGCGCGCTGTGTTTTTGCAGACCTGACGCTGCGGTCGAAACGGATTATAAACAATTGGTCTGCATAAATTTAAAACAATACAACATTATGAAAAAGCTTTTTTTGGTAATGGGCGTCATCGCTCTTATGGCAAGTTTGAATTCGTGCACCAAGACCTGCACCTGCAAGAGCTACGTCAACGGTGAACTGGTGGGTACCACAACTGCCGAGGCTAAAGGCAACTGTTCGAAACTGGATGTCAAGCAGGAAGTTATGGGTATGACCAACGAGACAAAGTGCGAGAACGAATAGGCATTCTGATTTGCAGTTTGCGAGGCGCCGTTTCGACGGCGCCTCTTTTTTTGCTTGGTGACCTGTGAATTGTGACCAGTGATATTAGTGCGTTCGTGTCACAGGTCACTGTTCACGTGTCACTGCTTACAGATCAACCTTCTGCGCCGAACTGCATCAGGTAGGCTTTGATGAACTCGTCGATTTTGCCGTCCATCACGCCGGTGACGTCGCCGGTCTGGTAGCCCGTTCGGTGGTCCTTGACGCGGCGGTCGTCCATCACGTAGCTGCGTATCTGGCTGCCCCACTCGATTTTCTTTTGGCTGGCCTTGATTTTGGCCTGCTCTTCCATACGGTGCTTCATCTCGCGGTCGTAGAGCTGCGAGCGCAGCAGTCGCAGGGCGTTCTCCTTGTTCTTGGGCTGGTCGCGCGTCTCGGTGTTTTCGATCAGTATCTCCTCCTCCTCGCCGGTGTAGGGGTCCTTGTACTGGTAGCGCAGACGCACGCCCGATTCAACCTTGTTGACGTTCTGTCCTCCGGCGCCGCCGCTGCGGAAGGTGTCCCAGCTGAGGCGCGACTGGTCGACGACCACCTCGATCGAGTCGTCGACGAGGGGCGTGACGCTGACCGAGGCGAAGCTGGTCATACGCTTGCCCTGGGCGTTGAAGGGGCTGACGCGCACCAGGCGGTGCACGCCGGTCTCGCTCTTGAGGTAGCCGTAGGCGAAGTCGCCCTCAATCTGCATCGTGCAGCTCTTGATGCCGGCACCGTCGCCGTCGAGCGAGTTGCTGATGGCCACCTTGTAGCCGCTGCGTTCGGCATAGCGGATGTACATACGCATCAGCATTTCGGCCCAGTCCTGTGCCTCGACGCCGCCGGCGCCGGCGTTGATGCTCAGTACGGCATCCAGACGGTCGCTCTCGCCGCGCAGCATATTCTTGAATTCCAGCTCTTCAACCAGCTTGGTGGTGGCTTCGATCTGCTTCATCATCTCCTCTTCGGTGGCATCGCCGGCATCGTAGAATTCGGCCAGAACGGCCATATCGTCGCAGCTGTCGCTGACGGTCTTGAAGGCTGTGGTCCAGGTCTTTTTGCTCTTGATTTCGAGCATCACCTTTTTGGCCTCCTTGGGGTCGTTCCAGAAGTCGGCGGCTTCGGTCTTTTTCTCCTCTTCGGCAATGGCGCTGAGCAGGTTGTCGATATCCAAAAATCGTTTCAGCGCCTCTTTGCGCTGTTCCAGGTCTTTTATGGTCTCGGGAATGGTCATAATCTATTTGTGAATTGTGATTAGTGAATTGTGACCTGTGACCTGTGAAACGAACTCGGATGCGCTCGTGTCACTGGTCACAGTTCACTATATTTTAAAAATGTTTATCATTAATATTGTTATGTCGGTTCCTAAACGGTATTCGGTGGCGTAGCTGTGGTCGAGGCGTTCGCAATCGGGGTTTTTGACTCGCGGCATACGGTCGCGTGTGCGGAACACGCCGCGGCGTATGTTCGGCAACGGATCCTCGCTTTCCGCTTTCCGTTTTCCGTTTTCCGCTCCTCTGCAGTATCCCACCCAGCTTTTTTTGCCGAAAAGCACTGAAAAGCAGTCGGCGAAATAGCGGCGTTTGCGCTGCTGCGGCCAGAAGAGGATGGGGGAGAGGACGATGAGCAGCAGGGCGGCGACGATGTCGAACAGGCGTTTGGTGCGCCGGTTGGTGGTGCTGTCGACGTTGCCGAAATCGGGCTTGTAGATGTCCTCGGGGCTGCTGGTGTAGTTGCTGCCTATCAGCACGTCCATCCCTTCGGGGGCGTTGCGGAAAGCGATGCCTTTGCCTTGCAGCCGTTCGGTGATGTCGAGCAGGGTGTTGATTTCTATGTCTTTGGTGCAGAATATTATCTCGTCGATTTTGGCTGTGCCGTCTTCGGCTTTGAGGACGTCCGAAAGGCTGCCCAGCTTGTCGGGATGGATATTCGTCACCTGTTTCCATTCGATGCCCAGGGTGTTGAAAAGGTCAAGCACGCGGCGGTATTCCGCGCTGTTGCCTACCACCAGGTAGCGCCGGCCAATGTCGGGCCGCAGCCGGTAGCCGTCGACTTTCAGGAGGCTCAGCAATCCCCTGATGCCCAGCGTTGCAGCGATGCTCCACAAGGCGCCCAGCAGGATTATGGCGCGCGAAAAGCGCAGCGTCTCGTCCAGCAGCGAATAGAACACCAGCAGCAGCAGGGCGCCGATGCCCATACCCTGCACGATGCGGCCCAGCCGGACGGGCTTGTCGTAGCCGCCAGCCAGGAACGATGTCAGCAGCAGGACGAGTACATAGAGGGGCAGGATTGTCCAGGTGTAGAAGCCGGGGTAATAGTTCACATTCTCAGCCCAATAGGTGGCCCATATCTGTTTGATGGCCAAGAATCCGGCCAGCGACACGGCGAAATCCAGCGCCGGCACGGCCATAAAGCGGACAATACGCTTTAGGAAATCGATAGAGGCGCGAAGCCATATAGCCAGCTGGATAAGAATGGAATAGGTCTTGGCGCCGCCTTTGCTGAAATACTTTCGGGCAAAGATGGCCATAGCGTTGTAGAAGGTGTAGACGTAGTTCATCGACGACTTGCGCGTGCTTTCGCCCTTGTAGTGCAGTATGCGCGTCGTGGGCAGGTAGTAGTTCTTGTAGCCCGCCAGGCGTATGCGCCACGAGAAGTCGATGTCCTCGCCGTACATAAAGTAGCTTTCGTCCAGCAAACCAGTCTTTTCCAGCGCCTCGAGGCTCAGCATCAGGAAGGCTCCTGGCAGCACGTCCACCTCGTTGACTTCGTTGTCGTCGAGGTGACCCATATAGTAGGCTCCGACTTTGCGGTTGTGCGGGAACAGCTTTATTAGACCGCTGATTTTGAAGAACGACGTTGTCGGCGACGGGAATCCGCGCTTGCTCTCTTTCAGATAGCGTCCCTCGCCGTCGATCATCTTCACACTCAACCCTCCGCAGTCCTTGTGGCTCTGATAGAAATCGATGCAGGTTGTGAACGTGTCGCGCTGCACCAGCGTGTCAGGATTGAGCAGAAGGACATAGCCGCTTTCCGAGTATTTCTTTTCGTACTGTTTTCCGTTTTCTTTTTCGTTTTCGTTTTGGTTTTTGTTTTCGTTTTCGTTTTGGTTTTCGTTTTGGTTTTCGTACGAAGTTTTCAGTTTTTCGCTTTCCGCTTTCAAGATTTCCCTCAATGCCTGGTTGTTGGCCTTGGCAAAGCCAGGATTGTCGCTGTTGGCAATGAGGCGTACTTCAGGAAACCTGTCCCTCACCATCTGCACCGAGCCGTCAGTCGAGTTGTTGTCCACCACCCAGATGTCGGCTTTGGCCTCCTCGCCATATCGCGTGCGCATCTCCTCGGCGGCAATCTCCACCGACTTCAAGCACTGCTCAAGGAAGTGCTTCACATTGTAATTTACTATGACGACCGACAGGTGCATTATTCGCTATCTTTTATAGTTTGGGAATTAGAGACAAATTGTCAATAGATTTCCTTAATACATCCCACTTTCCAACTTGCATTTTCTTGAAGGTTGTTCCATCACCAAAGTCGAGTAAATCAAACCTTGACAGATTGTTAAGTATCTTATCCAAACTTCCAAGCCCCCTTGATGAAAGCAAAAAAGCCTCGGCAGGATCGCAAAGTTTGCAATAAGACCACAGTTGCCCTAAATCACGTAAGGTCAATTGTGTTTTTTTTGCTTCGATGAAAACAATCTTTGTCTTGTTTTTTTGTTTAATTATACCAAGAACATCAATTTGAATGTCAACACCTATTGTCTGTGGAAAATCATCAATGACACCGTTTTCCTCAAGCACAATGTCAAGTGTGCGCGAATGCGAATCTATGGTTATGACATTCCATCCTGCGTATTTGTCAGCAAGATATTTGGCAAGCCATTCGCGCATAGGCTCGTATAACTCTGATTCTTTTGCCACATTATTCTTCATATCCCAGACAATTTGCCAATTCAGTCCAAGAATCAAAGTGTTTGCCTCGTATTACCTTTGGCAGCGAAGGGTCGCTTTCTCCTGGATGTCTTTCCTTTTTTTTCTTTCTTGCAGGTTTTTCCCAATAGAACTTGTGTGTAGTGGACGGGCTTAAATACATCAACAACTCATTGGCATATTTCTCCAAAGCTTCTTGCTTGTGGACTATGTTGAATCCTACGGGAAGAAATTCATTTGCAAATATTTTTATTTGATGTTCCTTTTTCCAATACAATAGTTGGCCATTGTTGTACTTCTTCAAACTTGCATCTCGGAAATTTGGATGTCCAAAATCTATGGTATGCACAGGTATATCTATATCCTTCAGAAGATTTGCTATGTCTATTACAAGTTGCCAGTTTCCCGGTATCTCTATATAGACGCGATGACATCCAGATTTGCCGAAGGCAATGTTGCTTTTGCGTATATATCCTGTTGTGTCTGCCAACCCTCTGATCAGGGATTTTTTTTCTTCTTTTGTCAGCGAGAATAATTCGCGGCTCATACTCATTGTCTTATGATGCCGTCCTGCCCCAATATAGCGTATAATTTCCCTGATTACGTATTCGCTGTTGGGCTTGGAAAATGACAACTTTGTAGAATGTTCTGATTGCGTGACGGTCATAATGCTTCCCAATAACGGTTCCAAAACACCACGGATGTCCACAATGCTTGCCTTGACATATACTGGTACATCTTTACAGTCGTCAGTGCTTAGATTTTTGTATGGTAAATCGATGGTGACAGTCGTTTCTCTTGTCCCCTGTTGTAATTCTCCATTTCCGAGAATCATTCCAATCAAATATGCCATTTCTGTATTCATAATCTTATAGTATTTCTGCTATTCTATTGGCTATAGCTTTTGCCAAAAGCGGAGGTACGGCATTGCCTATCTGTTGGCGTACGGCTACTTTTGTGCCGAGGAAGACAAATCTGTCGTCAAAAGACTGCAGACGCGCAGCCTCTCGTGGAGTAATAGCTCTGTTCAGAAAGGGATGATTGTTCGTGCCGTTCGAGCAAGCGTCAAATCGCGTATCGATTGTTGGCGATACTTCGTCCCACTTCAGACGCCCCCACGTCCCGGAAAACTTCTGTTTGCCAAGAAGGTTTTTGGGGAGATGCTCTTTGCCGCATTCAGGGGGTATCATTGACAGTTTCAGTAATGCTATTTCCGAATGGTTCGATGCCTTGTGGTTGTACAGCTTTGACGAGCCCATTCGCATTTCTTTTTGATAGTTTGATGTTGGTTTTGTAATATATTCCTGTACAAAATCACCCTCACCCGAATTTAAGTAGGCAAGGTCGGAAATTGCATCCCTTACGGTTGTCGTTGGGCCATCATTGCTACCGACAGGCAGTTTTGTCTTTTCACTTTTGCTGCAAAGGAAAAAAGCCCTTTGCCTTGTTTGTGGAACACCAAAATCTGATGCCGTCAGAACGCCAAAATCCACATAATAGCCAAGTGCATCGATTCGTTCAAGGATCTGGTTTTTGAACCATCCGGCAGATGTGGACAATAAGGCTTTAACGTTTTCAATCACAAATACTTCTGGTGATAACGATTCCACAATGTTCAGATATTCATTGAACAGGTAGTTTCTAGGGTCTGCAAGTCCCATCTTCTTGCCTTTCAGTGAAAAACCCTGACACGGCGGACCGCCTATAATCATATTGACACCGAGTCTGCGGCTTCTTGATAGTATTTCGTCTTTTACGCTTCTATTGGTTATGTCGCCGACAAGGGTTTCTGCGGATGGTATGTTGTGCCTGAACGTTTCAAGTGCCACATCGTTTATGTCTGTGGCCAGCACCGTCTTGAACCGGCTGTTTTTTTCCATCCCATACGAGAAGCCACCAGCGCCGCTAAACAAATCCAAAATCCTGAACATTCTCATATGCTTGCAATAACTCTATTCCGAATAAGAATTCTCTTGTATATCTCCTTACCGTTCAGTATTGGCTTGAAAATGTCATATTTACTGTCCGAACCGTGGTTTGCCTCGCCAACTATTTCAAATTGCTCACTGTTATACCGGTTGATTATTGTGATTGGCACCGCCATAATACCGCGATAATCAGATGGTATTTCGGTAATGTTCCTTATATGGATGGCATCATAGTTGTCGTATTTTCTGTGTAGATTTGGGTCGAATTTCTCGGTCAGCCTCAGGCTCTGGTGCCTCAAATCATTGTCCATATTCGTTAGCCACATCGCGTTGCCGAGGCTGCGCCATTTTTGGCCAGACTCGTCAACCCAATAGCGTGTAGCCCGTGGCTCGGTATCGTTCGGCACACGGAATTTCATTTCTCCAAACTGATAGCCAGTCCACACTTCGTTGTTCTGTATCAGTGGAAAGATTTCCTTGTATGTCAATGCGTTCTGGTTGCCAATGGCAAGAAATCTCTTGTTGTGTTTTAGTACCTCGACAATAAATTCCTTAAACAGAGAAAACGGTGGATTCGTCACGACGATGTCGCATATTTTAAGGTAAGCAAGGCATTCTTTGCTGCGGAAGTCGCCGTCTCCTTTCAGTTCTCTGACTTGCGAAAGGATGTCTTGACGGCATCGTCCTTCTACGCTGCTCACGTCAAGTAGCAATCCACGTGAAGTGTCTCTTTTTTTTACATCGTTGTCGAAAAGTGTCGGTATAGTGTTTTTGTGACTGTTGCAATATGAAGTACATATAAGTCTCTTCAGCCCAAAGGTGTCGAAATTGTCAAGAAAATAGTTGCAGAAATTCGAGTTGTAAGGGTCGTCGCAGTTGCAAAGCACGATTTTCCCTTGGAATTGTTCCTTATAATGGGACAGCTCCTTCTCGATGGTTTCGTAGGTGGTATAAAACTCATCGTTTTTTTCTTTTTTCGCGCAATGCAAATTCGAATTGGTATTGGCCATATCAACAAGATTTCAAACTATAGAAACACGGAAAAACATTTTTTATTGTATATCCTACTATTTTGTTTAATAAAACATAATCATCGTTCAATCTTTGAAAAGCATAAGACTTAAAATAATGCAAAATTACAAAAAAAAATCCATATCTGTGTCAAAAATGACAATAATATATATAAAAAGGTGATTTGTAGTGTATTATGTCGTTTTGCGTTTTTCGTTCAAAAACCAGCGTAAATGGGCGAAAATCGGGTTTTGTAAAAGGCTGAAAAACAGGACCAATTTCCTATCAAAGTTCACCCAAATTCTTACCTTATTTTGACCAAATTTCTCGACGGTGGGGTTTGATTGGTTTTTGGTCGGAATTTGGTGTTGTTTTGGCGCTGGCTCTTTCCGTAGTGCGGCAGCTGTGACGCTGTGGGCAGGGGGCAAACAAGTGCCGCCGCTGGCACATAGAGGATTATAAGGATAAAAAACGAATTGGGCGGATATAATTGTCGCACTTTCAAGGTTGCGTTCCTTTTGAAACGCATTTTGTTACAGCTTCTTGGCGCTGCACTACGCTTCGCTTTTACGGTGCTAATTGCACTTCGTGCATCACGTCTCTGCGGGAAGAATATATGTCGGCGGGGATAAATGATTATTCTAATGTTCTGCTACATATAGACACAAAAAAGGGTAAGCTGTTTATATCGCGCCGCTACAACCAAACACCCTTGCTGCATTCCTGCCCTGGGGGGATTCATTGGGAGCTGACCGTATAAGACTTACCCGAATGCAAAAGTACTACTTTTTCCGTTACTGGCAAATTTTTTTTTGCCGCTTTGGGACAACGGACAAAGTGTCAATGCTTTATTTTTTTGCTTTTTCGGTTCGAATTGTTTCAAAACGGATGCCGATGCTGCGTTTTGGGGCAAAATCGCGTGCTGTTGTGAGGCACTTTTTGTGCGGCTATTTGTAGATCTTGCGGCGGTTCATCTCGGCGTGGAAAGCGGCGGCGTTGGCGTTGTGCTGGGCCAGGGTGGTGGCGAAGGCGTGGCGGCCGCTGAAGTCGGCGCGGGCGCAGAAGTAGAGGTAGTCGGTCTGCTTGTTCTGCAGCACGGCGTCGATCGAGGCCGTCGAGGGTATGCAGATGGGCCCCGGCGGCAGGCCGCGGTGGCGGTAGGTGTTGTAGGGGCTTTCTGCTTCGGTGTGAACGTTCAGCAAGCGTCTGATTGTGAAGTCGCCGACGGCATATTTCAGCGTGGGGTCGGCCTGCAGGAGCATACCCTTGCGGATGCGGTTCAGGTAGACGCTGGCTATGTCGGCCTTCTCGTCGTTCTTGTTGGTTTCCTCTTCGACGATGGAGGCCAGCGTGACGACCTCGTCGGCAGTGAGGTTCAGTGCTTTGCACTTGGCCAGACGTTCGTCGGTCCAGAAGCGCGAGCTTTCTTTCTGCATCCGGTCCAGCAGTTTGCGCGGCGTGGTGTTCCAGTATACGTCGTAGGTGTTTTGCGGGAACATAGCAATGATGGTCTGGGGCGTGTGGCCGTAGGCGGCGCAGAGGCTGTCGTCGTCGAGCAGGCGCAGCAGGGTGTCGCCGCTCATTTCGAGTCGGCGGCCTATGAAATTGCACAGCTGCTGTTTGGTGCGGTGCTTGCCGATGGTCAGCCGTATGGCGTCCTGGTTGCCGCAATAGAGTTTGGTCAGGACGCTCCACACTGGGGCGTGCGGCTTGAGGATGTAGCAGCCGCCCTTGACGTTGTCGCGATATTGGCGCAGGCGTGCCATCGAGTTGAAAACAAATCGGTTGCCGATACAGTTGTGCGCGTCGAGCGAGTCGACCACGGCGGCATAGTCCGACCCCGTGGGGATGAAAAGCGTAACTTTTTCACTGTTGGCCATCTTCTGGCCGCGCAGAGT
>DFHL01000054.1:0-28043 GCA_002371315.1 Bacteroidales bacterium UBA3724 | reverse complement strand
GTCTTCGTTTTCGTTTTGCTCTTTGTCTTCGTCATATTTCGATGATTTTCTGCATACGGCAGGCATCGGTCCATCGCGTGCCGTTCCATACCCACTGGCTCATAGTGCCGCAAGGGTTGAATCCGCATTTTGTGAAAAGGCTGATGCTGCGCTGGTTGTCCAAGGCAATGTCGCAATAGAGCTGGTGCATCGACAGATGCTCGGCGGCAAATGCTTCAAGGCTGTGCAGCATAGCGGTAGCGTAGCCTTTGCCTCGCTGCGAGCGGTCGACGATGATGCCAATGCCGGCGCGGCGGTGGTAGGGGTCAAAGTCGTAGAGGTCGATGCAGCCCACGGGCCTGTCCTCGGCATCGGCCATCAGGCGCAGCTGGCGCGAGGCGTAGATGTCGCTGGCGCTGCATTCGTCGATGAAACGTTGCAGCGCATAGCGCGAAAAGGGCTGATGCGCAGCGCTTACGCCCCACACGGCGGGGTCGTTCTCCCAGTTGTAGAGGGTCTCGACATCGGCAGGTTCCAGGGCCCGAAGGCAGACGGATGGTGTGTCAATTGTTGGCATTTTTGTGTTTTCGCCTTTTAACGTCAAGCCGACATTTTTATTGTGTATTGTAGATTGCAAATCCTTATATTAACAAGTGTCGGATAGCAGATGCGCCGCAACGGGCAACAAATCAATTCGTGAAATTCGCAGTCAGAAAAGTAATTATTAGTGGAACTTTATAATAAAAATACGGAAACGGCGTTGTATGAGGCAGAACAAAACAAAACGTTATGAGACATTTCTTATCCCTTTTGCTCATAGCCCTGCTGCCGCTCGACGCAATGGCTCAGAACGACAAAAAGACCGTTTATCGTTTCAGCATCGACGAAGAGATAGCGCCACCGGCATCGCTGCGCGTGGAAAAAGCTATGGCAGAAGCAGCCGAGCTGAATGCTGACATCATCGTCGTGCATATCAATACATTTGGCGGCACACTCGACGACGCCGACAAGATACGCACCGCCTTCCTGCAGGCCGACCGTCCCGTCTATGCCTACATCGACAACAATGCCGCGTCGGCCGGTGCTCTTATCTCGATTGCCTGCGATTCAATCTATATGCACAGCGGTTCGTCCATCGGAGCCGCCACCGTTGTCGACCAGATGGGCCAGGTGCAGCCCGACAAGTACCAGAGCTATATGCGCTCGCTGATGCGCACCACTGCCGAAGCCCGCGGACGCCGACCCGACATTGCGCAGGCTATGGTAGACCCCGATATCAAGGTGGAAGGCATCAGCGATAGTGGCAAAGTGCTGACGTTCACCACGCAAGAGGCTTTGAAATACGGCTATTGCGAAGCCGAGGTGGAGAGCGTGGCGCAGCTGCTTCAGCACGCGGGTGTAGAGAATTACACCATCCGTGAGCAACGCTACACCTTCATCGACAAGTTGATAGGCTTCCTCATCACCCCCGTCGTGTCTGGCATACTCATTATGCTAATCATTGGTGGAATCTACTTCGAACTGCAGCAGCCGGGCATCGGCTTCCCTCTCATCCTGGCTCTCGTTGCCGCTGCGCTCTATTTCGCGCCGCTCTACCTCGAAGGATTGGCCACCTATTGGGAAATAATCATCTTCTTTGTCGGCATAGTGCTCATAATCTTGGAGTTGTTTGTCTTTCCCGGCTTTGGCGTCTCGGGCATAATGGGCATAATCTGCATTGTCGCCGGGCTCGTGTTCAGTATGGTCGGCAATGTGGGATTCGATTTTTCGGGCATCCCTGCAGGATTGATTGCCAATAGGTTGATGACAGTTCTCGTGGCTCTTGCTGTAGCGTTGCCGCTCAGCATCTGGCTTGGGAAGAAACTCTTCGAAAGCACCCTCTTCGGCGGTTTGGCCCTCAACACAGAGGAAACTGCCGACCAAGGCTTTACCGTTGCCGGGCAGCGTGAACAAAGCCTTGTGGGACAGCGCGGTACTGCAGCCACAATACTGCGGCCTGCCGGAAAGGTCACCATCGGGGAACGCAACTTCGACGCTGTGGCCCAGATAGGCTACATCGAGCAGGGGCAGCCCGTCGTCGTAGTCGACTATGTCAACGGCTCCCTTGTCGTTACCACAGACCAACACTAATCATCAATCACAATTCACTTTTCTATGCGACAAGCCTTCAAGCTAATATGGCAGTGTGACCCGCGCGGGTTCATTCTCAAACTCTTCTACACGGTGTGCAACAGCCTTTTGCCGTTGCTCAACCTCTATGTCCTCAAGCTCCTCGTCGACAGCGTTACCGATGCCGTTGGAAGTGGCCAGCCCCTTCCGGCCTTTTCGTTTTCGTCGTCGTTTCTGACATCGTCTATCTATTACGTTTTGGCTTTCTGCGGCATAACCCTGCTCAACCGATGGGTAAATGTCCTCAGTACCGTGAACAACGATGTCCTTACGCAAAAGCTTATAGACTATATCAATAACATCATACAGACGCAGTCCGTAAGGCTCGATATGGCCTACTACGACAACGCCGACTATCACGACACATTCCACCGCGCACAGCAAGAGGCCGCTTTCCGTCCAATACGTATACTCGAAAACACCGTCTCCGTCGTTGGTGCCACGGTGGCGTTGGTGGGTATTGCTGCAATGCTGTTGGTTTCGTCGTGGCAAGTTGTTGTCGTGATGATAATAGCTGTAATTCCCTCGTTTGCAGTAAAACTATACAAGTCGCGCCGCATCTACCGCTACCGCCGCGAAACCACGCAAGACCTGCGGCGCACCGCCTACTATGGCCAGCTCCTTTCCAACCGCACCTACGCCAAGGAGGTGCGGGCCTTCGGACTTGCCGACCATTTCCGCAGCCTCTATGTCGGCACCCGCGCCCGTCTTGTGCGCCAGCTGCTTGCCATCTCGCGCCGCCTGGCATTCTATGACGCCCTTGCAGCCCTGTTCGAAGCTGCCGCAATCGCCGCAATACTCATTCTGCTTATCCGTCCAGCCCTCGCCGGCGCAATGACCATAGGTACCTTCGTGATGCTTTTCGAAGCCTTCCGCCGCGGACAAAGCCAGCTCACCTCGCTCGTCAGCGGTGTCAGCGGCCTCTATGAACATAAGCTCTTCATCAGCAACCTCTTTGAATTCCTCGAACTGAAACCGGCCATCACCTCACCTGACAAGCCCGTGCCGTTCCCAGATAAGGTCGAGGAAGTCTCCTTCGACGATGTAACCTTCGCCTATCCAGCGCTCCGCCAGCCTGTTCTGTCACATTTCTCGCTCAGCGCCCGTCGCGGCCAGGTCAACCTCATACAGGGCGAGAACGGACGCGGCAAAACCACGATGCTCAAGCTCCTTCTGCGTCTCTACGACCCCCAGCAAGGCGCTGTCCGCATCAACGGCATCGACATACGCCGCTTCGATCTCCGCGAACTGCGCAGAGGCGTCAGCGTCATCTTCCAGGACTATGTCCAGTTCTGCTTCCCTGCACGACAGAATATCACTTTTGGCGACATCGACAGCGCCGAAGACGCGCGCCGCCTGGCCGATGCCATTCGCCTGGCCGGAGCACAGCCCGTCATCGACCATCTCCCCGACGGGCTCGACACGCCCCTCGGACGCCAGTTCGACCGCGGCGAAGAGCTCAGTATGGGACAGGCACAGCGCATCGCCCTCGCCCGCCAGCTCTACTCGCGTGCCCAAATTCTTCTTTTCGACGAACCCACCGCCTGGATGGATGCCCCGGCACGCGCCAACTTCAAGCAAACGCTCGAGGCCCTTCGCCACGACCACATCATTCTGCTTGTGCAGCATACGACGGATTGATTATATATTATATATGATATTCTAAATAAATAGAATCGTTGGATGTCGAAAACGAAGAGGATATAACGAACGATTGGTCTTGCAGGAGACGCTATTGCCCTTTATCTGAATATGTCGAACCTGCCATCATTGGCATAAAAAATGGAGCGCCACTTGACAGTGACGCTCCTTGTTTTTGCCGGTAGCTGCATCGCTGCAGCCGTTTGGCAGACAGGTGTTTGGCCCTGCGAGGTGCCGATCTGGCATCAGATCGAGAAGTTGCCCAGGTAGAGGCTGGTGCTGCACTCGCCGGTGTCGGGGTTGCGCATTGCAAACCACACGTCGATGCTGTCGCCGCTCCAGGCGCTGGGCAGGGTCAGCGTGGCCTGACGCTCGCTGCGCTTGCCGCCGGCAATGGTGTGGACGGCCTGGCTCTTCACCGAATTGTGGGCCAGCACGATGGCCTCGTCGGTGGCCAGCGCGATGCCGATGCCGCTGTTGTCAGTCCAGCTCACCGTGACGGTGTTGCTCTCGACGACGGCGTTGGGCGAGTAGGGGTTGTCGAGCTTGCCCGACGAGATCTCCACTTTGTCGTACAGCAGGCTGTAGGTGGGATAGCTGCCGCCGATGACGTTAGGAAAGTTGTGCTTGAAGGCCGCGTCCATCTCGGTCATATTCACGGCCTTGTTCTTGAAGCCAACCTTCAGCACGCCAAGTATGTGGCTCAGGAAGGTGGACAGCATCGCGAACTTCATCCGCTGCTGCGTCTGCTTGGTGGTCTTGGGGTTGTGGATGCTGCCTGCAAGGCTGCGCATATAGGCTATGCCTTTCCAGAATGCGCCGACAACCGTTCCTACTTTGCCTGTGAATCCGCCGAGGATCCCTTTGTTGATTTTTCCCATAGTAAATTTTGTTTTTAAAGTTTGACAATTTGTTTTCTTTTTCTGCCTTTCGCCTGGGAAAGCCGCGCTCTGCGGTGGCGGACATCCGGGTGGCCCTTTGGGCTGTGTCGCAAGGTCGCGCGCATCCTCTTGACTCGTCAGCCGGTTGCTTTACATTTTTCGCCTCCGTGTCGGCCTGTTCCGCGTCGCGCTGCTTTCCCTTTGAAAGACGATGCAAAGATAGGGCAAAAGCAAAGGCTATTCCCAAAAAGTTTTGATATTCAGCATTGTGAAACGACAAGGTACCGTGTGACACACAACGGCACAGTGTCTCGAAGCGCAAAAAAAGAGCCCGCAGCGGCTCTGTTTTCCGAAAATCGGGCTCCCCGCCGGCGGGCTCTTGCAAACGATGACTGTATTCGTCAGAATGTCAGCCAGATATATATGTAGATTTAGGTTGCATTGATGTTCATCCCCAGTTTGTCGATACGGCCGGAAGGCGCTATGATGTTCATTTTCAGAAAGTCGTCGACTTCCGAGTCGAGGAAGTAAAGCGCACGCGACCCCTCGAAGCGGTAGGCGCGTATCAGGCCCCTGCGCATCCAGCGGTGCACTGTGCTGCGCGAAATCTGAAGTTTCTTCTCCAGCTGGATTACGGTGATCCATTTGCATTCCTGGTTTTCCTTGCCCGTTGATGTTTCTTTGTTCATAGTTGTATTGTTTTAAATTAGTAACCTTGAAATTCACGTTGCAAAAATAATGCAACGAAACCACTTTCGCCAAAACTGTGGCGAAGTGGTTGGAAATGGTTGTGAAGTCGGTACAGAAGGTTGGGATACAATCTGTTGCTGGTAATTAGGCAACTGTTTGGCGCAAGGGTTGGGCAATATAAAACAACCCCTTTGTGCAACAGTGGCGCAATAGGTGGCCTGCGGTGTGCAGTGTGCTATAAATCAGGACGGAAAGGGGAAAATCGGCGGCCTTGCCGAAAAAAATAGTGTTGTCAATGGCGGCCTACACCGCCTGGCTGCTCTTGGTGAGGTAGGGCGCGTCGTCGGGAAGTCCGAAAATGCGGTTGACGATGGGGTAGAGGTTGCGATGCTTGTAGGTCTCGCGGTGCAGGTTGCTCTGCAGGTGGTCGCAACCCCAATGGCGTTCGAAGAAGGCCCAGCTGATGTTGGGGTCCACCGTGGTCTGCATACGGCTGACGATGCGCGCCATCACTGTCACGCCGCAGCGCGATGTGGGCTTCAGGCGATGGTCTATCAGCCCTTCGTCGGCCAGCATCTGCCAGTACATCAGCGCCTTGTCGCACACGACGGGATAGGCCTTGCGGTCGTTTTTCAGTCGCGCCACAAGGTCGCTGTCTATGCGCACGGGCTTCTTGCTGCGACGCACGGGGCCGGCGTGGACGGGTGCAGCAGGCTCGTCGTCAAAGCTCTCTTCGAAGGTCATCAGCGGAATAATGTTCTGCGCTGCCGGTTCGCCGTGGTGGGTCGTGGCTCTTGTGGCCGAGGCCTCGACGCTGGCGCGCAGCTCGTCGATTTCGGCACGCAAATCGTTGATGGTCTGCTCCTTTTCGGCAATGCGGCCCTGCAGCTCCTGCTTCTCCAGCTCAAGTCGGTGCAGCGCCGCGGTCAGGCCGTCGATCTGCTGCTCGCGTTCGATGAGCAGATGCAGGTAATCCTGCGCGTTGGGGCGCGCACGCTCCGTCTCCGCCGGCGGTGACTTCATATAGGGTTTCGGTATGTTGCTGTCGTCCATCGTCGTTGTCGTTTCGTTTCACCTTTTTGGATTATCCCGAACTGGCTCGTTCCGAGCAGAAGAGCATCGTCTTAAATGGTTTTGTATTAATTGTTTCCGGCTGCAAAAGTACACGTTTTTTTGTAATTCGGCAAATATTATTGCCAATAGTTTTCAACCTTTTTTGTTTGCTGCGGCAACTGTTTGATTTCCTGCATTGTCAGTACGAGGTATTTCCTTGTGATTGTTCGGCGGAAAAGCATTTTTGGTATTGGTTGCGGGAGTTTTTTCTGTTGGTTTGTTGATGTCCTGATTGTGCTACAAGAAATGTCCGAATGGGGCGTCGCACTGCTGGGTGATTTGTAAAAAATATCCGTTACAGCGGCCCCAAATTTTAACATTTCGAGGCGTGAAAAAAAATTTTGAAACCCCGAAAAACACTCCAAAAATGCCCCTCGAAAAGAGGCTGATTACCAGTACCATCTTCTTATCAAATTCTACCCAAGTTCTTACCAAGTTCTACCCAAGTTTTACGTTGGTAGAAGATGGGTAGTGTTTGGTAAATGTTAAAATGGTTTTTGGCGCAGGGACGCTGTATTTAACATTTTCGGCACCCGGAGAGAGCAATTTTTGATTTTATCGGAAACAAAACGGGCGCATTCAAAAAAAATATGTAAATTTGTAATTTCCAACTGGAAATGATTTTTGAGACAATAAACTGAAACTAAACAATATAATTATGAAACAGCTTATCGAATGCGTCCCCAATATCAGCGAAGGACGCGATATGAACATCATAAACCAGGTTACGGCCGAGATAGAGAAGGTGGAAGGCGTGAAACTGCTCGACGTCGACCCTGGCCAGACCACCAACCGCACGGTCATCACCTTCGTCGGCGAACCGGCACAGGCTTGCGAGGCTGCCTTCCGCGTGGTGAAGAAAGCCGCCGAACTGATTGATATGCGCCAGCATCACGGCGCACATCCCCGCCAGGGTGCCACCGACGTGTGCCCCCTGATTCCCGTCAGCAACATCACGATGGAAGAGACCGTCGAGTATGCCCATCGCCTTGCCGAACGCATCGGAACGGAACTGCAGATTCCCATCTACTGCTACGAAAACGCGGCCAAAATACCCGAACGCCGCAATCTGGCCTACTGTCGCACAGGCGAATACGAAAGCCTGTCGACCCGCCTCGGCACCGAACAGTGGAAGCCCGACTACGGTCCCAACGCCTGGAACGACCACACGGCGCAGACCGGCGCAACGCAGGTGGGTGCCCGCGACTTCCTCGTGGCCATCAACTACAACCTCAACACCACCTCGACCCGCCGTGCCAACGCCATCGCTTTCGACGTGCGCGAAAAGGGCCGTCCGATGCGCGAGGGCGGCAAGCCCAGCGGCAAGCCGATGAAGGACGAGAACGGCAAGACCATAATGATTCCCGGTACGCTCAAAGGTACCAAGGCAATTGGTTGGTACATAGAGGACTACGGCATCGCTCAGGTGTCGATGAACATCACGAGCATCAAGGTGGCTCCGGTGCATCTTTGCTTCGACGAGGTGTGCCGCTGCGCCGCCAACCGCGGCATTCGCGTCACGGGCTGCGAAATCGTGGGTCTGATACCGAAGAGCGTGCTTATCGACGCCGGCAAATACTACCTGGCCAAACAGCGCCGCTCGCTGGGCGTCAGCGAGGACGAAATAATGAAGGTGGCCATCAAGTCGATGGGCCTTGACGACCTTAAACCCTTCGACCCCAAGGAAAAAGTCATTGAATATCTGATCGAAGACCACAGTCAGAAGAAACTTGTCGACCTGACCTGCACCGGTTTCTGCGAGGAGACGGCCAGCGAAAGCCCCGCCCCTGGCGGCGGCAGCGTCAGCGCATATATGGGTGCCTTGGCAGCATCGCTGGGCACGATGGTGGCCAACCTGACCGGTGGCAAGGCTGCCTACGACGACGAGTGGGAGAAATTCAGCGATGTCGCCGTCCACGGCCAGCAGCTCAAGAACGACCTGCTTCACCTTGTCGACGAGGACACCAATGCGTTCAACAAGATTATGAACGCTTTCGGCCTGCCCAAGAAGACCGACGACGAGAAGGCTGCCCGCAGCGCCGCCATCCAGGAGGCTACACGCTTCGCCACCGAGGTGCCGTTCCAGACGATGCAGAAGGCTTTCGAGACTTTCGAGGTCTGCCGCGCTATGGTGGAATGGGGCAACCCGGCCAGCGTCACCGACGGCGGCGTGGGAGCCCTGGCAGCACGCAGCGCCGTGATGGGTGCCCACCTCAACGTGAAGATCAACGCCAGCAGCCTCAAGGACGAGGCCTTCAAGAACGACATCCTTTCGCGTGCCGCCGCCATCGAGGCTGCCGCCATCAAGGAGGAGGCCGAAATCCTGGCCATCGTCAACGAGAAGATTGGTCTCTGACAAACGCTGCGCCGGCCGGCACATCTGCCGGCGCACCAGAAACGGGGCAGGGAGCTACCGGCCGACGGGGCTGGCGCTCTCTGCCAAACAGGCAAATCAGGCCTCGATTATTCCTCAACGAGAATCGGATATTTGCGAGGCGACAGGGTAGGGGGCTTGAATTTGCAATTCTCAACAAAAAAGGCTTGCCGGTTGCGGCAAGCCTTTTTTATGTTCTGTTCACAAAGAGGAACAACTATTCGACAACGACATTTTCGGCAATCGAGCCACGATAGGCCGGACAGGTCTTGTGCGAACACGAAGCAATCGTCGCTGCAAAAAGCAGCACGACGGAAAGGACAGCTATCTGTTTTTTCATCTCGGGATTAATTTTGGTTGTTATTATTAATTGTCACTATAACGCGAAATTTTTTTATAGCGTATACGTGATGCAAAAAAAATTGTTTCATCGTAAACGTCGCTCCACACCTGGAAAAGGGTGGGGAATACGGTTTGAAAAATTTGCCTTCTAAGGCCCTGTTTTTGTTCTCAACGTGATTTTGTATGACCAAACCTGCGAACGTCGATTAGGCGTGAAATCTGTAAATTTACTTTTGTAATCGGTTACAAAAGTAACCGAATTGTATTTTTGTAAATTGATTACCTTTTGTAAATATTACAAATGTATACGAGGAAATATCTGTAAATTGGGCTTTTTACTTGTCAGTGAGTAAGTGTAGACTGCTAAAATATTGAACTAATACATACTAAATGTTTTTATTAAAGTATTACTATAATGAAATAGGAGCAAATCGGAAATGGGCAAAAATAGCGTTTTATAAGATTTAAAAACCTTATATAGTGTATCTTATGATGTATATTTTAAATTGTTACTTATGTAAACAATATGCTTACAAAAATAATTTTCACTTTGTTTACAGATGTTTCAAAAATTATTTGTACTTTTGTAAATCGATTGAAAGTAACGTTATAAATGTAAAATTATGGTTGACAGGATAAATCTCATTTTAAAGGCCAAAAATCTTACCTCGCGACAGTTCGCCGAGGAGATAGGAATTCAGCCGTCGGGTATGTCGCATATTTTGTCTGGACGCAACCGGCCCAGTCTTGATTTCGTTATGAAGGTTGTCAACCGATATCCTGAAATCGACATCAAGTGGCTCACCCTTGGCGAGGGCGAAATGTTTGTCAGCCCATATTCGATGCCTGTTGCTCCGAAGCCGCCGGTACAAGCGGACCCCGTCGAGCTGGCAGCGGCAGCATCGATTCCGGCACAGGCATCGGTGTCAGTGCCGACACAGACACCGGTATCGATGCCGTCACAGATGCCGCCGCAGACCCAGATGTCGGTGCCGCCGCAGACCCAGGTGTCGCAGGTGGAACAGGAAGTTGCGCCGGCATCCAAGGCGCAGCCGCAATTTGAACCCGACCTTTTCTCGTCCTTCGAGCTGCCGTCGGAACCCGAAGCGGCTCAAAATCCTGTTTCGGTCCAGCCGCAGCCTTCCGCACCGCAACCTGTCGTTGCCGCTCCGTCTGTTGCAACGGCACCCGAGGCGACGGCGCCGATCCAGGCCTCGACACCCGGTCAGGCTCGTATGCCTGAAACGAATAATACGGCTCGACTGGCTCAACTCGACGAGAATCGCGTAAACGACCAGCCGTCGACGACGGGTGCCGAAAAACCAAATCTAACGAAGAAGAGGATCGTGAAGGTCGTTATACTTTATGACGACCACTCATTTTCAGAATATTACCCTGAATAAAAGCAGAACACCCCGCATCCCATTCGGGGTGCGGGGCGTTGTTTGCGCTGGGGCATAATCTCCACCGTATTTGCTGTGGAGATTTGGGTGTTCGCTTGTCAATGCTCTATTTCCTGAAGGTGCTTGGCCAGCAGCTCGTCGCTCATATCCAGAAGCGGGAGCGTCTTGCGTATGTCCTCGGCCAGGAAATGGTCGGGATATTCGTCAAGAAACTGCTGGTAGGCCTTGCGGGCTTCAGCCTTGCGGCCGGCATTGTCGAGGGCTATGCCTTTCTCGTAGTAGCATTCGTCGAGGTTGGCATAGTCGGGATAGTTGTTGATCACGCGGTCGTAATAGGCCGTCATATCGTCAATATGCCCCATTCCGCCAGCCACTTGTGCAGCGCGGTGCAGGTAGGGCGCGGCCATCGAGTCGGTGGGGAACGCGTCGGCAAACTGGATATACAGGCCAATGATTTTGTTGCCTTCAGCGGTGTCGACGCTTCCCATCTGGGCGGCGTTCATCAGCGGGGCCTCTATCGAGTCGATGCTTTGGACCAGTTCGTCGCGCGTCGGTTCCTGTGGGCCTCTGTTGCAGGCGGCAAGAGCCAGGGCGGCTAATGTTATGGTTATTGTGCTTTTTTTCATATTGCGGTTTATCTTTTGGTTGATTTCTTCATTTTGTATTTTGGATGCACTTTGCCGTTGGCGACATCGTTGAGCTTGCGCTTTATCATCGTTTTGCGCAGCGGGCTCAGGCGGTCGGTGAATACTTTGCCGTGCAGGTGGTCGATTTCGTGTTGTGCCACGCGGGCAAACATACCGCCTATCTGCTCCTGGTGCTCGTTGAAGTCCTCGTCGAACCAGTGCAGCACTATGCCTTCGGGGCGCAGCACGTCCTCGTGGATGTCGGGGATGCTGAGGCAGCCTTCGTTGAAGTACTTCTTTTCGCCGACTTCTTCAATGATTTCGGGGTTGATGAGCACGTGGCGCTCCTCTTCGGGGCCATAGGTGTCGGTGGCTTCGTCGTAGGGGCGGAAACCAATGACAACCAGCTGTATGGAGCGGTCTATCTGCGGTGCCGCCAGGCCAACGCCGTCGGCGGAGTACATTGTTTCGAACATATCGTCGATAAGTTGTTTCAGGCCGGGATAGTCGGCCGTGATGGGTTGCGCCTCTTTGCGCAGTATGGGGTCGCCAAGGCCTACAATGGGAAGGGTCATATATGGTTTAAGGGTTTTAGGGTTAAAGGTTTGAAAGGTTTTAGGGTTGAAGGGTTAAAGGGTTAAAGGGTTTAAGGGTTATAGGGTTTAAGGGTTTTAGGGTTAAAGGGTTTAAGGGTTTAAGGGTTGATATATAAAATGATATGTTTACTGTCGTTTTGTTTCGTACTCTTTTTTCTGCATATAGTTCTGAAGTATGAGCACGGCGCTGACGGTGTCGATCAGGCCTTTGTTCTGGCGCTGCTTGCGCGACAGGCCACCGTCGATCATCGCCTGGAAGGCAATTTTCGACGTGAAGCGCTCGTCGATGCGCTCGACGGGGATTGAGGGGTAGCGTTTGCGCAGCGTGGCGACGAAGGGCTCGATGAAGCGGGCCGACTCGGAAGGCGTGTTGTCGAGGTGCTTGGCCTCGCCGACAACGAAGAGCTCGACGCTTTCCTTGCGCAAGTATTCGTCGAGGTATGCCGCCAGCCGGTGGGTCTCGACAGTGGCCAATCCTGTTGCAATCAGCTGCAACTCGTCGGTCACCGCCAAGCCAGTACGCTTTCTGCCATAGTCAATTGCCATTATTCTGCCCATTTTTTCTTTTGCTTTTTCGGGCTGCAAAATTACAAAAATATTTGCAAATGGATGCTATTTGACAAGAAAAAAAGTTTCCAAACGTCAAAAAATGCATTTTGAAAATAAAGCGGTTACAGAAAAATGATGAAGAAATAGCAATTTTTTTTGCCCGTGTCGCGAAAAGTTAGTACTTTTGCACCTCGTAATCGGCGTTGGACTCGTTTCTCCTTTCTTTGGTCCTCGTCGGTTCTGGTCCCTTAGCTCAGTCGGTTAGAGCAGCTGACTCATAATCAGCGGGTCCTTGGTTCGAGCCCAAGAGGGACCACAACGGCAAAGCGGTTTCTGCAAACGGAACCGCTTTTTTTCATCTTCGGGACGAAAAAATAGCATTATAATGAAAATTATTTTGGTATGTCGTTTTTTTGACTTATCTTTGCAGTCTGTTATAAAAATGTAAAACATTAATAAAAAACTAACAATTATGAATATAGATTGGCAAAACCTTCCGTTTGGTTACCTGAAAACGGATTACAATGTACGTTGCTGGTATCGCGACGGCAAATGGGGCGAAATCGAGATCTCGTCCGAAGAAAGCATCAACATCCATATGGCCGCTTCGAGCCTGCACTATGGTCAGGAGGCTTTTGAGGGCCTGAAGGCCTATCGTTGCAAGGACGGCAAGATCCGTATGTTCCGTCCCGACGAGAACGCCGCCCGTCTGCAGAGCACCTGCCGCGGCATTATGATGCCCGAGCTGCCCACCGAGCGCTTTGTCGAGATGTGCAAGCTCGTCGTCAAGATGAACGAGCGCTTCATCCCGCCCTACGGCACCGGCGCCAGCCTCTACCTGCGCCCGCTGCTCATCGGCACCGGCATCACCGTGGGTGTGAAACCCGCCAACGAGTACCTGTTCCTCATCTTCGTAACCCCCGTTGGACCTTACTTCAAGGGCGGTTTCCAGGCCAACCCCTACGTCATCACCCGCAAGTACGACCGCAGCGCCCCCCTCGGCACCGGTATCTACAAGGTGGGCGGCAACTATGCTGCTTCGCTGCGCGCACACGTCGAGGCTTGCCACGGCGGTCAGTATGCCTGCGAGTTCTATCTTGACGCCAAGGAGAAGAAATATGTCGACGAGGCTGGCGCTGCCAACTTCTTCGCTATCAAGGACGGTGTCTACATCACCCCGAAGTCGACCTCTATCCTGCCCAGCATCACCAACAAGAGCCTGATGCAGCTGGCCGAGGATATGGGCATCAAGGTCGAGCGTCGTCCCATCGCTGTCGAGGAGCTGGCCGACTGCCAGGAGGCCGGTGCTTGCGGTACCGCCGCCGTCATCAGCCCTATCGAGCGCATCGACGACCCCGAGGCCGGCAAGAGCTACGAGTTCGGCAAGAAGCCCGGTCCCATCAGCACCAAGCTGTACGAGCACCTGCGTGCCATCCAGCTGGGCGAGGCCGAGGACAAGCACAACTGGAACGTCATTGTCGACTGATAGGCAGAATGTGTATTCTGCGCAAGGCCCTTGCGCAGGATTGACTTCGCATCAACGAAAAAAGGAATCCCGAAAAGGGGTTCCTTTTTTTGTCGGCCAGATGTCGGTGCCTTGTGTATCTTGTGCCCTTTCGCGAGCCGTCCGCAAGGCCATTTCGCCGTTATTTCTTCGTTACTTCTTCGTTATTTCGCCGTTATTTCTTCGATAGGGAATCGAAGAAATAACGTTGAACTAACGTTGAACGATAGTCGAAATGGCGGAGCGGTGGCGGGGTGGGGCATAAAAAAAGGATGCCGTTGCGGGCATCCTTTCTGTTGTTTTGGTGTAGCCTGGATTTAGGCACCGATTTTGGCCTTGTAGGCGGCAGCGTCGAGCAGGGCGTCGACGTCGGCGGCGTTGGCGGGTTTGAACTTGATGATCCAGCCTTCGCCATAGGGGTCGTTGTTGATGGACGAAGCGTCCTCGAGGGCGGTGTTGAACTCGACCACCTCGCCGGTGCAGGGCATCAGCAGGTCGGCAACGGTCTTGACGGCCTCGATCGAGCCGAAAGCCTCGCCAGCGTCGACGGTGTCGCCTTCGCAGTCGACGTCGACAAAGACGATGTCGCCAAGTTCGTGCTGTGCGTAGTCGGTGATGCCGACGACAGCGATGTCACCTTCCATTCTTACCCATTCGTCATCCTGGGTATACTTCAAATTTTCGGGAATGTTCATAATTTTCTGTTTTATTAAAAGTTTATTAATTGATTTACTTTGTTTATTTTCAGTGTTGTACGGTGCTTGGGGCTGTTGTGGTCCCCGATGTTTCAGGTTTCAAAAATACACTTTTTCGTCAGTATGGCAAAATTTTTTTTTGGATGTTGGATTTTTTTTCTATCTTTGCGTATCGAAATAAGGGGCATAAGATTGCCTTTTTATATTGCAATAATCTAAATCACAAAGAGTTATACTAAAATTTAGTTCCACCTACTGACGGGAAAAATCAGGATTGTCTGATTTCCGCAGCATTTAATTTCTATATGTACAATATTTCAGAACTGTCAGCAAAAGCTCATATCGAATTGATAGACATTGCTAAAGAGCTTGGCGTGCACCGGGCGGACCGATTGGAGCCCAAAGAGTTGATATACAAGATTCTTGATGTCCAAGCGAACAATCCTACAGACAATAGTGACCAGAATGCAGAGCAGCCTCAGCAGCGCGTGCGCCACGCGCGTGTAAAGCCGGTGCCGGTTGCCGAGTCGAACGCCAAAAACTATAAGGCTCACAAGGAGAAGGCTGCGCGTGCGGCAAAGGCTGCGGCACAGCGTGTGCCGCAGGATGTGCAGCCGATAGAGGAAAAAACGGCCGAAGGTGAAAAATACGAGTCGGAGTTCAACTTGAACATCAGCGACTTGGAGATTCCCGTTGTGCCTGTTGTGCCCGAAGTGGCAAGTCCGCGCGATTTTTTCCAGAAACGCAACAGCGAAAGCGTCGAGACGGGAAGCGGTGAGCGGAAAACTTCGTACGAAAACCAAAACGAAAACGAAAAGCGGGATGCGGAAGGCGACGAGGTGCCTGTGCAGCCGAAACGCCGTCGCGGTCGCCCGCCCCGCAAGGCCGTGGAAGCGGAAAGCGGTGAGCGGAAAACTTCGTACGAAAACCAAAACGAAAACGAAAAGCGGGATGCGGATGGCGACGAGGTGAAGATGGAGAGCGGAGAGGTGAGAACGGAGAATGCGGAAGTGAAGGCTGAAACTGCTGGAACGAAGCGCAGAGGCCGCAAGCCGCGGAAAGCGGAGAACGAAGAGGCGGAAAGCGGAGAGCGGAAAACTTCGTACGAAAACCAAAACGAAAAGCTGGATGCGGAAGGCGGAGAGGTGAAAGCGGAGAACGGAGAGCGGAATACTTCGTACGAAAACCAAAACGAAAACGAAAAAGTGAATGTGGAGAACGTGGAGAATGTGGAGCGTCGCCAGAATAACCAGCATAAGCAAAAGAATGGCCAAAACGGCCAAAACGGCCAGAACGGACAGAACGAGCGGAACAACCGCAGACAGGAGTTCCCATATGAGGTTGAAGGTTTCGTTGAGGCGGAAGGTGTGCTGGAGCTGTCACCGGACGGTTTCGGTTTCCTTCGCTCGTCGGACTACAACTATTTGGCGTCGCCCGACGACATTTACCTTTCGCAGCAGCAGATCAAGTCGTATGGCCTGAAGGCTGGCGACACGGTGCGCTGCACGATACGTCCGCCACGCGACGTGGAGAAGTATTTCCCGATGGTCAAGGTGCTGCAAATCAACGGGCGCAACCCTGAGGAGATTCGCGACCGTGTGCCGTTCGAGAGCCTGACGCCGCTGTTTCCGCAGGAGAAGTTCCAGCTTACGGGTCATCCGCAGGAGACTTTGTCGACGCGCATCATCGATCTGTTCACGCCGATTGGAAAGGGTCAGCGCGGATTGATCGTTGCCCAGCCGAAGACGGGTAAGACCACGCTGCTCAAGGAGATAGCCAATGCCATTGCCTACAACCATCCCGATGTGTACCTGATGGTGCTGCTGATAGACGAGCGCCCGGAGGAGGTGACGGATATGCAGCGCAGCGTCAATGCCGAGGTGATTGCGTCGACGTTCGACGAGCCTGCCGAGCGTCACGTGCGGATTGCCAACATTGTGCTGGAGAAGGCGAAGCGTATGACGGAGTGCGGCCACGATGTGGTGATTGTGCTTGATTCGATTACGCGCCTGGCGCGTGCCTACAATACGGTTCAGCCTGCGTCGGGCAAGGTTCTGTCGGGCGGTGTCGAGGCGAATGCGCTCCAGAAGCCGAAGCGTTTCTTTGGTGCTGCAAGAAAGATTGAAAACGGTGGTTCGCTGACGATTATAGCTACGGCGTTGACGGAGACGGGTTCTAAGATGGACGATGTGATTTTCGAGGAGTTCAAGGGTACGGGCAATATGGAACTGCAACTTGACCGCCGCTTGGCGAACAAGCGCATCTGGCCTGCAATCGATATTGTGAGCTCGTCGACGCGCCGCGACGACCTGCTGGTGAAGCAGGAAGTGCTGTCGCGTATGCTGGTGCTTCGCAACCAGCTGACGGACCTGAACCCTGTGGAGGCTATGGAGATGCTGAAGCGCTTTATGTCCAACACGAAGAACAACGAGGAGTTTATATTTTCGATGGACAAGTGAGGGAAGCGGAAAACTTCGTACGAAAACCAAAACGAAAACGAAAAAACGGAGAAGTGAGAACGGAGAGCGGAAAGCGGAAAACGGAGAGCGGAAAACGGAAAGATAATTCGTATTGTCCCTTTTAACTTCCTTTTTAACTTCCCCTTTTATTTCCTTTTAACTCCTCCATTAACTCCCTTTAACCCCGATTTTAAACTTAATTAAATATATGAAAAGAGGATTTGGAAGCGACAACCATTCGGGTGTGAGTCCCGAAGTGCTGCAGGCCATCGCTGAGGCCAACAGGGAACACGCTTTGGCGTACGGCGACGACGAATACTGTGCCCGTGTGGGACAGTGTTTCAAGGAGGTGTTTGGTGCGGATGCCAGTGTGTATTTCGTTTTCAACGGCACGGGTGCCAATGTACTGAACATCGATGCGATGTGCCGTTCGCATAATGCTGTGGTGTGTGCCGACACGGCCCATATCAATGTGGACGAGTGCGGTGCGCCGCAACGCATTGTAGGCTGCAAGCTGCTGACGGTGGCCACGCCCGACGGCAAGCTGACCCCAGACCTGGTGCGCACGCAACTGCACGGCTTCGGCTTTGAGCACCATTCGCAGCCCCGCGCCATCTCGATCACGCAGAGCACGGAACTGGGCACGCTCTATACCATCGACGAAATCCGCGCCTTGGCTGACTTGGCGCACAGCTACAATATGTATCTCCACGTCGACGGTGCCCGGCTGGCCAATGCTGCTGTTGCGCTGGGCTGCACGTTCAGGGAGATGACCACCGATGCGGGTGTGGACTGCCTTTCGTTCGGCGGCACCAAGAACGGGCTGCTGATGGGCGAGTCGGCGGTGATACTGAACCCGGCCCTTGATGTGGAGATGAAATACCGTCGCAAGCAGATGGGGCAGTTGTGCTCGAAGATGCGCTTTGTTGCCGTCCAGTTTGAGGCCTACCTGAAGGAGACGCCTGGCGAAAAGCCGCTGTGGTGCCGCAATGCGGAGCACAGCAACAGGATGGCGCAGCTGCTGCTTGGCGAGCTGAGGAAGACGCTGCCGCAGGTGAAGATTGTGTATCCTGTGCAGGTGAACAGTGTTTTTGCCGAGCTGCCGCGTCCTGTCTGGACGGCGCTGCAGGAGGAGTGTTTCTTCTACGACTGGTCGGAGAGCGGCACCGATGCGGCCACTGGTGCGCCGACGGACATTGTGCGCTGGATGTGCTCGTTCGACACGACGGAGGATGACATCCATCGTTTCGTCGGGGCTCTGAAGGCTTGTCTGCAGAAGTGAAGTGTGAGAACGGATTTAAAGATTTATGGCTATATTATTCCCTTCATTCTATGAAGGGAGTTTTTGTATTTAATTGTGATATATGTAGTTGGCGGATTATGCAATTTGAATTGTTCAAATTGCATAATTTTTTTTGCATAATTATGTTGCAGTTTGAAAAAGAAGTTGTAATTTTGCAAAAAATTAATAATATAAATGAAAAGTACAGAGAATCCTTACAATCGATAATAGACGTTAACGATACGCTTTGTCGTGAAGAATTGTCACAATTAACATTGAGGCAGAAGGAATTGCTGTTTGCTATAGCTGAAGAGGGGGTAGCTTCTAAATTGACATTCTCGGCATTCATAAAAAGACATCGCCTCTATTCTGCCAGCTCGGTGCAAGCTGTAATGAAAAAGTTAAAAGATGACGATGTAATTGTGGAAGAGAAGGGTCTGTTTCGTGTTGGCGACAGAATTTTTGGTATATGGCTAAAAATGATGACAGGAACAACTATAAATGAAATATTATAAGAAAAGACCTACGTAATCGCAGGTCTTAAGAAAACTCTTCGGCTTATAGCCTTATTGTGATAAGCTTAAAAAGTTTTGCAAAGATACTATATATTTTCGGAATAAAAAAATAAAATTTTCAATGGAACAAAAAATATTAGGCATAGATTTAGGAACCAGTTCTTTAGGTATTGCGGTGAGAAATGTTGATTTAGGTAGAAACATTAGTGAACAACTAGAATATTACGGTTCTATAATATTTAAATCGGGTGTAGGAAATGGAAAAAGTGGTGAATATTCATTTGCCGCTGAAAGAACAAAATATCGTTCTACGAGACGGCTTTATCAATCCAGAAAGTATCGTATATGGGCTACCTTAAAATTACTGATAGCTTATGGTTGTTGTCCTCTTAAGAGTGAGGATCTCGACAAGTGGTCCAAATATGATAAAGGTAATAATTTGAAACGTCGTTATCCTGTAGATGCCAAAGAATTCGAACAGTGGGTACGATTGGATTTCAACTGTGATGGTATACCTGAATACAGTAGCCCCTATCAACTACGTGCTGAATTGATGAAGCATAAATTGGACTGGGATAATCAAACTGACCGCTTCAAATTTGGACGTGCAATGTATCATATTGCACAGCGTCGAGGTTTTAAAAGCAGTAAAGGCGAGACACTTAAAGAAGCAGGCGAGAAAGATGACATCGTTTCAATAGATATTAAATCTGAAATGAAGAAATCCGAAGAAAGCAAATCACGTATGTTGAAAGAGTATATGGCTAACAACCATCTTGAAACTGTTGGTTGTGCTTTTGCTAGGTTAGAAAAAGAAGGTATAAGAATAAGGAATAGTGAATATCAAGCCGTACAGTCTTTATACATTGACGAAATCAATAAAATATGCATATTTCAACAAATTGACAAGAAGTTACCACAACTTTTTAATTGTCTTATAAGTACGAAGAAAGGAGAGGGAACAATATTCTACCGCCGTCCACTTCGTACACAAAAGCATAATGTTGGCAAATGTACGCTCGAACCAACTCGTGACAGAGTGTCTGTAAGTAATCCAGAATATGAAGAATTCAGGGCGTTATCATTTATCAACAATATTAGATATCGCGCAAGTTCTGATGATGATTGGTCAAGCCTTGATAATGAACAACGAAATCGCTTGTTTGATAGTATTTTTACTCGTTCGAAAGCGACATTTAAATTTGAAGATATACGTAAATGGCTTGAAAAGGAGCATAAGAATCAGCATTTTAGTTATGAGGAACATACTATCAACTATCGTGACACAACCTCCGTGGCAGGTTGTCCAGTGATAAGTAGATTAAAAAAAATATTAGGAGAAGACTGGCGTAATGCATCATTAGATACCAATAGAAACCGCATAAATAATATAACAGGCGAAATACATAAAGTTAGTTACAATTACGAGGATGTATGGCACTTGGCATATACTAGTGAAGATTATGAAGAACTTGCAGAATTTGCTAGCAAAAGGATGCACCTCGATGATAAACAAGTTGATGAACTTACAAGACTGTGGAGTGTCGTTCAGGATGGCTACACTTCGTTAAGTCTTAAAGCAGTTCGCAACATAACACCGTTCCTTCGCGAAGGAATGGTGTATAGTGACGCTGTTGCGTTGGCAAAAATACCAGATATTATAGGTTTTAAAAGATGGGAGGAAAACAAAGCAGATATTCTTTTGAATTACAAGCAAATTCAGTTGGATAACAATTATCTTCGTATGGTATATCGAGTAACAAATACATTGATATCCAATTATAAATCAAAGGTTCTTGATGAACAGCAGGCTTTTAAAAATACACAATACAAGATAGATGACATAGACCGCAAAGAGGTGATGAAGTGTATAATAGAATCAATAAGCAAAAAACGATGGATGGAATTACAGGCTAACGAACAGAATCGTTTGCGGGAATCAGTGGAATTTCTATATCAGCAGTTTTTCTCCTCGTCAAAAAGAGAATACTTTAAAATTCCTCTGGTTAGTGACGGCTTGAAAAGGTATTTGTATATAAAGTTTCCCGATGTTCAACAAGAAAAGTGGGATAAATTATATCATCATTCCCAAATTAACAAATTTACTTTACAATCCCCTCAACAATTGTTATGTGATGGCCATATGATGTATGTGTTCCAATTAGGCACACCTAATATTGGAGCAATAAAAAATCCTGTAGCATTAAGAGCTCTCTATATTTTGCGCAATACAATAAATGAATTGTTGGCAAAGGGAATAATAGACGAAAATACGCGTGTTGTTGTTGAAACGGCACGTGATATGAATGATGCCAACTGGCGCTGGGCAATCGAAAACTATCAGAAAGCTAGAAATGAAGAGAACAGAGCCATTGCAGAGGTCATCAAGGAGTTTCGTCCACAATACAATGATGCCGACATAGAAAAGGGACGGTTGCTTTTTGAGCAAAATATAGTAGAATTAGATTCGCCTCAGCAAAAGACTAAAGCAGAACGGTTCACCATAGATTTTCAAAAATATAAACTATGGCAAGAGCAAAGATTTATTTGCATTTATTCTGGAAAAACCATAAATGTGTCAGACCTGTTCGATGATAATATTATCCAAATAGAACATACGATACCACGCAGTATATCTTTTGACGATTCTTTAAGCAACAAAACGGTGTGCTTTACTTATGCTAATCGTGAAAAAAACAACCGCATTCCGGCTGAATTGTCTAACTATGCTGATATACAGGATAGAATTCAACATTGGAAAGAAAAAGTGGAGCACATCAAGTCACAGATTGAAATATGGAAAGGCAAATCGCGTATTGCTACTACTGTAGATCGTAAAAATCAATGCATACGGCAGAAGCACCTTTATGAACTGGAATTAGACTATTGGCAGGCAAAATTACAAACATTTACAGTCCAGAAAGATGAACTTGAATTTGGATTTCGACACAGACAACTAGTGGATACACGCATCATTACTAAATACGCATATCACTATCTAAAGTCGGTTTTCAGTCGTGTCGATGTGCAGAAGGGTAGTGTGACTGCTGGTTTTCGCAAGATATTAGGCATACAAAGTGCTGATGAAAAGAAAAACAGGAACAAGCATTCACATCACGCTGTTGATGCCGCCGTTTTGACAATGATACCAGTGGCATCTCAACGAGACAGAATGATAGAACTTTTTTATCGATACGAAGAGGCTTGTGACAGTGAAAAAAATACGTTACGATTATTGATGGACAAAGAAATACAATCCTGCAGGCTTGGAACTATCAATAATATTGTCGATATAATAGAAAATAATATTTTAGTTAATCATATTTATAAGGATCAAACACTTTCCGTGGCAAAAAAAACAAGATTTGTTTGTGGAAAAAGAATTGTAGGACAATGGAATAAGGGTGACTCTATTCGCGGCAGCCTTCATAAGGACACTTTTTACGGAGCAATTAAAACATCGGACGATGAATATTTGATGGTGGTTAGAAAACCTTTAAAAAGTTTGACAGAAAAAGACTTAGACTGTATTGTTGATGCTAAACTTAGAAAATGCATAGAAAAACAGATATATGATTATATCGAGAAAGAGCAACTTTCGTTTGCAAAGGCAATAGAGAAAGATATATATATGTTGTCAAAGGAAGGACAACAAATAAAAAGAGATAAAAATGGTCGTCCGATATCTCCTATAAGACACGTTCGTTGTAAAGCCAAGGCTGGACGAGGTCTCTTAAAGATTGATACAACTATAAAGATAAAACAGCAGACATACAAATCTAAAAAGTGTTATAAGAACAATTACTATGTGCAAAATGATGATAACTATTTATGTCTATACTATGAAGGAACGTTGCAAGGCAAGTACAAGAGATGTTTCCGACTGATTAACTACTTTGATGTCGCACAACTTAACCTCAATAGTACAGACTCTTTGTATGAAGAACCAGAATTTAAGTTCTTTGAAGGAAACAAGATGATGCCCTTGAAAGCAATAATCAAAAAAGGCACGCGTGTAATACCTTACATCCACTATCCAGAGGAAGTTAAAGAAATGGATTCTGACAGGCTTAACAAAAGGCTATTTGTGGTTTATAAATTCAATGAGATGGGAACTCCAAATATCTATTTGGTGAATCATATCGAGTCACGGAAAGAAAATGACTGTGATTCTTCTGAACGGGCAACTGAGTTTTCGACACAAGCAAACATTTCTTATCTGTCCCTAAAGGCTGACAAATTTAAGGCTTTAATAGAAAATGTTGATTTTGAAATTGATCCTATCGGTAATATTGTTTTTAAATAGTATTAACTATGATCAAGCGCACACTTTGTTTCTCCAATCCGGCCTACCTGTCGCTGCGCAATGCCCAGCTTGTGATACGCATCGAAAAGCAGGACGACAGTCCTGAACGACAGACCACAGTGCCGATAGAGGATATCGGTATCGTTGTCCTCGACCACCAGCAAATTACCATCACCCACGGCGCAATGGCCGCATTGCTCGACAACAATGCAGCCGTCGTTACCTGCGACAAACGCCATTTGCCTGTGGGGCTTATGCTGCCACTCGAAGGGCATACGGTGCAGAGCGAACGGTTCCGCGAACAAATCAACGCCTCGCTGCCGCTGCGCAAACAGTTGTGGCAGCAGACTGTGCAGCAAAAGATACTCAATCAGGCAGCCCTGCTGCGCGAGCTGCACAATGCCGAAACGGGCAATATGCTCCACTGGGCTGCCGATGTGCGATCAGGCGACAGCACAAACCTCGAAGGGCGTGCTGCAGCCTACTACTGGAAGAAGATGTTCCCCGACTTGGATGACTTTACGCGCGAACGCTATGGCGATGAGCCGAATGCTCTTCTCAACTACGGCTATGCTATATTGCGCGCCACCGTGGCTCGTGCCCTGGTCAGCAGCGGCTTGCTGCCCACGCTTGGCATTCACCACCACAACCGCTACAATGCCTATTGCCTTGCCGACGACATTATGGAACCTTATCGCCCCTATGTCGACCGTCTTGTGGTGCAGACGATGCAACTCTATCCAGATATTAGCGAGGTCACTACCGACATCAAGCGCAATCTGCTGACCATACCGACTCTTGATGTCGTTATTGGCGGTCAGCGAAGTCCGCTGATGGTGGCGGTCAGTCAGACGACGGCTTCGCTGGCACGCTGTTTTGCTGGCGAGGCTCGAAAGATAACCTACCCAGTGCTTTGATGGACCGTTTCAGCGAATATCGCATTATGTGGCTCCTTGTTTTCTTCGACCTCCCTACCGAGACCAAGAAAGAACGCAAGGCGGCCGCGCGATTCCGCAAAGACCTTCTGACAGATGGTTTCACGATGTTCCAGTTCTCTATCTATGTACGCCATTGTGCCAGTCGCGAGAATGCCGATGTCCATCTCAAGCGTGTCAAGACCTTCCTGCCAGAATACGGACAGGTAGGCTGTCTGACCATCACCGACAAGCAGTTCGGACAGATAGAACTTTTTACCTGTCGGAAGGAGACACCTCCAAATGCTCCGGGGCAACAATTGGAGTTGTTTTAGTCTTTTATTCAGGATTAGAAATATCTTCTATAAAACTAAAAATCCTGCCCAATTGGGCAGGATTTTTAGTTTCTTTGACATTGTGCAAGACATTGTTTTAGTTATATTTGTATACTTCGTAATGTCAAATATCTCTTCTAATGTCTTCTTTTTAAGCAAATCACAACAAAGTCGTTATAATTTGAATAACAGTAACGAATGTCAAATATCTCTTCTAATGTCTTCTTTTTAAGCAAATCACAACAATGCTTCAAAATACAAATTGGAGATATCTAATGTCAAATATCTCTTCTAATGTCTTCTTTTTAAGCAAATCACAACAAGATATGATTAAGGATGTTACAGTAAATGGGTGTTAATCACCTAAATAATATTATTTGTTGTAACCATCTGTTAATTTGTCGTTTGTATGATATGTCAAAGTGCGGTGTTGTATTTTTTAGGAATGCAAAATTACGAAATAAATCTGGAATAGGGATGTTGTGGATGATTTTTATTTTGTGGGTTGGGATTCCTGTTGTGCGTTGATGGTGATGCGGAAGACGGTGCCTTGTCCAGGGATGGAGTATTTGAGGGCGATGTGTCCTTTGTGGTAGTCTTGTATGATGCGTCGTGCGAGTGAGAGGCCGAGTCCCCATCCGCGCTGTTTGGTGGTGTAGCCTGAGTTGAAGATGTATTTTTGCTGTGATGGTGGTATGCCTTTGCCTGTGTCGGCGAGGTCGATGTGGATGAGGTTGCCTTGTGTGGTGAGTATGGTGGTGAAGGTGCCGTTGCCTTGCATTGCGTCGATGGCGTTTTTGCAGATGTTTTCGATGACCCATTCGAAGAGGTAGGGGTTGAGGGGTGCGATGACGGGGTGGTCGGGGAGTGTGGTGACGAAGTTGACTTTGCGCGGCGAGCGTTTTTGGAGGTAGGCGATGGTGTGTTGGATGACTTGTGTGACGTCCTGCGGTGTGAGTTCGGGTGTGCTGCCTATTTTGGAGAAGCGCCGTGCGATGGTGTCGAGCCGGTCGATGTCTTTGCGTATTTCGTCGAGGTAGGGCTGTGTGAGGGTTTTGCCCTCGAGGTAGTCGGCCCATCCGCTGAGTGAGGAGATGGGTGTTCCGAGCTGGTGGGCTGTTTCTTTGGCCATACCTACCCATACGCGGTTTTCTTCTTCGCTGCGTGCTGTGCGGAAGAGGTTGTAGGAGATGAGTAGGAGGACGAGTGCAAGGAAGAGGTAGACGAGTGGTATGATGCGTAGGAGTCGGAGCATCGGTGTGGGCTGGTAGTAGACGTAGGCGGTGCGGCTGTTGGGGAGTTGGAGTGTGATGGGCTGGTTTTGGTCGGCCATCTGGCTGAGTTTGTCGTTGAGCTTCTGCGGTGTGTCGAACTGTGAGGGGTTGATGTTGCCTGAGGAGATGACGTTTTGGCGTGTGCTGTCGACGATGATGACTGGTACGAGGACGCTGTTGTTGGTGACTTCGGTGAGGAATGAGGTGTTGAGGTTGTCGAGTGTGGCGCGCATATCGCTGTAGATCTGGGACTGGCGGTAGAGGAGTGTGAGGGGTATGCCCCAGATGGTGTAGTTGAAGGGTGGGTTGTCGGAGAAGGTTTGGAGGAGTTGTGGCGAGGGTTTGGTGCCGATGAGCTGGCGGTCTTGCTGTGGGGTGGGTGTGATGTTGCCGCAGGAGGTGATGAGGGTGTCGCGGTTGAGGATGATGAAGGGTGTGCGCGAGCTGTCGACGATGTAGGATACGTATGAGAGGCTGAAGGCGGCGTCGGAGGAAAGGTCGCTGTTGTTGAAGGAGCGGAGTACGTCGATGTAGAGTTTGACTTTGCGGCGTTCGTCGATGGCGACTTCGTTGAAGAATGTCTCGGTCGATGATATGAGCTGTGCTTTCTGGCTGACGGCGCTGGCCCAGATGCGTACTTTTTCTTCTTCTGACTGGCGTATCTGCTGTGCGAAGGTGTTGATGATCCAGAGGGCTGCGAGTCCGAGGATGATTGTTATGGACATTATGATCCACTTGCCTTTGCGTGGCTTTTTGAATTTGGGTGCTGTGTGTCGGGCTGGTGTGGTCATTCCTGTCGTGTTGTTTTGGCTGGATGGATATGGGCTATGGCTGTGGTGGGTATGAGGAGTGCTGCGTTGGCGATGGCGGCGGTGGCTATGCTTACGAGGATGAAGATGAGGGGGTTGGGGTCGATGGGGACGTATGGCATCGAGTAGCTTTCGGGGTCGAGGCGGAGGATGTGGAGATGGTGCTGTATGAGGCAGAGTGCTGCGGCGACGGCGTTGCCGAGGATGAGTGCCTTGAGGATGATGGTGTTGGCTTTGAGGATGAAGATGTGGCGGATTGAGCGGTTGGTGGCGCCGAGTGTCTTGAGGAGTCCTATCATTGCTGTCTTTTCGAAAATCATTATGAGTAGTGCGGAGACGATGGATGCGGAGGTGACGACGGCGAGGATGATGAGGATGAGGATGATGTTGGAGTTGAGCAGGTTGAGCCAGGCGAACATTGAGGGTTGCTGCTCGACGATGGAGTGGACGGCGAGGTTGAAGGGGGTGTTGTCCTTTACGAGTGCGAGGGCTTGGTCGAGCTGGCTGAAGTTGCGGATGTTGATTTCGTAGGCCGATGCGGCGTCGGGTGGCCAGTTGTTGAGCCGTCGGATGAGGTCGATGTTGCCGATGATGTAGTGATCGTCGAATTCGGCGAGGTCGGTGTTGTAGATGCCGGTGACGAGGAGTGCGCGTGCGCGGTAGGTGTTGTCGGCCCAGAAGTAGGTGCGTGCCTTGTCGCCGAGGTTGAGGTCCATCTTTTGCGCCAGTCGCTGCGAGATGATGATTTGGTTGGTGGCGTTGGTGTCGCCGGTTGCGGGCAGGTGTCCGCTGACGAGGTTGCGTGCGAAGAAGGTGGTGTCGAAGGTGTGGTCGATGCCTTTGAGGATGATGCCTTGTATCTGGCTGTCGGTTTTGAGCATTCCGCCTTTGGTGGCGGTGGGTTGGATGTTGGCTATGAGGGGCAAATGCCTGAGGGCGTCGGCCTCGGACGGGCTCATCGTGATGTAGGCGTCGTCGTAGTCGGCGGTCCAGGCTTGGCTGTGGACGGTGATGTGTGCTCCAAAGCCGGTGACTTTGTCGGTGATGTTTTGCTGGAAGCCGCGCAAGATGCTGACGGCCATAATCATAACGACAATGCCGAGGGCGATGGTATATGTAGCGATGTTGACGAGCGGCCGCGAGAAGTTGTGCTTGTCGCGCTGCAGGAATCGCTGTGCTATAAGGTGTTCGTATTTCAATTGTTGATTTTTAATTGTGACCAGTGACCTGTGAATAGTGACCTGTGAATAGTGACCTGTGACACGAGCTCGCTCGTTTCACTGGTCACTGGTCACAGGTCACTATTCACTCATCACTATTCACTATTCACAATCAGAAAGCCATTGCGATGTCGACAAAGTCGTCGGCGTTGAGCGAGGCTCCGCCGATGAGGCCGCCGTCGACGTCGGGGTTGGCGAAGAGTTCGCGGGCGTTGCTGGGCTTGCAGCTGCCGCCATAGAGGATGCTGGTCTCGTCGGCCACCTGCTGTCCGTATTTTTTGGCTATCAGCGAGCGAATATAGGCGTGAATCTCCTGTGCCTGCTCGGGCGTGGCGGTCTTGCCGGTGCCGATGGCCCACACGGGCTC
>DFHL01000024.1 GCA_002371315.1 Bacteroidales bacterium UBA3724 | reverse complement strand
TTGCACGACGGTGCCCTCCTCGGGTGTGCGCCCTATGCGGCTCACGGCCACCTCGTAGCGTTCCGAGCTCCCGTCGGGGTTCCACTCCATCGCCACCGTGCAGCTGTCTATGCTGACGTTCCTGAAGCCCGTCGTGGTGTTGCACGGCTGGCGAAGGTAGAGACCCGTGGTGTCGATGATGGGGAAGATGTAAATGAAACCGGGATAATCCCATTCTTTAATGAAGGCTGTTGTATTAGGGTTTATATATCGTGTCTTCCCATAGGTATGCCAGGCTGTATCCATTGCCCCATACCGATCGTCTTGCCACTCGTAGGTTGGCATTTTATGCAGCTTGCGCCTGAAATGGTTGGGCTTGGGGGAGAGTTTCGGCTCGTAATAGACATTAGTCCCGTATCGGGAGTACGTCGCGGGGTCATTGCTATAAATGTGGGCACCTATAGTAACAACGGAAAATCCTATTGGACTATTTAGGGTATTATGAGTCTTCGACACATAGAACGAGTCGTGGACGGTGATTGCCGAATCGAAGTACACCTCGTATACAGGCACATATTCCGGCGGTATCCTTATCACTGTGTCCGCCAATATCTCGTAGTTGTTCTCCTCTCTGGAAACCATAAGGTATCGCGGGGTTGTATTGTTCCACGATTTGCTGGCAAGCAGCACCAGGTCGTTGGTGGCGGGATCCACCTCATACAAGTTGTAATATTCCGGCTGCAAATACTTGAAGACATCCTGGACGGTGTCGAGATCTAATGTTGAAGATCTTAAATTCGCTGCCGCAGCAATGCCTATTATGCGCAGCGACGTGTCGGTATAGCAGTATCTGGCCACCTCAGGCTGAAGGCCTCCACCACCAGTTGAAAATCCATACCACATACACGAATCAGCCCGGGCCTCGGGATAGTTGAGGTAATAGTGGTCCCACCAGTTTGTGTCCCAGTAGTAGAACGTCGGGTCGCGGTCGCCTATGTTCAACGTGTCAAATTGTGCCTGTGCGCAACAGGCTGTCGCCAATAGGGCGATATATAAAAATATCTTTTTCATTTTATTATAGTTTTAAAAGTTGTTATTATTTTACCTCGCATTGCAGATTTATTACACTCTCGTCAATCTCACCATCCTCTACCGAAAGGAAGTTCATACCGCCTATTTCTGTGAACGGTCTTTTCTTTTTTGATATTGTCAAACAATCTTTTTTGACAGGATTGTAGACTTCTCTTTCCGAACATCTATTAATGAGGCCGAAGGTGAACATACCGTTTGCCGAAACAAAAGGCAATGAGGTATTGACACCGCACCAAAGATAATTTGCGGCATTGTTGTACAATGACAACCGGTGCAGTTCATAGTCTGGATAATAGAAGACATTAAGAGGCGAAGGTGACAACAAATAATTTTCGGGTATCTCGCAATAGTATGTTTTCAACTCCAGAGTTGACAAATCCTTTGCTGTGTGAAGGAATACCAAACCTTTGGTTTTGCTGCTGTAAATCAAGTCTCTCATCTGTCGGTTTGAAGTGGGCGTAAAAGGAATTTCCTGACTCTGCTCCATTATGTTCAATGCTCCGTTCCACATTCGCATCACGGAATACTTTCCGATATGTATATTGGCATTTTGATCGCTTGTGCCATTGTCGCTTTTGCGGTACGACACGGTTGCGACGCTGCCATTGGATATGCGCGACAGCGACAAACCGTCATCAAGCCATTTCCTTGTGCCTGAAGGATCCACCCTGAGCAGTCGCAGCGTGTCCTCGATGTTGTTTGGCGAGCTGAAGATATTGTCAGGGTTGTAAATCCTGAAACCCATATAACGGCCGTAAGACATATCGAATCCGACGGTAACGACGTACGGCGTATTCCAAACCCCGGCCGTTGCTATGTCGATATCCTCAAAGGTTTCATTCACGTTTTCCACACACCCGCTTATGTATCCGCTTGTCCCGATGTCATAGCCGCTGATATCTACTATGCAGGGATAGAAAACCACATTATTGAATTCGTCAATATCAAAACAGCTGCCAATACATACAATGTGCCGAACCATATTCGAACTAAAGTATGTCACCATCCTCGTCAATGTCACAACGGACAACACATTTTCTCCAGATACAAAATTCTTCTGTATCCTGACATTTACTGATGAGGTCAAGATATCACTTATCTTGAAGAAACCGACGACGGCGTTTTTTTGGCCATTGATAATAGCTTCTCCGCAAAACACGACCGTGTCCTGGCTGAGAACCTCCATATCGTGAACCACAAGTTCGTTGTAATCCAAAATGAATTCCTTGGTCGACAACGAGGCGTCGACATACACAAACAGGACATTCTTCTCGGCCGTGTTATGACAGGTTATAGTCGCCGGGTAATTCACTTCCTTGACTATTGTTGAATTTATGTCAAATGAATTTACTTCACTGTAGACTGCGCTTGTCTGGCTGTATGCCGAAAACGACATCAGCAGTCCGCATAAAAAAAATATCTTTTTTTTCATAATGTGTGTTTTTGTTGTTGATTTTTTATTGTTTTTTTGGTGTCTATAGATGCCTTGGGCGGGGAGCCGTGGTGGAGTGTTCGGAAGGTGGCCCCCCAGCCGGGCATCGTTTCCTGTTGTGTTCTGTCCCTGCCGCACACGACACCGGGCTATGCGGCGGGACTATAGTCTTTCATAGGCATTGTTCCTTTCTTTTTTTGTGCTGCCAGCGTTCTGCAACTGGCGGCGTTTTTCACTTGGGAATGCAGACGTTCCGTTTTTATCATATATTTACCGTTTTATTAACAATGTTTTTTTCTAAAGACCTCTATTTTCTGATTGCGCTTGTTTTTTGCATAATTCTTGATAGCGACATATCGGTTAGTGAAATTAGTGTTATTTGTGTTCAAATGTTATCGTAGATCGAAAACTGAAATTTATGATTCACAACCCGTTTTTTTTGACTTATCTGAATGCTATACAAGTGTAGACTCCGGTTTGTTCGTCATAGGATATTTCTACAGTATAACCCTCGTTTCCCATTTCGGAGCTCCATTTAATAGCATCTTCTCTGTCCTTTGTTTTGTGTATTACATTTTCTTTTGACGCGTTGCCAGTCTCCTGTTCACGCACTTCGCAAAAGGAAACACTATGGCCCTGCTCAGCCATAGTAAACATCATAAATACGAAATCGTAGTATTCTTCTGTTGTGATAACACTAAGGTATTCCGTACCGTCGAGGGAATACTTCATCGTGACGGTGGAGGTGACTTGAGCAATGGCGTACTGATTATCGGGACAAAATAATTCTTCCTTTTGACATCCTGTTGCCAATGCTCCAAACAATGTTAGAAGTGCAAGCGTTTTGTGGTTTCTTTTCATTTTCTTGATTGTGTTATTTAAAAAGACCGTGTGTGAAAATAATATTTCTCTCTTGTTCGTTTTCAATGTTGAATACTGTTATTTTACGTTCTCTATAGATTGTGACTATGACGTCGCTGCTGTCCAAGTCGTTTTCTTTTTCGTAAGGTTTGCAGTAGTCCCGTTTTGGGGCGTATTTTACGGCTGGCAGGTCGTCGCGAAAATATTCGAGAATGTCGGGTGGCGGAAGAGTTATGCAAAGCTCGTCGCGCAGGGATGCCCAGGAGCTGTCGGTCAAGGCCTCCAATATTGTCACATCGGTCTTGACACTGTCGTTGATCTTGTATCCTTTGACATAGATGGCATTAATATCGTCGGCATTTCTGTAGTGGTTGTACAGTCGCCGGACTGCACTTGACGGAAAGACATATTCCCATTGCTGAACTGCAACAAATACGGCAAGTTCAGCAATGGTTATGGCAACGATGATTGTCCAAAATCGCCGGTCGCCTCTTCTTATCGTATGTTTTCTATTGTCCATTGAATGTCGTTGACTGTTTTTTCGACATCAACACTGTTGTTTTTCAGTATTTTGTCGTAGCGGCTATGTGAAGCGTATGATGTGCTGGTGTAGATGGTCATTAAGACCAATGCAATGATGGCGGCAAAATGGCGGAGACGGAAAGAGAAAGGTTCGATGACGGGAAGCTGATGGGTGCTGTATGCCGGTCGGGCATCGGACAATGTGTCGTCGATGCGATGACTGTAACTGATCCAGATGTCCTGCAGTCTTGCGACTGTGGGGTCATTGAGAAGCTCGTTGTCGTTATGCGCTGTTGCTCCCTGCTTCGCTTTGCCGTTCTTGCTGCTGTTGGTTTTAGTTTTCATATCTATCTCTGATTTTATGTATTGTACGGTGTAATTTCTGTTTTACGGCGCTTTCGCTTTTCCCGACTATGACGGAGATCTCTTTCATCGGGATTCCGTCGAGGTACAGATAGACCAATCGCTTTTCGCCGGGGTCGAGGCCGTCGATAATCTCATACAGGCCTTCGATACGGCTGTCTTTTGTGCGGTCGGCCATCCGCTCGAACAGGCATTTGTCTACAGGGACGACCTCTATATGCTTGCGTCGCTGCCGATGGCTCATTTTCAGGGTGTTGGTGGCTATTTTGTAGACCCACGTCGACTCTTTGCACTGGCCTTTGTATTTGTCCCATCCTTCCCATAGGTGCAGACAGATGTCCTGAAACAGATCTTGGGCGTTCTCGACACTGTGGTCTCCCAAGGCGAAACACAAACGATAGATGATGCTTTCGTTGCGGTGAAGCATCAGTGCAAACTCTTTTCGAGAGTCTTTTCTGCCGGTATCGTTTGATGTCGTTTTCATTTTTTCCTATATATATTAGATGCAAAAAAAGGAAAAAAGTAACACTCTGATGAAAATTTTTTTTTTGATGCTTGTGTTTAAAACGCAGTGTTTCAAGGATTAGGCTTTGTTCGCCTGCGGACATTTTCTGGCGGTTTCGGGCGCAGGGTCTATGCAAGGCCTTGCGGTGTTTGATGGCGAGGTCTTCGATGCGGGTTAGCTTTTCTCTTGTCTGTATGTCAATTTTGTCAAGCATAGAGGCGCCACGGAGCAAATACTCAAGTGGTAGGGCTGGAAATAGTATACCCCTCTACCTATACAATGTATATTTTTTGCCGTTTTGTGACATTGTTGAAAACTTTTTTTTCGACAAAAGGGCTAAGGTGTTTGTTTTTAGAGGAATATATATTTGCCTTTTTTGCTGGTGTCGCTTCTTTTGTTCTGCTCACTCGCCTCGTGCCGTGTCGAGGGCGGCCTGCATTTCGCGGATTTCGTCGCGGTATTTGGCGGCGGCGAGGAAGTCCATCTCCTTGGCGGCCATCTGCATTTTGCGCTGCGCCTCGCGTATGTCCTTGCGCAGTTGTGCCTTGCTGCGCGTTTCGATTGGTTTGGGATTGCTGGTTTGGTATTCTGAATCGGTGTCGCTGTCTTCTGCCACCCGCTCTCCGCTGCCCGCTTTGCGCTCTCCGTTGGCGTAGGGCTTGGCGTTGTGCGATGCCGGTGTGTTCATAGCGTAGGGGCTGGCGGCAAGCATTGCGTCGCTTTCCGTCTTGTGTTTGCCGCTTTCGGCTTTCCACTCGCCGCTTTCTTCGGCGGCCATCTCGATGACCGAGGTCTGTCCGATGATGGCTTCGGTGCTTTTGACAATCTGGCGCGGCACGATGCCGTGTTCCATATTGTAGCGTATCTGCTTCTCGCGGTGGCGGTTGGTTTCGTCGATGGCGCGCTGCATCGAGCCGGTTATCTTGTCGGCATAGAGTATGGCGCGGCTGTGGACGTTGCGGGCGGCGCGGCCGATGGTCTGGATCAGGGCGCGGTCGCTGCGCAGGAAGCCCTCCTTGTCGGCATCGAGGATGGCGACGAGGCTCACTTCGGGCAGGTCCAGTCCCTCGCGCAGCAGGTTGACGCCCACCAGCACGTCGTAGACGCCCATTCGCAGGTCGCGCATTATCTCGACGCGCTCCAGGGTGTCGACGTCGCTGTGGATGTAGGCTGTCTTGATGCCGAGGTTGATGAGGTAGCTCGAAAGCTCCTCGGCCATCCGCTTGGTGAGGGTGGTGACGAGGACGCGCTCGCCTTTGTCGATGGTGTCCTCGATTTGTTCCAGCAGGTCGTCGACCTGGTTGACGGCGGGGCGCACCTCGACGACGGGGTCGAGGAGGCCGGTGGGGCGGATTACCTGCTCGACGACGACGCCTTCGGCTTCGGCCAGCTCGTAGTCGGCCGGCGTGGCGCTGATGTAGATGGTCTGGCCGGTGAGGGCGTAGAATTCCTCGTAGCGCAGGGGCCGGTTGTCGAGGGCCGAGGGCAGGCGGAAGCCGTATTCGACCAGCGCCGTCTTGCGGCTGCGGTCGCCGCCGTACATCGCTCCGATTTGCGGTATGGTGACGTGGCTTTCGTCGATCACGAGCAGGAAGTCGTCGGGGAAATAGTCGAGCAGGCAGAAGGGGCGGCTGCCGGGCTCGCGGCCGTCGAAGTAGCGGCTGTAGTTCTCGATGCCGCTGCAGTAGCCCAGCTCCTGAATCATCTCGATGTCGTAGTTGACGCGCTCTTCGAGGCGTTTGGCTTCGAGGTGCTTGCCTATCTCGTTCAGGTAGTCGCGCCGCTCGTACATATCGTGCTGTATGTTCAGTATGGCCGAGGCCATATTCTCCTTGTTGGTGAGGAAGTTGCTGGCGGGGTAGATGGTCACCTCGTCGCACACCTCCAGCCGCTGGCCGCTGATAGGGTCAAAGGTTTCGAGGGTCTCGATCTCGTCGTCCCAGAAGCCTATGCGGTAGCAGAAGTCGGCAAACGAGGGGTAGACGTCGACGGTGTCGCCCTTGACGCGGAAGCGGCCGTTGATGAACTCTATCTCGTTGCGCACGTATTGCGCGTCGAGCAGGCGCAGCAGCAGCGTGTCGCGCGTCAGGCGGTCGCCTTTGCGGATATGGATTGTGCCTTTGGCAAACTCGGCGGGGTTGCCGATGCCGTAGATGCAGCTGACCGAACTGACAACGATGACGTCGCGGCGGCCGCTGAGCAGGGCCGACGAGGCGCGCAGGCGCAGCTTGTCGAGCTCGTCGTTGATGGCCAGGTCTTTCTCGATATAGGTGTTGGTCGAGGGAATGTAGGCTTCGGGCTGGTAGTAGTCGTAGTAGCTGACGAAGTATTCGACAGCGTTGTTGGGAAAGAACTGCTTGAATTCGCCATATAGCTGTGCCGCCAGCGTCTTGTTGTGGCTCATCACCAGCGTGGGACGGTTCAGCTGGGCAATGACGTTGGCCACCGTGAAGGTCTTGCCGCTGCCCGTCACGCCGAGCAGCACCTGGGCTCGCTGCCCGCGCTGTATGCCGTCCACCAGTTCCTTGATGGCCTCGACCTGGTCGCCCATAGGCGCAAAATCCGATTCAAGCTTGAAGTTCATCTTGATGAATTTGTTAGTGTGTAAATTCGTTAATTTGTTAGTAGTGATTGGACAAATGTATTGTCCCTTAACTCCCCTGTTGCTCTCTTTTTGCGATTAAGTCTATCATTCTTATGCCGTCCATTGCCGACGAGACGATGCCGCCGGCATATCCGGCACCTTCGCCGCAGGGGTAGAGGCCCCGCAGCTGCGGATGCTGGCCGTCGTCGCCGCGCGGGATGCGCAGGGGCGACGAGGTGCGGCTTTCGACGGCCAGAAGGGTGGCCTGGTCGGTGTAGAATCCGCGCATCTTGCGGCCGAAGTCGCGGAAGCCTTGCTTCAGGCATCGGGCAACGAAGGTGGGCAGCACTTCGTCCAGCCCGACTCCGACGGTCTGGCCCATATAGTTTGTGCGGTTTAGGCGGCTGGCGCCCTTGCCTTCGCAGAAGTCCGTCAGGCGCTGGCAGGGGGCTTTGAGGCCGCCGCCTGCGGCGGCGGCCGTCCTGCGCTCCACGTCCTGCTGGAAGCGCAGCAGGGCCAGCTCGCCATATTGTGAATATTCAGGCACGTCGGCAGGCGAAACCGTCACGGCTATGCCGCTGTTGGCAAAGGCCGAGCTGCGGCTGGCGTTGCTCATACCGTTCACCACCTGCTCGCCGTCGGCCGTGGCGGCCGGCACGATGATGCCGCCGGGACACATACAGAACGAGAAAACACCGTGGCCGTCCACCTGCGTCGTCAGGCTGTAGGCCGCCGGGGGCAGCAGGGGCGAATGTTTAGGGCCGTGGTATTGTATATCGTCAATCAGCCGCTGCGGATGCTCCACGCGGACACCGATGGCGAAGGGCTTGGCTTCGAGCATCCAGCCCTTGCGGCTGAAAAGGTCGTAGATGTCGCGTGCCGAATGGCCGGTGGCCAGCAGGACGGCACAGCCTTCAAACGAGTCGCCGCCGGCGCAGCGCACCCCTTTGATGCGCCCTGATGCCGTGTCGGCGACAAGGTCGGTCACCCTTTGCCCGAAGTGTATCTCGCCGCCATAGCCTTCGATGGTGGCACGCATCCGGGCAATGATGCCGCTCAGACGGTCGGTGCCGATATGGGCGTGGGCATCAATTGTAATCTTGGGGTCGGCACCGTGCTCGACAAACTTCTTCATCACTTCGGCCACGTTGCCGCGCTTGGTGGAGCGTGTATAGAGCTTGCCGTCGCTGTAGGTGCCTGCGCCGCCCTCGCCGAAGCACCAGTTGCTGTCGCAATCGACGCTGCCGCTGCGCACCATCTGCGTGATGTCCTTGCGGCGCTCGTCGACGGCCTTGCCGCGCTCGACGATGACGGGCTTCAGCCCCAGCTCCAATGCGTGCAGTGCGGCAAACAGCCCTGCGGGGCCAGCGCCGACAATGACCACGGGCTGCCCGTTGCGGCTGTCGCGGTAGGGCGAGCGGTAGTCGGGCGGCAGAAAGGTCTCGCCAGCCAGGTACACCTCGGCCTGGCAGCGGTAGCGGATGCCGCGGCGCGAGTCGAGGCTGCGACGCACCACCTCGACGTGGCCTATGCCGGCCGGGGCGATGCCGAGGCTGCGGGCGGCAGCCTCTTTCAGCAGGTGGCCGTTGCAATACTCTTCGGGTGTGAGATTCAGTTCGATGGGTTTCATAGCGCGCGGCTCCTTTTCTAACCTTCAAACGTGAAACCGAGCATAAAGGTGCGCGTGTTGATAAAGTCGACCGAGCGCGTGTAGAGGTCGTCGTCGTCGACCTTGAGGTCGGTGACGCCAAAGGCCATCTTCAGCTCGATGGCAAACTTGACATATCGCATATAGAAGTCGAACCCCAGCCCCACGGTGTAGCGCAGGTCGCTGGTATTCAGTCGCACAATCGACTGGTCGGTGTTGTTCTTGTTGTTGCGCATCGATGCAAAGTCGAAACCGTAGCTGCCGCCGGCCGTCAGGTAGGGGCGAAAGTTGCGGTAGCGGAAGGCGCGGAACTTGAAGTCGAAGGCCAGCTCGCCATAGACCGACTCGACGCTGCGTTTGGCGTCGGTACCGTGGTGCTGGGTCACATAGTCCTCGGTCCAGTTGTAGTTGAAGGTGCGGTTGATGAGCGTCAGACCGGGCATCAGGCGGAAATTGAAGTAGTTGCCCAGCCGCAGGTCGGGGGCTATGACGGCCAGGTGGAAGCCCGGCGTATAGTACGAGCCTGTGCCTTGCAGCGACTCGCGCACCTCGTCGTCCTGCGTGTAGGCGTCCTCGAACTTGGACTGCGTGTAGCCCAGCTGGATGCCGAAATGTATCTTCTTCTTGTCGAAACCGGCCAGATAGGTGACCTGCGCGCGCACCGTGCCGCCCGCCGCCAGCATTGCCAGCAGCAGGAGCAGCGTCAGGCCATATTTGAAGCTTCTGTTTTGCATAACTCGATTCTAATTAACGGTGCCGAGCCTTAAATATTGCATCGCGGCGCTTGGCTGGTCCCGGCGTTAGACGCCAAGGTCCTTCTTGAGCCGTTCGGCATCGACGGGCACCACGCCCACCTGCTCGCACACTATGCCGCCGGCCGCGTTGGCGCAGCGCACCGCCTCCTCAAGGTCCATACCCGCCGCCAGGGCCAGCGTGATGACGCTGATCACCGTGTCGCCGGCTCCCGACACGTCCGACACGGCGTGGGCGCAGGCTGGGATGAGCATCGAGCGGGGCTCGCTGCCGCGAAAGTCGCAGGCATACATACCTTTGCTCGAAAGCGTGATCAGTACTATGCCGATGTGCTGCCGCTCGCTGAGCTGGCGCGACGCCTCCTGCAGGCTCTGCATCAGGGCCGCCTCGTCGCTGTCGTCGATTTCGATGTTCAGCCCCTCGCGCAGCTCCTTCAGATTGGGCTTGAAAAGGTCTACATTCTTGAACGACGCGAAGTTGCGGTGCTTCGGGTCGACGGTGGTCAGTATCTTTTTTCGCTGTGCCAGGGCGGTGACCTCCTCGATGATGCGCGGTGTGATGTTGCCCTTGTCATAGTCCTGGAAGATGATGGCATCGATGGGCATCGTCTTGACTATGCGGACAATACGGTCCAGCAGCAGGTCCTCTTCCATCGCCGACAGGGGGTGCGTGCTCTCCTCGTCGACGCGCACAATGTGCATATTGTTGCCTATCACGCGCGACTTCATCGTCGTCATTCGGTTGTCCGACGTCACGATGCCGCGGCGGTCCATATTGTTCTGATACATAATCTGCTGGAAGTCCTTGCTGCTGTCGTCGTTGCCCAGCACCGAGCAGATTATCGGCACCGCGCCCATCGCCTCGATGTTCAGCGCCACGTTGGCGGCACCGCCAAGGCGCTTCTCCCTCTTGGTCACCGACACCACCGGCACCGGCGCCTCGGGCGATATGCGCGTCACAGTGCCCCACATATACGAGTCGATCATCACGTCGCCCACTATCAAAACCCGCTCGCGGGCCATCTTGTCAAAACATTCTGGTTTCATAATCTTTACAAATTACTCATTTCACAATTCACTATATCACAATTCACTTTTCACTATATCACAATTCACAATTCACTATTCACTATTCACACTCAATCCTCGGTGCTCATTTCCATCGAAATCTCGCCGCGCAGGCAGCGCCACAGCCGGTCGCGCACCTTGGCGTGGTCGGCGGGGAAATTGCCCAGCAGGTACATCATCTTTGTCACCGCCGCCTCGATCGTGATGTCGTGGCCGCCGATGACGCCGATGCGGTCCATATCGCAGCTGGCTTGATACTGGCGCATCTGCACCGCGCCGGCCTTGCACTGCGTCACGTTCAGGATTATCACGCCGCGGTCCAGCGCCTCCTGCAGCGCATCGATAAACCACTTCTCGGTCGGCGCATTGCCCGAACCAAATGTCTCTATCACAAGGCCTTGCAGGTCGGGCGTGCGCACCACCGACTGCACCACCGCAGGCGTGATGCCCGGAAACAGCTTCAGCACCGCTATGCGGCGGTCGAACTCCTTGCGCACCTTCAGCGGCTCGCTGGGCATAGGCATAAACAGGTGCTCCTTGAAGCTGAACTTGATGCCCGCCGTGGCCAGCGACGGAAAGTTGAACGACGAGAAGGCGTCGAAGTTCTCGGCGCTCACCTTCGTGCTGCGGTTGCCGCGGTACAGGTGGCTCTCGAAAAATATCGTCACCTCCGGAATCACCACCTGGCGGCACGAGGCTATCTCGAGGGCGCAGATGATGTTTTCGCGGCCGTCGCTGCGCAGCATTCCCAGCGGCAACTGGCTGCCCGTCAGCACGATGGGCTTCGACAGGTTCTTGAACATAAAGCTCAGCGCCGAGGCCGTGTAGGCCATTGTGTCAGTGCCGTGCAGCACCACAAAGCCGTCGTAGTCGTCATAGTGCTCCTCGATGATCGTGGCAATGTCGACCCAGAATTCGGGCGTCATATTCGACGAGTCGATGATTTTGTCCAGCTGGCACGAGTCGATCAGGTATTCCGTGCGGTGCAGCAGCGGCAGCGCGTCATAGATGCGCTCCATCGCAAAAGGCTGCAGCGCCCCGCTCTCGTCCTGCACCATTCCTATCGTGCCGCCGGTGTATATCAGCAAAACCTTGTTCTTTCGGTTGTCCATAATCCTATTTTATATCTTTTCAGGCACACAGCGCATAAGGCCATATCGCCTGTCATTCAGGGCAATAACGACCTCATACGCGTGCGTGCGTACATTTGTTCGTTTTGCAAAAGTACTAAAAATCCACAAACCGCGCCACATATTTTGCCAAAATATTATTTAATTTAATGTTTATCCGCATTTACCCAAAAGAAGCCTCGGAGACGGGTGCAAACTTCGGTAGAGTGCACAAAAAAAGCCTCGGAGATGAGGGCAAACTTCGGTGGAGAGTGCAAAGAAGCCTCGGAGAGGCTTAATTTTAATAACACCGTACAAGCGAAGCGCAGTGCGGTGACTGATAATCAGCACCTCGCCTGCGTCTCGGAGAGACGCGACCTTGCCTATGTGCCAATTGCGGACAACCATTTAATATTTCGCCCCTACCGGCCGCGCCGTGTGGCACAGTGTGGCACA
>DFHL01000082.1:25005-25156 GCA_002371315.1 Bacteroidales bacterium UBA3724 | reverse complement strand
AAAACGCTAATTGAACGAATTTTTAGAGGTTGCCATAAAAAAAAGGACAGGACGAAAAGAGTCCAGTCCTTAGTTCCGAATGATTGTTGTTTTTTTAATACTCGTCTTCCTGGAAAAAGAAGTCTTCCTTCGTGGGATAGTCGGGCCAGAT
>DFHL01000082.1:0-24796 GCA_002371315.1 Bacteroidales bacterium UBA3724 | reverse complement strand
CCAGTTCTAATGTCCAATACATAATACTGTCTTTTTTCCTTTGGTTTTTAAGTTAGAATACTGTTAATGTGTGTTTTGCAATATTTTGTCTTGTCTTTTTTATTCCCCTTAACGCATAGAGTTGCATAATATTATACGGCGTTCCAAAAATTTTCTGCCTTGTTTTCGAGAATCAGGACTAATCTTGATGTAACGAACAGATAGTCAGATGTTCGGTTGACGTATTTTTTTATGCTGTCTTCTATTTTTTCTTCGTCGGCAAGTCTGACGATAAGCCGTTCGGCGCGCCGGCATACGGTACGTGCGATGTGTGCTTGTGCCGAGGTGGTGCTGCCGCCAGGGATTACGAAGCTTTTCAGTCGTGGGAGCTGGGCGTCGATGCTGTCGATCCAGCCTTCCATTTCCGCTGCGGCATCGGTGGGCAGCTGGGTCAGCTTGGCGTAAGTGGTTTCGTCCTCGGTGGCCAGAAGGGTCTGGATGACAAAGAGATTGTTCTGGATTTTCTTCATTTGTCCAAAGAGAGTCTCGAAACGTTCGCGGACATCGAAGGCGAGGTCGAAGTCTTTCGAGCGATCCTTCACCATTTCGGCCAGCATACCGATGTGTGCGTTCAGTTCGTCGACGGTGCCATAGGCTTCGACTCGAGGGTTGTATTTCTTTACGCGTTGTCCGCCGACGAGCGAAGTGGTGCCGTCGTCGCCAGTTTTAGTGTATATCATAGGGTTGGCTCTAATTAAACTGCGAATTGATTTTTAAACTGCAAATTAAGCGAATTAAACTTTTTCAACGCTTTTAACTTCGGGGATGACGCGTTTGATGGCTGTTTCGATGCCCTGTTTGAGGGTTTGCATAGCGTGTGGGCAGCTGCCGCAATGGCCTTGCAGGCGGACCATAACCACACCTTCGTTGGTCATATCCACGTATTCGACGTCGCCGCCGTCCTGCTGGAGATAGGGGCGGATCTGTTCAAGTGCGTTCTGCACTTTGCGTTCGATGGTTGCTTTCTGTTCGTCGGTCATATTGCTGATTTTTATTGTTTTTCTAACTTGCAGATTTCCTTGATGGTGTTTTCGGCCAGGCGGTCGAAGGCTTCGCTTTCGGGCGTTGGGGTGTCGCTCCAGAGTGCCACGGGTTTGCCGCTGTCGCCGCTTTCGGCGATGCTCTGGACCAGGGGTATTTCGCCGAGCAGGGGGATGTTCATTTCTTTGGAGAGCTTGCTGCAGCCTTCCTTGCCGAAGATGTAGTATTTGTTGTTGGGGAGCTCGGCGGGGGTGAAGTAGGCCATATTTTCGACGAAGCCCAGCACGGGGATGTTGATGTTTGGGTTCTGGAACATTTCGACGCCGCGCACCACGTCGGCCAGGGCGACCTGCTGCGGCGTGCTGACGATGATGGCTCCGCTGACGGGCAGGGTCTGGGCGATGGTGAGCTGAATGTCGCCTGTTCCGGGAGGCATATCGACGACGAGGTAGTCGATTTCGTCCCACCAGGTTTCGGTGAGGAGCTGCTTGAGTGCGCCGCTGGCCATAGGTCCGCGCCAAACCATAGCTTTGTCGGGGTCGACGAGGAAGCCGACGGACATCAGCTTGACGTTGTATTTCAGGATGGGCGACATATAGGTTTTGCCGTTGTGCTGTTCGCCGTAGATGTCGTGGTCGGTGATGTTGAACATAATGGGTATCGAGGGGCCGTAGATGTCGGCGTCGATGAGGCCGACTTTGGCTCCTGTTTTTGCCAGCGAGACGGCGAGGTTGACGGCGACGGTGGATTTGCCTACGCCGCCTTTGCCGCTGGCGACGAGGATGGTGTGCTTGATGTTGGGGAACATCTCTTCGGGCTTGGGCTGCTCGACCTTGCGCGAGGTGAGGTTGACTTCGACCTCGGCGTTGCGGTCCACGTATTCGTGGATAGCGTTGATGCAGTCCTCTTTCATCTTCGACTTCATCGGGCAGGCCGGTGTGGTGAGCACGAGGTCGAAGGAGACTTTCATTCCGTCGATGGCGATGTTTTCAATCATTCCCAGCTGGGTCAGGCTCTGTCCCAGGTCGGGGTCGTCGACGTGCGACAACGCCATCTCTATCATTGTTTTAGTTATTGCGCTCATAGAATATATATTACATATTATATAGCTTTAAACGCCCGAATGATACATTTATTGTAGTTCGTGTGAAAGTTTTTTTGCTGCAGATATTTGTTGGATTTTGTGAATATCCTATGGCTTGGGATATTAATAATTATCTATGTAATTGTGGTTTTATATTTAGTGTCGTTTATGTTGTTATTCATTATTCTTTACTCAATGGTTGGTTAAATTTTGCCGTTTCTTCTAAGTATCCATTATGCCATAATACGACTATTCTGATAAGGATGTCAAAAATAAATGCCAATAATGCGCTTATCATTATTGTATAGATGTATTGTAACCTTTGATTTTTGGTACGGATATTCTCATTCTTTGATTGTATATATATTCCATTGTTATCCAGTACGCGTTGAACTGCATCAGTTCCGAAATATGCTACTTGAAATGGAGATACCTTGCTGGGTCTTGGATATATATTGTCATAGGTCCAGGAAGAACTGTCAAAGTTGAGAACAATATGACTTGTGCCCGAAAAGAGACTGTCTCCTTTTTTTAGTTTACCATTTATTGTAATGAATAAATTGAAATCAGAGGGCCGCTTGTTTGTCGGATAGAAGATGTTCTGGCCGTTGGCATTCACGCAGATATGTCGTGGTTCTAGAGTGTGTGGACCATTATATATCAACCATTCTGAAATATAAGAAGAATCGCCATTGTCATAATGGGCAAGGTAGGTAAGATTGCTCAAAACGCGATATGGTTTATTGTTATTTATATGTTTGAAGTCATAACTGCTGTTCGAGTAGGAAATATTTTTCCCACATCCATTTATTGCCAACATAATGCTGTCAACTATGACTTCTTTTCCTGTGCTACAAAAACCTTTTATATCGTCCATAGAAATGTTTTTTACAGGCAAAATGCCCAAATCGATAGTTATGTCATTTCGCGATATTAAAGCCCCTTTTTTCTTGTCCTTTGGTACTAAATTGAAGTCTAAGCCGACAAAGCCAACACCATCATTCGCTGTTTCGTTGAAATCAACGTGTATCTGCCTGTAAAGTGGCTTGTTTTTTGATTTCATCGAATGATAGAAAAATAGCACTATTACTAAAGATAGCATTAAAACTAATAACAAACAGTACCATTTGCTCAGTTCGATAGGAATTTTACGGTTGTTAAAAAGAATTGTCCGTATTTTGTTGTATATTGTAGGAATAATTAATGTCATTTTTGTGTCAGTTTTTTCCATTTATGTAGCAACTCAACAATTATGTCAAGCAGAATGCCAAACAGAAGACCAATTAATATAGAACCCCACAACAAAGATTTTTCTGCTTTGGCCTTTGCCTTGATGTCGTAGAGTTGCATATATACACCACCATTATCTAATACTTCTCTAACGCTTTCGTTTCCGATGTATCCTATAATATCAGGGGATATTTGGTTGGGTTTTGGATGTATTGATGCTATCGCGTACGGAGAATTGACCTCCTTTCCATATTTCAGTGATCGGCTAAATACAAACTGTATTTCGGACTTAGGATTTGCAATCAGTGTGTCACTATCGTCGCTTATTAGTTTGCCGTCTATTTTGAGATATAGATTAATAAATGGGTTTCTAGTAGATGTCTCTTTGTAGAGTTTGCCTGCTTTTACTATGTATTCATTTTCACGCAGATTAGTGAAATTGTTTGTGACATCAGTGTAGTAAGTCTTGAATTGTACGGTGTTATTATTTGATACAGTTCGCACATCCATAGCATATACGTTAACCTTGCCGTTATAGTCAATGTTACGGATATGAATAGTAGAGTCTGCTGATAATGATTCTTTTAATTCAGGAACGGTTATTTTAACCTCGGTAAACGTATTAAAAAAAATATCATCAGTTTCATTCGTGTTTATTGGCTTGTTTGTTTTTTTATCGTGAAGAACCGTCTTAATACGAGATTTGTAAAGATTAAGTGTATTGGGAACAACGGTAATGAAAGGCTCTGTATAGTTGTCTAATTCGGAGCCATTTAGATATGCGTATACTTTCAGTGACGACATAGTCGCAACGGCTTTTCCCGAAATGTCATCAGAATACTCTGAAATATTGACTTCAATCTTTCGGAGTTTAGATTCGTTAATGCGTGCAGTAAGAAATATAAAAACAATTATGGCTATAATCAAAAAAAGTGCTAATGCAATGTGGAGAGCACCGTGCGATAAGAAAACAGATATACGCCCGTGGCGATTAAAGAATAGTTCTACTTTTTGTAAGGTTGTATTAAATTGTTTATTGCTTCTCAACATAAAAACATTCTATAGATGGAGTTTGGGTTGTGCTTGCTGATTAATTAATGCACAGGTTTCTTGTTATTCTCTTTTCGGATATAGTAAGATGTTTTTGAAGTGTGGGCACTCAAAAATAATCTGATTATCTGGTACACTTTTCTGTAATCGTCAAAGATGCATACCAATTTAAATTTGATGTTCATTTTTGCTCTTGCAGTAGGCGGGTCAGCACTTCGTCGTGGTCGAAGGCAAGAGGTGGGAGCTGGCCGACGGGGAACCAGCGGGCTTCGGCGGCATCGTCGTCGCCGCGGGCGTTGACTTGCGACGGGTCGACGCGGGCGCTGAAGATGACGCTGACGGTTCGCCCGCGCGGGTCGCGGCCTTCGCGCGAGGCGACGAAGCATTCGGTTAGGGCGATGCCGCTAAGTCCGGTCTCTTCTTGCAGCTCGCGTGTTGCGGTGTGCTCGATGTCGCGGTCGGTCATATCGAAGAATCCGCCAGGGAGTGCCCAGCAGTCCTTGTACGGCTCGTTGCCACGCCGGATGAGTAGTATCTGTTTGCAGTCGAGGCTGAAAAGCGCTATGTCGGCAGTCAAAGCCGGACGGGGATATTCGTAGGTGTACATTGTGTTGACGTTAATTTGAGGGAGTTAGGGGAAGTTAAGGGGAATTAAGGGACAATAGTGTCCAGCGGGTTCATTTGTCTCTTAACTTCCCCGAACTTTTTTAACTTCCATTTAGCATATCATTCGCCGAAGATTTCTTTGAGTTTGTCGGCGAGTTGCTGGCCGCGGAGGTTGCGGGCTATGATGCGGCCCTGTCGGTCGATCAGGACTGTGGCGGGGACAGAATTAATGCCGTAGGTGGCGCCGCCGCTTGATGTCCATCCGTTGAGGTCGCTGACGTGGTTGGACCATTCAAGGTTGTCCTGGTCGATGGCGGTGAGCCATTTGGCCCGGTCGCGGTCGAGCGAAACGCTGTAGATTTCAAAGCCTTTGCTGTGGTATTTTTTGTAGAGTCGCACCACGTTGGGGTTTTCCATCCGGCAGGGTCCGCACCAGGAGGCCCAGAAGTCGACCATCACCACCTTGCCGCGCAGGTCGCTGAGCTTGCGTATCTTGCCGTCGGGGTCGGGCATAGCGATTTCGGGGGCCATACGTCCCGGGCCGAGGGTGCTGCGCACTTTGGCGGCGACGTATTTCACAAACTGGTTGTCGGCATAGTGCTCTTTCAGTCCTTTGTCGATGGCTTCGAACAGGTCGGCATAGGTTTCGGCATCGTTGTCGAAATAGGTCACCAGAAATGCGCTCATCAATACTGTCGTGTTCTGTTCGAGCAGTTTGCGGACGGCGATGTTCTGTGAAATCTGCAACTGCTGCATCTGTTGGCTGAGTTCGTTCTTGCGCTGTTCGCTGGTCGAGGGCAGTATGTATTCGTCGTCGAATTGGCGTGCCTTTTTTGCGTGCTGGAACAGTATCTCGTTGAACTGCTGGTAGAGCTGCACGTTGGGCGAGCCTTTTGCGCTGACGACGTGCAGGAAGGCCAGGGTGTCGTTGCAGGCCAGGTCGAGGGTCACTTTGTCGCCCGGTTCGAGCATCAGGTGGAGTGTGCTTTTCTCGATGTTGGTGAAATTCAGCAGGTAGAGGGCTGGGGCCGTAGAGGTGGCATCGAATTTGAAATTGCCTTTCTTGTCGATGGCTACCGTGTCGATTGGCTGCACTTTGTTGCCTGCGACGGCACCGACGACGACTTTGTTGCCGTCGCCTTTCAGTCCGTTGATGGTGCCTTGTACGCTGACTTTCTGCGCTGTGGCTGTTCCGGCGGCGACGAGCAGAATGGCCAGTATTGTTGTCTTCAGTTTGTGGAGCATATTGTTGTTGTTTTAATGGGTATCTATAATGAATTTAATGATTGTCCGTATTTGGTCGCGTCTCTTCGAGACGCTGTTATGGTACTGTTTATCCCCCCAGACTGCACTTCGTTTGTCTGGGGTTATTAAGATTAAGCTTCTCCGAAGCTTCTCTAAGGTGATTGCGGATAATCATAATTTTAATGGCGAATTACTCGAATTGAACGAATGGATTTAGGGGTTTGGTTACGGACGTTTGGATAACTTTTGGGATTGCTTTTTGGTGGTGTTGTTTGATGGTTGTGCCTGCAGGTCGTATTTCACGTTGACTGCTTCGTTCAGTTCGGGGTCGTACTTGAGCTGGACGGCATAGAACACGGAGGGCGAATAGAGCATACTGCCGATCGAGGCCTTGAGGCGCGACCGTATTTCTTCGCGGAAGCGGCTGATGCATTTTGGGTCGCGCGCGATGCCTTCTTTCTCGGCACGTGCAAAGAGGTTTTGCAGCACGGCATCGCTTACGGTGTACTGGTCGATGAATCTCTTGTCGGTGGGGTAGCGTTTTTTGATGCTTTGCCCGTTGGCGGAGATGATGTCAAATGCAAAGTCGCTGATGATGCTTCTGTTTATCAGTTTGTTGTAGTAGACGATGTTGCTGTCGGTCTTGTAGCGGATGATGTGGTCGGGATAGATGCCGCCGCCGCCATAGACGATGCGTCCCTTGGCGGTGTGGTAGGGTGTGGAGTCGTTGATGTGCGAAAGCAGCGAGTCGCCTTGGTATTGTTCGACGACGCTCTGGATGAATTCGGCATAGTATTCGTCCGTGCCGCGGTCGTAGGGGCGTTGTATGCAGCGTCCCGAGGGAGTGTAGTAGCGCGAGGTGGTGATGCGAACCGCCGAGTTGCCGGGCAGGTCGAACTGCTGCTGCACCAGACCTTTGCCGAACGAGCGCCGGCCAACTATGATTCCGCGGTCGTTGTCCTGGATGGCTCCGGCGACAATCTCGCTGGCCGAGGCCGAGAACTCGTCGATCATCACGATGAGCTTGCCCGTGCAGAAGAGGCCTCCGGGGCGCGAATGCTCTTCCCTGCGCCGCTCGTGTGCCCCTTGGGTGTAGACGATAAGTTCGCGGCCCGGCAGCAGCTCGTCGCAGATGCCTATGGCCTCGGAGAGCAAGCCGCCGCTGTTGTCGCGCAGGTCGAGGACCATCTGTTTCATTCCCTTGTCCTTGAGGTTGCGTACAGCCAGGCAGAATTCCTTGTAGGTAGAGCTTGCGAATCGGTCAATGCGGATGTATCCTGTCGTTTTGTCGATCATTCCGCTATAGTTGACGCTGGGCGTAGGGATGACGTTTCGGACGACGGCGTAGGTGCACAGACCCTCCTTTCCGGGGCGGCTCACGGTGATGTCGACGGAGCTGCCACGCGGTCCCCTGATCAGGCTTACGACGCTGTCGATTGTTATTTCGCTGCCGATGATGTTGTTACCGTCGACCATCAGCAGCCTGTCGCCAGCCAGTATTCCGGCCATTTCGGAGGGGCTGCCGTTGATGACCTGCAGGGCGCAGATGGTGTCGCCTATCTTGCGCAGCATAATGCCGACCCCTTCGAAGTTGCCGCGAATGGCCTCGTTCTCCATTGCCAGTTCCTTGCCGCTGAGGTAGCTGCTGTGCGGGTCGAGAGTGGAGAGCATAGCCCAGCATACGCGGTCGACGACCGAGTCGTTGTCGATGCGGTCCACGTATTTGCGCTCGACGAGGTTCCAAATGGCGTTGATTTTGTCGTTGGCGCCAGCGCTGTTGCTGGTGCGTTCATTCTGTTTGTCGAAGGCTGCAAGCGAAGCTGCCACTCCGGTGATGCAGCCTACGACAAGCGCGGAGATGATGCAGATAATCAGGGTTCCTTTTTTCAATTGTGGTAGAGTTAGTCAGTTGTCTATAATCAGTTTTTGTGGTATCGTTTGTGCACGGGGCTGTCAGAATGGCAGCAGTCCGATGCCGATATGTAGCGAAATCAGGTTGTACATCCAGAGGTTGGCGTTGACCGCTCGTTGCGGAGTGACGTAGGTGGTTCCGGGGTCGGCGTAGAGCGGGGAGTAGAACGATTCTTCGAGTTTCTCGATAGGATTGGCCAGGGTGGCGCTGTAGCGCACGCCGAAGTTGAGGACGATGTAGTCGTACAGGATAGCGTTGTGTCCCACTTCGAAGGTTAAAGCCGGGACGATTTGGCTGTCCTTTATGAACTGGTAGGTGCTGCCGGGGGCCTTTGGGGTGAGTTTCAGCTTGTTCAGCGTTAGGCCACCACCGGCATAGGGTCCCAGAGGGGCGATGTTCTCGCCCAGATAGTGGCGGTAGGAGAGCAGGCCTGTGATGATGCTGGCGTCGCTTTCGGGTTCCCAGTTTATGTCGAACGTTGTCTTGGCAAAGTCGATGTTGAGAGCAATCGACGACTGGCGACCAACGGCAATTTCGGCGGCACCGCCATAGCGCAGCGCGATGGCATCGGTCTTTTCGCGGAAGATGCGGTTGAGGATCGGGAAGCTGAGCCCGCCCGTGGCCTCGAAGATGAAATGCCTGTTCATATAGCCTGGAGCCCTCTTGGGATTGAGGCCCTTCTGCAGCGCGGCATAGGTTTGGCTGCGTACCAGCGAGCGCGAGTCGTCGCGGAAGATGACGTTGCTCGACTTGCTGATGGTCGAGCCGTCGCGCGTGTCGACCAGCAGGTTCTGCACCAGGGTGGTCTGGTGGCTGGTGACCATAGCGTAGATGGCTTCGGGAGCCGTAAGGCCGAGCAGGATGCAGAGGATGGCGTTGCCGTTGCTGATTACGCCGCCGGTGCCCTCGGCATTGGCGACCAGGCCCAGCGAAAGCTTGTCGGCGCCGTAGCGGCCTATCAGGCTGTCCATCAGCGGCTGAGTGGTAAAGGCCATCGGCACTTTGCTCTTCGACTGCCAGTACTCGTTGGTCCACTCGTTGAGGCTCATAAAGTCGTTGTAGAACGTCGCGTCGCTGTGCGAGCGCATCGAGGCATCCGAAAAGTCGACGGTCCTGATGCCCGACTTGGTGTTGGTCTCCGTAATGTCTTCGACCAGAGCGGCTTCGCCGTTGACGCTTTTGTTGATTTTGATGTCGCCGGTCTTGTCGCTGAAGACGTAGTAGGATGGCGCAAAGAGGAACGCACCCTTGTCGCTTGCCGACTGTTCTTTCTTGTGCTCTTCCTTCCTTATGGCGTTGTCGAACAGCGGTTTGAAGTCCTTGTCGCGTTGCATCAGGTCGACAAAGGCATAGCGAAAGTCCTGCTGTGTCTGCTGCTGGCGGCGGCGCCGTTTGACGTTGGCATACTTGCTGTTGCCCGAGGTGGCGACGGTGTCGGGCTCGTCGTTGGCCGCTGCCGTGTCGACGGCGTCGGCAAACTGGTCGGTCTTGAACTTATGCTTGATGTGGAGGTCGCCTATGAGGTCGGCGGTCATCGCCGTAAGGCGTGGCTCTTGGGGCAGACGGCGGTGGGTCTCCCAAACGTCGCGTATGGCCGCGATGCAGAGCTCGTTGGGCTTGGCGCGTCGCATCAGGTGGTAGACCTGCTGGATTTCGCCTTCCTTGTCGCGGTAGTCGCTGGTGCTCGACGCCGCCGCATAGGTGCGGAACTTTGAGGCGCCGTAGATGGCCTGCGCCTTGGCCAGATGCAGGTAGGCGTTGTCGGGCTGGCGGCGCAGCAGGACGTAGCAGTTGTAGTAGGCCGAAGCATACTCGGCCAGTATGAGGTCCTGGCGGATGCATTCCATACGCGCCAGCGTGCGAAGCTCGTCGAACTCCTTCTCGGTGGTCACCACATAGTGGCTGCCGCCCGCAAGCGAGGCCAGCTGGTTGCTTGTGGCAAGGCGACGCTTCATCAGGTTGGGGTGGGTCGAAAGGCTGTCGTTGTAGTCCTCGCGGGCCGAAATCGGCTTGACTTGGTCCAGGAAGGTGCCTTTCGACAGCTTGAAATGCTCCGTGTTGAAGTGCGCCGTGTCGAACTCGATTTCGTCGAAGGGCAGGTATCCGTACTGCAGCACGTCGAAGAAGCCGTCGGTCACCCGCTTGTCGTAGGGGCTGTTGGCATAGAACATCTCGATGCCGAGGCTGTCGGCTTCGCGCTCCATTTCGCGCGAGCGGCTGTGATAGCGCAGAAAGTCGGCCAGGCCCGCCTCGCTGGTGGTGTCCTTGTTGGTGTGCTTGCGCGCCAGCATCTCGAGGTTGTGCTTGCGGACATAGTGTATTATCTCGTGGCTGAGCACGAAGGCCAGCTGCGCCTCGTCCTCGACCTGCGCCACAAGCCCCAGGTTGACGAAGATCATACCCTGGCCGGTGGTGAAGGCGTTGACTTCCGACGACTTGACGGTATAGATTCGCAGCTCGTTGCGGATGTCGGGATAGGCGGCCAGCAGCGTGTCGGCGATGCGGTTCATCATCAGGCTGACGGGGTCGCCGTAGAGGATGCGTCCGCTCGACATCAGGCGGCTGATGTAGTAGGACGAGGTGAGCACCTTGTCGCGGTTGGGCAGCTTGCCGTTGTTGTAGTCCCTAACGCGCTGCTTGTCTTCCATATACAGCTGCTCCATACTCTTGCGCAGGTCGGCGGGCATCTCGCCGCGGCAGCGTATGCCGTCGAACAGCGGAGCCGGCTGGGCAAGGGCCTTGCCGCCAAGCAGGACGGTCAGGGCCAAAGCTATGATCAGGCGTGGTGTTCTCATCATTCTCTCGGGCTGTTAGAATTTCATTTTAATCATCGAGATGCCGCTTGTCGAGTAGAGGAAGCCGATGTGGCTGTTGCCGACTTTCTTGGTGTTGTCGTTGAGGACCACGGCCTTCTTCATCTTCTCCACCTCCTTGATGATGGAGCCGTTGGCGTCGATGTGGTAGATGCCCAGCACCTTGGTGCCCGAGTTCATCTTCTGGGTCTTGGCCTTCTTCTCGACGTTGTAGACCGGGGCCCATTTGGGGCTTTCGGACTGGAGCAGGTAGACGTCGCTGCCTTCAACGCAGACGGCGTCGGTGAGCAGGGTGGGGTAGCCGTTCTGCTTCATTGATTTGCGAATGCCGTGGTGCCAGGCGACGTTGCCGTCGTTGTCGATGCCGAAGATGAGGGTGCCGTAGGAGTACGACTTGATTGAGCAGCCGCCGTTCTGGTTGCAGGTCTCCACAATCATACGGGTCTGTATCGTGGCCACGGCGCCGTATTCGGTGGGCTGGCAATGCTTCAGGAAGAGGATGTCGGTGTATACGCCGCGCGATTTCTTGCTCAAGTCGATGTTTGCGAGTATGTTGCACTCCTGGTCGGTAAGGGTCTGATAGCCGATGTTGACGCGCTGGCTCTTGATGTCGGCGGCGATGCCGAAATACTGCACCGCGTCGTCCTTCGACGCATTGATGCCGAAGCCCACGCCAAGAATCTTGCCGTCCTTGTATCCAGCCAGGCGCACGTCTTTGATTTTCAGATTGGTCGGCTCCTCAAAGTCGAAGGCGTTGGCCTCGTTGAGCACGCTGATATAGACGCTTCCCGTCTTGCCGCCCGAGTAGCCGATGGTGATAATCTCGCCGTCGTCGGTCACCATCATATTGCTCAGCGAATAGATGGCATAGTCGCGCTGCCATTCGATGTTCATCTCCTCGTCCAGCAGTATTTGCACGGCCTCGAACTTGTCGCTCTTGCGGCTCGTGGTGATGTGTATCAGGCCCGAGAGCGTGCCGTTGGGCGACTGCTCGATCCATTGGAAGCTCTGGTCCTTGCGCTCGCTGGTGTAGGTGTAGATTGTGGTCGTTTCGCCCACCTTCTGCATCGTGGCGGCGTCGACCACCGTGCGCTCGTAGTAGGTGCTGGTCTTCTCCTTGCGGCTGGTCAGCAGGTACACCTTGCCTTCGAAGTAGGTGGCCGTCTGGGTGTACGAGTCCTTCGTTTCGGGCAGCTCGATGCTGCGCACGATGTTCATATTCTCGTCCAATGCCACCACCATAATCTCCTTCTTGATGTGATTCTTCAGGAAAGTGGTGTACTTGTCGGTCACGCCCAGCAACAAGCCGTCCTGCTGGCCTACGATGTGCATATTGCTCACCTGCGGCAGCTTGATTTTCTTGTTCTCCAAACCGTTCGTGTAGTTCAGCGTTTGGGCACCTGCCGTGGCCAGTACCGCGACAAACAATAACAGTAAATTGATGCGTTTCATAATGTTTTTTTTGTTTTGAGATTGGTTAATAATTTGTATGTCAGAGTTGTGCGGAGAGGCAGCTCTGGCATTGGACACTACAAAGATACACATTTTGCCACAATATGCAAAATATTTGTTCGCGCGCATAGCCCAGATTGCCTTTCCTGAGAATATATGTAACATTTTGCGGCCATTTTTTACAGTGCCCGCGCAATTTTTTTCCTTTCCGCACTTCGCGGCCCTTTTTCCCGATGCCGGCGCCGATAAGAGCCCTCTCCGCAGGGTGAAAAATTAACTTAAATTTAACAATAGCCCTATCAAAGCCCACTGGCGCCGAATTTGGTAAAAATTTAGTAAAACTTTGGGTGAACTTTGGTAGGTATTTGACCCCTGGAAACCAGCCAGTTGCAAAATCGCATTTTTGGCCCGTTTTTCGGCGGTTTCTACCGTCTTGAAATGTTAAATTTTAAGAATTGTTTTCTTAATCAGTGTTAATTATTCAAGCCCCTTTTTTCTTCTTTCCGAAGGTCTGGCCGGGGCAGGGGAGGAGGGCCGCGCGGAGTGGCGGAAAAACTTTTCAACAGAGATGTTTCGATATTAGGATGCCCACGCCGTCGAAGTTGCCGCGGATGGCCTCTTTTTCCGATTCCAGCCTCTTGCCCGAAAGGTAGACGCTGTGGGGGTCGAGAGTGGTGAGCATAGCCTCGTATACTTTGTCCATAACGCTGTCGGCATCGATGCGGTCGACGTATTTGCGTTCGACAAGGTCCCAGATGGCGTTGAGTTTCGCGTCGCTCGTGCCGTTGTCGATGTTGACCGCAACCGACTGCTGTTTGTAGACCAACGTTGCAGCAAAGGTGCCGACCAGCGCTCCAAGCACCATAGCTATAATCACATATTTAAGTGTTTTTTTTTAGTCTCTTTTTCCATTGCTGCTAAAACTACACATTTTTTTTATTGTTGTTTTGTGATTTTTTTGAGAGTATTAGAAATAAAAATTTTTTCATCTTTGCACAATAATAAATTAAATGTCTCGTTTCATAACTAAAAAAATAATTAAACAATAATATTTATAATTATGAATAAAGAGTTGACAAAAGCAGAGGAACAGGTGATGCAAGCCATCTGGAAAGTGGGTAAGGGGTTTGCAAATGAGATAGTTGGTGCGGTTGATAGCGATGTGGCGTACAATACTGTGTTGACGGTGGTGCGCGTGCTGGAACAGAAGGGTTTTGTGGCGCACGAGACATTCAATCGTTCAAACCGCTATTATCCGCTCGTCAGTCGCGAGCAGTATATGCAGCAGCAGCTGAGCAGTTTTACTAAACGCTATTTCGGTTCGTCGACAAGGGCTTTGGTTTCATTCCTTGTCGACCGTAACGAAGTCACTCTTGAAGATTTGGAATCCATAACAAAGGAGATTGAATAATGATACGCTGGGCTTTTCTTTCCACTTTGGCGATCGGGCTTTTCTGGCTCATCTATCGCCTCACGCTGGGACGCGACCGTTGGTTCCAGCTTTCACGGTTGTATATAGTTTCGGCCCTTGCCTTTGGGGTTGTGTTTCCATTGGTGAAGCTTTCGGTGGCCTCCTTGCCAGGCGGACTGAACTTGACAGTTCTGGATGAGGTCGTTGTGGGTTCGCCTCTTGCCGCTGATCTGCCTGCTGTCGCGCAAGAAAATGGTTTTGAGCCGGTTTTGGTATTTTATGTGCTTGGATTTGTGGTCTCTTTGGGTTTGTTGCTGTTTTCTGTAGGGCGTGTGATTATGAACCTGCACAAGGTGAGCTATGAGCAACGAGGCAATCTGAAATTGACGCTGCTGGACGACGACACCTCGCCTTTCTCGTTTTTCAACCACGTAGTGATTGGAAGAAAGAGTTTGAGCGAGGATGAGCTGCGGTCGGTGTTGGCTCACGAGAGCGAGCACGTGCGACAGCGGCATTCGTTGGATGTGCTCGTTGTGAGGCTCATTTGCTGTTTTGTTTGGTTCGACCCTTTCGCTTGGTTGTTGTTGCGCGAGCTGAAGGCAGTACACGAGTATCAGGCCGACGCAGCTACGTTAGAGGGTGTTGACCGTAAGAATTATTTCCGCCTGCTTTTCAGGCAGGCCACTGGTGTCGGATATGGCCATATCACAAATAAATTCAATAGTATTAACATTAAAAAACGAATCATTATGATGAAAAAAACGAAAACACGCTATGGAGCCTGGAAGGTGCTGGCGGCCTTGCCGGCGGTGGCTCTGATGTTGGCAGTTGGCTGCAAACCCAGCGAGGAGACAGCGACCGCCGACAATCAGGAGATCACGGCCGTCGTCGCCGAAGCACAGCCTTCTATCGAGCCGATCATTAACGATTCAAAGCCCGATCCGTCGGTGCTCGACGAAGCCCCTGAGTTTCCGGGTGGCAGCGAGGGGTTGAGAGCTTATCTGATTGACAACCTCCGATACCCTGAGCAGGCCAAGAAAGACGGCGTAGAGGGTACGGTGGCAGTCCTTTTTACGATATCGGAAGACGGCAGCGTCCTCAATGTCGAGGTGTCGCACGGCATTGGCAGCGGCTGCGACGAAGAGGCTATTCGTGTCGTCAAGGCTATGCCCAAATGGAAACCCGCCATCAAAGACGGCAAGCCCGCTGCAGGCCAGTACGCTTTGCCAATCACTTTTAAACTCAAATAGGAGTATCTGCTTGAATTCTAATGTTGCACCTATTTTGTAGGCCGGCTGCCATTGGCAGCCGGCCTTGTTTATGTAAGATTTGATGCTTTTTGTCTGTGAAAGTGAATTCCAGGACTGTAATTCTGGCTGTTCGGAGAGTTGAGACCAGGCACTAAGAAAAATGTTTTCAACAGGTGTTGATAATTTTTCTCGAAAAGTGATATTTTGGCAAAAAAACGTGAATAAAAAGTGCTCTAAAACTGACAGAAAATGATGTTTGAAATGTAAAAATGTAAGGTTGTAATTGATTTACAATCAGTGTGGCCAAAAGATTTTAACTTTTTTTAAGAATGTTTCTTACTTCAACATTTTGCCAGTAATAAAAATGGTCGTACTTTTGCACTCCATTTGAAGGGTATACTGTGCCCTCAAAACTGAACGGAAAACATTAATTTAGAAATAATAATATTAAAAATCGAAAATGCCAACAATTCAGCAATTAGTTCGCAAAGGACGTCAGAAAATGGAGTACAAGAGCAAGTCTCCCGCTTTGGACTCGTGCCCGCAGCGCCGCGGCGTCTGCACCCGTGTGTACACCACAACCCCTAAGAAACCTAACTCGGCTATGCGTAAGGTGGCCCGTGTGCGCCTTACCAACCAGAAGGAAGTCAACGCCTACATCCCCGGCGAGGGCCACAACCTGCAGGAGCACTCCATCGTTATGATCCGCGGCGGTCGTGTCAAGGACCTCCCCGGCGTTCGTTATCACATCATCCGCGGTGCACTCGACACCTCGGGAGTTGACGGCCGCCGTCAGCGCCGCTCCAAATACGGTGCCAAACGTCCGAAACAGGCAGCAAAGTAATTTTTTCGTAGAATGTTTTTAGCTTGATAAAGAAAAATGAGAAAAGCAAAACCCAAAAAGAGAATCATCCTTCCGGATCCGAAATACAATGATGTCCTCGTCACCAAGTTCGTCAACAACCTGATGATGGGCGGCAAGAAGACCATCGCCTACAAGATTTTCTATGAGGCTATCGACGTTGTGGCTGACCGCACGAAAGAGGACGGCCTCGAAGTGTGGAAGAAGGCTCTGGCCAACATCACCCCCTCGGTCGAGGTGAAGAGCCGCCGCATCGGTGGCGCCACCTTCCAGGTGCCTACCGAAATCCGCCCCGAGCGCAAGCAGTCGATCGGTATGAAGAACCTCATCAGCTTCTCGCGCAAGCGCAGCGAGAAAACGATGGCCCTCAAGCTGGCCGCTGAAATCCAGGCCGCCTACAAAGAGGAAGGCGCCGCTTTCAAGCGCAAAGAGGATATCCACCGTATGGCCGAGGCCAACAAGGCTTTCTCGCATTTCAGATTCTAATGCAGTATATATATAGTATCATCTTATTATCTAATCTCAAATCAGCTTAGCAATGTCCGACCTTCATTTGACACGAAATATTGGTATAATGGCTCACATCGATGCCGGCAAAACGACAACGACGGAGCGCATCTTGTACTATACGGGCAAGAACTACAAGCTGGGCGAGACCCACGAGGGCTCGGCAACGATGGACTGGATGGTGCAGGAGCAGGAGCGTGGCATCACCATCACTTCGGCCGCCACCACCGTCTATTGGGATTGGAAGGATAAGCACTATAAATACAACATTATAGACACTCCTGGCCACGTGGACTTCACCGTCGAGGTGGAGCGCTCGCTGCGTGTGCTTGACGGCGCCATAGCCATCTTCTGTGCCGTGGGCGGCGTCGAGCCTCAGTCGGAAACCGTCTGGCGCCAGGCCGACAAGTACGGGGTGCCGCGCATCGCTTTCGTCAACAAGATGGACCGCGCGGGCGCCGACTTCTTCTCGGTGGTCAACCAGATCAAGGAGCGCCTGGGTGCCAACCCTATACCTATCGAAATACCTATCGGACAGGAGGATCTGTACAAGGGCGTGGTGAACCTTATCACCAACAAGGCCCTGATCTGGGACGAGGAGTCGAACGGCCAGAAATTCTACGAGGTGCCTATGCCGGAGGACTTGAAGGAGACCGTCGCCGAATACCGCCAGAAGCTTATCGAGGGTGTGGCCGAAGAGAACGAGGAACTGATGATGAAGTTCTTCGACGACCCCGACTCGATAACCGAGGAGGATATTATCGGCGAGATCCGCAAGGCTACGCTGGCTAAGAAAATCACGCCTGTGATGTGCGGCTCGGCATTCAAGAACAAGGGTGTGCAGTCGCTGCTCGACGCGGTGGCCGCTTTCCTGCCTTCGCCGCTGGACATCAACGACGTGGAGGGCATCAACCCCAAGACCGACAAGGTGGAGACGCGCAAGATCGACGTCAAGGCTCCCTTCTCGGCGCTGGCTTTCAAGATTGCCACCGACCCGTATGTGGGCCGTCTGTGCTTCTTCCGCGTCTATTCGGGTACGCTGGAGTCGGGCTCGTATGTCTATAACGCCAATACGGGCAAGAAGGAGCGCATCTCGCGCATTATGCAGATGCACTCGAACAAGCAGAACCCGCTGGACCGCATCGAGGCTGGCGACATCGGAGCTGCCGTGGGATTCAAGGAAATCAAGACGGGCCATACGCTCTGCGACGAGCAGCACCCGATCATCCTTGAGTCGATGAAGTTCCCCGAGCCGGTCATCAGCATCGCCGTGGAGCCTCTGACACAGGCCGATATGGACAAGCTGACCAATGCTCTGCTGAAGCTGGCCGAGGAAGACCCCACCTTCCGCGTGAAGAGCGACGAGGTGTCGGGCCAGACCATCATCAGCGGTATGGGCGAGCTGCATCTGGACATTATCCTTGACCGCCTGCGCCGCGAGTTCGGCGTGGAGGTCAACCAGGGTCGTCCCGAGGTGGCCTACAAGGAGGCTATTACCCAGACTGTGCAGCACCACGAAATCTACAAGAAGCAGACGGGCGGTCGCGGCAAGTTTGCCGACGTGCTGTTCGAACTGGGCCCTGCCGACGAAGGCGTCAAGGGGCTGCAGTTCATCAACGATGTCAAGGGTGGCAACATTCCCAGGGAGTTTATTCCTTCGCTCGAGAAGGGCTTCAAGGAGGCTATGATGAACGGCGTGCTGGCAGGCTATCCGCTTGACAGCCTGAAGGTCCGCATCATCGACGGCTCGTTCCACCCGGTAGATTCCGACCAGCTCTCGTTCGAGGTCTGCGCCAAAATCGGATTCAAGAATGCCTGCCGCAAGGCTGCGCCTGTGCTGCTGGAGCCTATTATGAAGCTCGAGGTGCTGACGCCCGACGCTTATGTGGGCGACGTCACCGCCGACCTGAACCGCCGCCGCGGTATGCTCGAGAACATCACTGCCAAGGTGGGTGTCCAGGCTATCCACGCCAAGGTGCCGCTGGAGCAGATGTTCGGCTATGTCACCTCGCTGCGCACTATCACGTCGGGCCGTGCCCACTCGACAATGGAGTTCTCGCACTATGCCGTCGTGGGCAAGGAGCAGCAGGAAGCAATACTCAAAAGCAATTACAATTAATATTAAATAGATCTCTAAACTTAAAAAACCGTGAGTCAAAGAATTAGAATCAAACTCAAATCGTACGATCACAACCTCGTCGACAAGTCGGCCGAGAAGATCGTAAAGACCGTCAAACTGACGGGGGCGGTGGTCAATGGCCCCATTCCGCTGCCTACGAACAAAAAGATTTTTACTGTGAACCGCTCGACCTTCGTCAACAAGAAGTCGCGCGAACAGTTCGAACTGAGCTCGTACAGACGTCTGATGGACATCGAAATCAACGACCGTACCAAGACTATCGACGCTCTTATGAAGCTCGAGCTGCCCAGTGGTGTCGAAGTAGAAATCAAAGTGTGAAATTAACTCAGCCAATGTTGAGGCATCCGGCAGGATGCACGCAAGCTGAAAACTAACAACAAACTAAATCCACAAAAAAAAGAAATGTCAGGATTATTAGGTAAAAAAATCGGAATGACCAGTCTTTTTGATGCCGACGGCAAGCAAATACCGTGCACAGTTATTGAAGCTGGTCCTTGTGTTGTGACACAAGTCAAAACCATCGAAAAGGATGGCTATGAGGCTATTCAGCTGGCTTTTGGTGAGAAGAAGGAATCTCACACCACGAAGCCTATGAAGGGCCATTTTGCAAAGGCAGGCACCACGCCGAAGCGTTATCTTGCCGAGTTCTCCCGCTTTGAGGAGGGCCACAAGAAGAAATATGGCGAGGTCCTTACTGTTGAAGTCTTCCAGGAAGGCGAATTTGTTGACGTTGTCGGAACCTCGAAAGGTAAAGGTTTCCAGGGCGTAGTCAAGAGACACGGTTTCGGCGGTGTTGGAGATCTCACTCACGGTCAGCACGACCGTCTCCGCGCTCCTGGTTCGATCGGCGCATCGTCCTATCCCTCGCGTATCTTCAAGGGAATGCGTATGGCTGGCCAGACGGGCAACCATCGCGTCAAGATTCAAAACCTTCAGGTGGTGAAAATCATCGCTGAGAAGAATTTAATGATTGTTAAAGGTTCTGTACCGGGACCCAAAGGTTCAATTTTAAAACTGGAAAGATGGAGTTAAAAGTTTATAATATCAACGGAAGCGAAACCGGTAGAACCATCACCCTCGACGATTCTATCTTCGCAATCGAGCCCAACGACCACGCTATCTATTTGGACTGCAAGCAGTATCTTGCCGACCAGCGTCAGGGCACACATAAGAGCAAAGAGCGTTCGGAGATTGCCCACAGCACCCGCAAGCTTAAACGCCAGAAGGGTACGGGCGGCGCCCGTTCGGGCGATATCAAGAGCCCCGTTTTCGTGGGTGGCGGCCGCATCTTCGGCCCCAAACCGCGCGACTACCGTTTCAAACTGAATATCAAACTGAAACGTTTGGCCCGCCGTTCGGCTCTCAGCTACAAGGCTGCCGATAACGCTATGACGGTTGTCGAGAACTTCACCTTCGAGGCTCCCAAGACCAAGAAGATGATCGAGGTTCTGAACAAGCTCAACGTGAATGACAAAAAATCGCTTTTTGTTATTGAGAATCAAAATAATTTCGTATCTTTGTCTGCTCGTAACCTCAAGAACGTAAAAGTGGTAAACGTGTCGCAATTAAATACTTACGACATTGTTAATGCCACAAATATTGTCGTTTCGGAGGGTTCAATTTCCGAAATTGTCCGCGTTCTGGCTACGAAGTAAACGAGTTTTTAAGAATGTTTAAGATTTTTTAACAAATGAACATCATAGTAAAACCGCTCATCAGCGAAAAAATGACCCGCCTTACCGAGGCTGCTGCTGAACCCAAGCTCAACCGCATCCAGCGTAACAAGGGTATTGCCCTCAAGCCGGCCAACAACCGCTATGGCTTTATCGTTGACAAGCGTGCCAATAAGATTGAGATAAAGAACGCTGTGGAGAAATTCTATAACGTCAAGGTTGTTGATGTGAACACGATGAATTATTCCGGCAAATCGAAGAACCGCTACACCAAGGCCGGTTTCATCCAGGGCCGCACGAATGCCTTCAAGAAGGCTATCGTAACATTGGCTCCGGACAATGTCATCGATTTCTACAGCAGTATTTAATAAGTTAAATAATAGTAAGTTCCACTGATAAGAGAACATTAAAAGAAGAGAAATGGCTTTAAAGAAAATCAAACCGACAACTCCTGGTCAGCGCCACAAAATCGTCGTCACCAATGACGACATTACCGCTGTAAAGCCGGAGAAGAGCCTTGTTTATGGCAAGCGTAAAAGCGGCGGCCGTAACAATCAGGGTAAAATGACTATGCGTTATATCGGCGGCGGCCACAAGAAACTGTACCGCTTCGTCGACTTCAAGCGCACCAAGGATGGCGACCCCGCCACCGTGAAGACAATCGAGTACGACCCCAACCGCAGCTCGCGTATCGCCCTTATCCAGTATTCGCACGGCGAGAAGAGCTATATCATCGCTCCCCAGGGCCTCAAGGTTGGCCAGACTGTTATGTCGGGTACCGGTGCCGCACCTGAAATCGGCAATACTCTCACTTTGGCCGAGATTCCTTTCGGTACGTTGATCCACAATATCGAGCTGCGTCCTGGCCAGGGTGCCAAGATGGTCCGCTCGGCTGGCGTTTATGCCCAGTTGATGTCGCGCGATGGCAAGTATGCCATCATCAAGATGCCTTCGGGCGAGATGCGTATGATTCTGCAGGCTTGCCGCGCCACCGTCGGCGTTGTGTCCAATCCGGAGCACAACCTTGAGGTTGGCGGTAAGGCTGGCCGTAACCGTCACTTGGGCCGTCGTCCGCGCAACCGCGGTGTTGTTATGAACCCTGTCGACCACCCGATGGGCGGTGGCGAGGGCCGTCAGAGCGGCGGACATCCTCGTTCGCGCAAGGGTATCCCTGCAAAGGGTTACAAGACTCGCGCCCCGAAGAAGCAGTCGAGCAAGTTCATTGTCGAAAGAAGAAAGAAGTAATAACGATTAAAGTTACAGTAAAAGATGAGTCGTTCATTAAAGAAAGGTCCGTATATTTTCCACAAACTGGAAAAAAGAGTTATCGAGGCACAGCAGTCCAACAAGAAGGTCACTATCAAGACTTGGTCGAGAGCATCTATGATTTCGCCCGATTTCGTTGGCCAGACCATCGCAGTGCATAACGGCAACAAGTTCATCCCCGTCTATGTTACTGAGAATATGGTTGGACACAAGCTTGGAGAATTTGCCCCCACGCGCATCTTCCGCGGCCACGCCGGATCAAAAGACAAAGGTAAAAAATAAATCGGATATCATTCCCGATATCGTAAAACGCAAAAAGAATAATGGGACGTAGAAAACATAATAGTGCTGAAGCACGCAAAGAAGCCAACAAGACTTACTATGTGGCCAAGTTGATGAACAATCCGACTTCTCCGCGTAAGACCCGCCTTGTTGCCGACCTTATCCGTGGTGTCGACGTTGACAAGGCTCTTGCAATCCTGCAGTTCAACCCCAGAGAGTCTGCACCCAAAATGCGCAAGCTTCTCCTCTCGGCTATCGCCAACTGGCAGGCCAAAAACGAGGGCAAGCGTATCGAGGACAGCCAGCTGTATGTGAAGAGCATTATGGTCGACGAGGGTCGTACGATGAAGCGTATGCGCACCGCTCCGCAGGGTCGCGGCTACAGAATCCGCAAACGCAGCAACCACATCACTATGGTGGTGGGTAGCCGTGTCGAAGAGAATGCTGCTGCTCCGGCAAAGGTTCAAACAGAAGAATAATAAATAGTAATCAATAAGAAGAATTTCAAGAATGGGACAAAAAACTAACCCAATTGGAAACAGATTAGGTATCATCCGCGGATGGGACTCTAACTGGTATGGCGGAAGAAAATTCGAGCAGAAACTTGTTGAGGATAATAAGATTCGTAAGTACCTCAATGCTCGTCTCGCCAAAGCGGGTATCTCGAAGATCTATATCGAGAGAACCCTTAAACTTCTCACTGTCACCATCAATACTGCCCGTCCGGGTCTGATTATCGGTAAGGCTGGCTCTGAGGTCGACAAGCTGAAAGAGGAATTGAAGAAGCTGACTGGCAAGGATGTTCAGATCAACATTACCGAGGTGAAGCGCCCCGAGCTGGACGCTGTCCTCGTTGCCCAGAACATTGCCAAGCAGATTGAGGGCCGTGTCCAGTACCGCCGTGCTATCAAGACTGCTATCACTTCGACGATGAGAATCGGTGCTGAGGGCATTAAGGTTTCCATCTCAGGCCGTATCGGCGGCGCCGAAATGTCTCGTACCGAGCATTACAAGGAAGGCCGTACGCCTCTCCATACTCTTCGTGCCGATATCGACTATGCCCTTGCTGAAGCTCACACTGCCTATGGCCGTATGGGTGTCAAGGTGTGGATCTGCCGCGGTGTCGTCTACGGCAAGCGCGAACTGGTCCCCTCTACTGTCGGCGGTCAGGCTGCAAGAGAGAACAAACGCCCGGTGGGAATGGGCCGTCCGGCTTCAGGCCCCCGCAAAAGAAACGTCAATAGAAATAATAACACCAAGTAAGATAAAGACACGCCGGATGTCCTGCAGAGGACTCATTTCTCCGGAATGTTGAATCTATAAAAAAAGAAGTAACAATGTTACAGCCGAAGAAAACAAGATACAGAAAGCAGCAAAAAGGAAAAATCAAGGGTAATGCTTTCCGTGGCCACGAACTGGCTTTCGGTACTTTTGGCATCAAGTCCCTCGAAACCTGTTTCATTACAGGCCGTCAAATAGAGGCTGCACGTCAAGCGGTGACCCGTCATATGAAACGTGAGGGTCAAATTTGGATTCGCATTTTCCCCGACAAGCCCATCACCAAGAAGCCTAACGAGGTGCGTATGGGTAAAGGTAAAGGTGCTCCTGAATATTTCGTGGCTCGCGTTATGCCTGGCACTATGCTTTTCGAATGCGAGGGCGTGCCTATGGATGTGGCCAAGGAAGCTCTCCGCCTCGCCGCTCAAAAGCTCCCTATCACGACAAAGTTCGTTGTTAGAAGAGATTATATCGAAGAAGCTTAACACAAATAAGAAGAGATGAAAAACCAGTTAGTATTAAAAGAGCTTTCAACCGCTGAAATCAAGGAACGTTTGGACAACGAAAGAGCTATGTATCAGAAGATGCTGCTGAACCACGCTGTTTCACCCATCGAGAATCCTAACAAAATTAAAGAAAGTAGAAAAAACATTGCCCGCTGCCTGACGGAACTCCGCAAACGTGAGCTTGAAGGTCAAAATTAAAAGGCAATTAATCCGAATCTGATGATGGAAAGAAATTTAAGAAAAGAAAGAATCGGCGTCGTCGTTAGCAACAAGATGGAGAAATCCATTGTTGTGCTTGTTGAGCGCAAGGTGAAACACCCGAAATATGGCAAGTTCGTCAAGAAGTCTACCAGATTTATGGCTCACGATGAGAAAAATGAATGCAACATTGGTGATACTGTAAGGATTATGGAAACCCGTCCTTTGAGTAAAAGCAAATGTTGGAGATTAGTAGAAATAATAGAAAGAGCTAAGTAATTATGATACAGCAAGAAACCAGAATGACCGTTGCCGACAACAGTGGTGCTAAAAGCGCCCTGTGTATCCGTGTCCTGGGTGGCACCAAGAAACGTTATGCCACCATTGGCGACACTATCGTCGTTGCCATCAAGGATGCTTTACCCTCCGGCAATATTAAGAAAGGAGCTGTCTCGAAGGCAGTCGTGGTCCGTACTAAGAAGGAAGTGCGCCGTCAGGACGGAACGTATATCCGTTTCGATGACAATGCTTGCGTGCTTCTGACTGCATCCGACGAACTTCGCGGTACACGTATCTTCGGACCTGTGGCACGTGAACTTCGCGAGAAGCAGTTTATGAAGATTGTCTCATTAGCTCCTGAGGTATTGTAAAACATTTTGTGGTTTTCACAAAAATAAAAGTAAAAAGAAATGAAATTGCACGTTAAAAAAGGGGATATGGTTCAGGTCATAGCCGGTGACGACAAAGGTAAGGTCGCCAAGGTGCTGAAGGTCTATCCCGAAAAGAATCGCGCCATCGTCGAGGGTGTCAACGTGAACAAGAAGCATACCAAGCCCAATGCCAAGAATACGCAGGGCGGTATTGTAGAGCAGGAGGCTCCCATTCACATATCCAACCTTATGGTTGTTGTTGGCAAGACCCCCACAAAAGTTGGCCGCCGTGTTGATGAAAAGACTGGCAAGATAGTCCGTTATTCCAAAAAAACAGGGGAGGAGATTAAATAATGGCATA
>DFHL01000127.1:8547-9521 GCA_002371315.1 Bacteroidales bacterium UBA3724 | reverse complement strand
TTATTTTTCTGCAAAGAAAACAACAAAAAAGCTAATATAACTATATATTTATGAAACTGGAATTTTTAGGAGCAGCGCAGGAGGTAACAGGTAGCAAGCACCTTATCACGACGAAAAAGGGACTGAAAATATTGCTCGACTGCGGAATGTACCAGGGCAAGGGTCTCGAGACCGACGCTATGAACCGCGACCTCGGGTTCGACCCCAGGGAGATTGACTATCTGATTCTTTCGCATGCCCATATTGACCATTCCGGTCTGATACCATACATTTACAAGCAGGGATTCAACGGCGTGGTGGTATGTACACCTGCCACACGCGACCTGTGCGCCATAATGCTTGCCGATGCCGGTCGCATTCAGGAGTCGGATACGCAGACTTTCAACAAGAAACGTCAGAAACAAGGACTCGAAGCCGTCGAACCCATCTATACCGAAGAGGATGCTCAGGCCTGCATGCAGTGCTTCATCAGTGTGCCTTACCACAAGAAGTTCAATATCGAAGGTGAGGTCACCCTCGAGTTCTTCGATGCCGGCCACATACTCGGCAGCGCAATGGTATATCTCGAGATACGTGACGGACGCCGCACCATCAAGCTCGGCTTTACCGGCGACGTGGGCCGCTACGACAAGCATATTCTCAAGAATCCCGAACCCTTCCCGCAGGTCGACTATCTGCTTATGGAGTCGACATACGGCGACCGCCTTCATACGACACTCGACACTGCAGAGCAAGACCTCCTCATGGCCACGCTCGACACCTGCACCAAGAAGAAGGGCAAGCTCATCATCCCATCCTTCGCCATCGGACGTGCGCAGGAAATCATCTATGCCTTCGACCGTCTGCGCTCCAAAGGTCTACTTCCCGACATCGATGTCTTTGTCGACAGCCCGCTGAGTGTCAATGCCACCAACATCATGCGGATGCACCCCGAATGCTTCAACGACGACATCATAGCCTACATGAAGGACAAT
>DFHL01000127.1:0-8433 GCA_002371315.1 Bacteroidales bacterium UBA3724 | reverse complement strand
TCGAAGGCTCTCAATGTGCGACATAAACCGTGCATCATCATCTCAGCTTCGGGTATGATGGAAGCCGGACGCGTCAAGCACCATCTGGCCAACAATATCGACAATCCGTCCACCACGATACTCTGTGTCGGATACTGCGAGCCGTCCACCTTGGGCGCCAAGATTATGCGCGGCGACAAGCACGTCTCCATTTTCGGTCATGTCTACGAGGTGCGGGCTGACTTGCGACGCATCGAGTCGTGGTCCGGCCATGGCGACTACGAAGAGCTGATTCGCTACATATCCTGCCAGGAAAAACGCCGCTTGAAGAAAATTTTCCTTGTCCACGGCGAAGCCGAGACACAGGAGCATTTCAAGGCAACGTTGAACCAACGCGGATTCAAGCGCGTCGAGATAGCCACCTTCCGCGAAGCTGTAGAGATTTGAGAACGGAAAACGGAGAACGGATACCGGAAAGCGAATAACAGAAAGCTTTAACTCCTTTCGATAATGAAAATAAAACGAAAATAATTAAAAATCATAGTAATAAACTTCTGATACATAACTATTGTCCCCCTCACTCCTCCCTCACTCCCCCCTCACTCCTCCCTCACTCCCCCCTCACTCCCCCATCACTCCCCACCTTTAAACCCTATAACTCTTCAACCCTAAAACCTTTAAAAAAAAATGATAACATTCGTCATTGCGGTTATTCTTCTGCTGCTGGGATATTTTGTTTATTCCAGGCTTGTAGAGCGTGTGCTGGGAGTTGACGGCAGCCGCACCACACCTGCCGTTGCCCATCCCGATGGTGTCGACTATGTCCCCATGAAGCCCTGGCGCATTTTCCTTATTCAGTTTCTTAACATTGCCGGTGTCGGACCCATCTGTGGAGCCATAATGGGAGCCCAGTTTGGTACGGCGTCGTTCTTGTGGATAGTTTTCGGATGCATCTTCGCCGGTGCAGTCCACGACTTCATCAGCGGATTCATCTCCATCCGTCAGGACGGTGCCTCTTTGCCCGAGATCCACGGCACCTACCTTGGCAACGGCATGAAGCAGTTCATGCGCGGATTCACAGTGTTGCTGATGATTCTTGTCGGAGCCGTCTTTGTAAATACTCCGGCAGTGTTGCTCAACCAGAATTTCACACCCGATTGGAACATTTTCATCTGGGTTGGCATCATTTTCGCATATTATCTTATTGCCACCATGCTGCCCATCGACAAGCTTATCGGCCGCATCTATCCTGTCTTCGGACTCCTCCTTCTCGGCATGGCTGTGGCCATTGTCGTAGCCTTCATCGTCTATCGTCCCGAGTTGCCCGAGGTGTGGAGTGACCTCTCCAACCAGCTGAATGCTCGTGGCGACGGAGCTCTCTTCCCACTGATGCAGACCCGTACGCATGCTCCGCACACACCGTTGTTCCCGATGATGTTCATCAGCATCGCCTGTGGAGCCATCAGCGGTTTCCATGCCACGCAGAGCCCGTTGATGGCCCGTTGTATGGTCAACGAGAAACAGGCACGCCCCATTTTCTATGGAGCCATGATAACCGAAGGAGTTGTGGCCTTGATTTGGGCAGCAGCAGCCACAGTGTTCTATCACGACCCTGTGCTCGCTGCCAAGACTATGACTGTCAATGCTTCGGGCGAGACTGTTCTGCTCGGAGGCAACGCCATGGTGGGCGTCATTGCCAGCACATGGTTCCCACGGGTCATAGCCGTCATCTGCATCCTCGGCGTCATCAGTGCTGCCGTCACCAGCGGCGACACAGCCCTGCGCTCGGCCCGCCTCATCGTTGCCGACTTCATGCACGTCGACCAGAAGCCCGTTGGCAAGCGATTCCTCGTCGCTCTGCCCGTATTTGTCATCTCAGCAGCCCTGCTCGTGTTCTCATTGGCCAATCCCGTAGGTTTCGACTACATCTGGCGCTATTTCTCATGGGCCAACCAAGTCCTCGCCATGGTCACCCTGTGGGCCATCACCGTCTTCCTCGTGCAGCACAAGCCCCGCAGCGCTTGGTACCTGCTGACACTGTTGCCCGCACTCTTCATGAGTATGGTCACCATCAGCTTCATCTTCGTCGCCCAGAAGGAAGGTCTTGGCAGCTTTATTCCTGCCACATACGGTTACATCATTGCCGGCGGTATCACTGTTTTCCTGTGGGGTCTTTTCGTCCGTTGGAAAGCCGGCTACAGAAAAAATACCAGCCTGAACAATAAATAAAAACGACGTGCGTTATAAATAAAATTCGGAATAGAAACTTGAACAGCTCTCCAATGCGTGTTCAGAATAACTTAAAATATTAAACATTACTATATCAATAATATGAAAAGACTCTTCACCCTCGCATTAGTGCTTTCCATAGCAGGCTCTGCGCTTGCTGGCGGTGGTCCTCGCAAGAACAGCCGCACCGAGATGGGCATCCACGGCAACGCCCTCTATGTCATTGAGTACACGTACAACATGTTTGGTGGCAAGAACGGAGGTCGGCAGCTCGTATGCATAGACAGTATAACTTTTGACAAACGCGGCAATTTTGCCGACAAGATCCGTCGCACCAATGGTGAATATACCTATTTCTCCTACTATTTCGACGTCAACGGCTACGCCCTCGGCTGGAACGAGTACAACAAGGCCAACCAGCTGACCGGCCGTACGGCATACCTCAACGACAAGAACGGCAACCGCATTGCCCGTACTGTCTATATGAAAGAGCGTATGTCGAAGAAAGAGACCAGCAAGTACGAGAACAATCGCCTTGTCGAGGAACAGAGCTATGGCGCCGACGGCCAGATGACCGAGCGTCGTGTCTACAAGTACGACAACATGGGCAACAACACCGAACTCGAGTTCTACAACCCCGAAGGCGACCTCATGCAGCGCTATCTCTATAAGTACGACAATCGCGGCAACCGCATCGAGTGGCGCTTCTACGATGCCGACGAGTTCCTTGTAGCCCTCACCACCTACTACTACGACGACCACGACAACGTCGTCGAAGTCAGCTCGTTCAACTACGACGAGCACCTGAACTGGAAGCACAGCTACGTCTACGAGTACGACGAGGACGACAACTGGGTACGCCAGACCATCTTCCGCAACAACAACCCCTATCAGGTCATTGAGCGCGAGATTGCTTTCCCGGCAGATTGACCTTGGGCAAAATACTTAATTCCATATAGAAAATAGAGAGTACCACCTCGCGGTTTGGTACTCTCTTTTTTTTGCAATGACATTTATGCCAAGATTCCCCCAGATTTCAAAGATTTGCCAGTGCTCTTAAAATAAAAGATTTCCAAGATTTTCAAGATTTCGCTCGCTTGCGAGCGGGAGGCCCCAAACGCGGGAGACTAAACCCACAAGCAATATATGTGACATTTGCAAATAATAAAAGCTCCGCAGAATCGGTGGCGATCCTGCGGAGCTTCGGTCGTAGACAAGTGTTTGCCTCAGGGCACCAGCACGAGGCGTAAGCCGAGGTTGACGACTTCGGCGTTGTCGGAGGACGAGTAGGTACAGTATTCACTCATAGAAAATGAAATATGAGAATTGAAAATTTAAATCACTTGTCACATTTCACATGTCACATACACATCCTGTAGATGCTTACCACATCGTCCTTGGTCAGTGGGCGGAAGCCGGGGATGGTGCCATTGTATGGCAGTACGGCCTTGGCTGCCATCGAGTCGAAGTGGCTCTCGTCGATGTTGAGCTCGGGCAGGGTACGCTTCAGGCCGAGGATGTCGAAGAGGAAGTGGCTGAGTTGGTCGATGGCGCGCAGGGCCAGTTCGCGTTGGGGCAGGGTGGGGTCGAGGCCGAAGACGGTGATGCCGAAGCGGGCAATGCGCGGCGTTGTCTCGTCGTCCATACAGAACTCGAGCCAGCGCGGTGAGAGGATGGCCAGGCCGTGGCCGTGGGTGATGTCGTATACGGCCGACAGCTCGTGCTCCATCGGGTGGCAGCTCCAGGCCTGTCCCTTGTCGGCTCCGATGAGGCCGTTGATGGCCCACGACGATGCCCACATCAGGTTGGCGCGGGCCTCGTAGTTGTCGGGCTCGCGCATAGCGATGGGCGCGTAGCGGACAATGGTGCGCATCATACCCTCTATGAAGGTGTCAATCATAAACATGGGCTCGCCGGTGGTGAAGTATTCCTCCATCAGGTGCGAGAATATGTCGGCGCTGCCGCAAGCCGTCTGGTAGGGGCTGACGGTGTAGGTGAGTGAGGGGTCGAGGAACGACACTTTGGGGAACAGCAGTGGGCTGAGGCGGCCGCGCTTGTCGTCGGTCTCGGGGTTGCTGATGACGCCGCCGCTGTCCATTTCGGAGCCTGTGGCCGAGAGGGTCAGCACGCTGACGATGGGCAGGGCCTTGTTGACGGGCGACCATTTCTCGTAGTCGAAGAAGTCCCATGCGTCGTGGTCCACGCAGGCTGCTGCGGCAATCCATTTGGTGCAGTCGATGGTGCTTCCGCCACCGACGGCCAACAGCACGTCGATATTGTGCTCCTTGCAGAGGCGTGCCCCCTCGCGCACCGAGCCGATGCGGGGATTGGGTTCGATGCCGGGCAGCTCATAGAGCTCCATACCAGCCTTCTTGACCTCCTCAACCACGCGGTCGTAGAGGCCTATGCGCTTGATGCTGCCACCACCATAGGTGAGGAGCACGCGCTTGCCGAATTTCTTCAGTTCTTCGCCGATAAGGGCCAGTTTCTCGTGACCAAAATGAATCTTGACAGGGTTTTGAAAAGTAAAGTCGTGCATAGTATTTGTTTTTAATTAGTGACAAGCGAATTGAGATATCAATACAATTAACGTTTTTAGCGAAAAATTATTATATCCGTTTGTAGAAACTTAATTTTATTATAATTTTGTCAATCCGAAAATTTTTCGTACTTTTGCAAATCGAAAACAACGACAAAATGGAATCACAAGTAGCATACACAACGCCGACGAAACCTGATGTCTCGCAAGCTCGAAAAGATGCAAAGACCCATACTGCAATTCCAGAAGGCTATGTTGCGGGCGAGGAATTCAATCGCGTTTTTGAGCAGAAAATACGCGCCAACAAGCAGACGGTGGCCACGCCCAAAGAGCGGCTGCACACCGTCGAGGAGTTTATCGACAAGTTGGAACAGGCTGTGCTGGAGAGGCTATGAAGGTCTACACGGTCAGAATCCTCGACACGGCCTTTGCTGACATTGGCGACATTGCTGACTATATTGTTTCAGTCAACACTCCTGAACACGCGGCCAAATATGCGCGGGAACTGCAAGCTGAGATTATGTCGCTGAGTTATCTGGCAGGTATCATACCCGAAAGCCGTTACCGTTCCGTTCGGCACTACCACCCTCACGCCAAGCAAATGCGCACCCACAACAAGCAGCTGAACATCATTTTCCATATCGAAGGCAACGTGGCGATAGTGGACAAGATATTGCCCTCGAAAATGATTATCAACTAATTGAATATGGATTATAATATTTATAACTCGCTGATTTTTACCCTTACAGATTGCACAAGTAATCGGAGAGGATGAAAGATCTGCTGGTGGCCGTTCCGGTAGCGTAGCGGAGAACAAAAGTTTCCCTTTGTTTTTAATTCATTTGCCTGCACCTGCCGCAGACTTCCGCCACTTCAACTTCATCTTCGACTACAAGAACAATATGTTCTACTTGAAGTGGATCGAATAAAATATGGCCAACCGCCTATGACACCGCCTGTCGCGGGTTACAAAAGTTTTTTTGAAATTGAAACAGGGTTTTACAAGGGTGTTATGAGATCAAAAGGCGGTGAAAAGAGTGTCTCAAGGACCAAATGATATTAAAACGGCCGAAAAGAATGTATTCTGGTGCAATTAAAATGGAAACACTGTAAAATAAACATCACGATAACGGCCTTGCAACGATGCAAGGCCTTTTTTTGCGTTTTGGGGTGGTATGCCATAGGCCCGGCCGACAATGGCCTTTGCAATTGGCGCGAAGCGAATGATTTAAAAGATTTCGCGAGGCCGCAGGCGAGCAGGAGATTTACTTTTCGAGTAAAAATTTATTTTTTTTTCTTAAAAAATTTGGTAGTTTCAAAAGTTGTTGTACTTTTGCAGTGTACTAATCAACTAATACAGTAGTGAAATAATCGTACAACGAATTGAAAAATAGAAAAATAAATAATAAATTAAACTTATCAGAAAATGATTGACATTAAAGATTTCTCGTTTGCGTACAAGACGACGCACGTTTTCGACAACATCAATCTGCAGTTCCAGAAGGGTGCCATATACGGACTTCTGGGCGAGAATGGGGTAGGGAAGACCACCCTGCTGAAGGTCATCAGCGGCCTGCTGCGTCCCACGGCAGGTAGCTGCATGGTGGACGACTACACGAGTTTCGACCGTCGGCCTGAGTTTTTGCAGAACATCTTCCTGTTGCCCGACGAGGTGCCGCTGCCCGACAGCGCAACACCCGACAGCTTCTTCCGCGACCTGGCGGTGTTCTACCCCAAGCATAGCAGCGATGAGCTACACCGCCTGTCGGCCGAACTGAAGGTGGACCCGCTGCGCAAGTTCAAGGAAATGAGTTTCGGACAGCAGAAGAAGTCGCTGCTGGCCTGCGCGCTGGCGCTGAACACGGACTACCTGCTGCTGGACGAGCCGACCAACGGACTGGACATCCCCTCGAAGGCCGACTTCCGCCGTATACTGACCGAGCGCATCGGCGCCGAGCAGACCATCATCATCTCGACCCACCAGGTGAAGGACGTCGAGAACCTGATCGACCCCATCATCATCCTGTCGAGCAACAGCGTGCTGCTCAACGCGCCGGTCGAGATAATCACCGAAAAGCTCTATTTCGAGTATGGCGGCCAGCAGCGCCCCGACGCCCTCTACAGCGAGATGATGCCCGGCGGCTACCTCAATGTGCTGGTCAACAACGGCCTGGGCGAAAGCCAGCTGAACATCGAGGCCCTTTTCAACGCCGTACTGAGAAACAGCGCTATGGTTAAAAATATTTTTGAATAACATTATTGTTAACCTTAACCTTAACAGGCTGACGCATTACGAATTGCTGGATTCATTCTGAGGTTAAAGTTAAGGTCAAGGTTAAAGTTAGAGAAAAAACATCATACAATGAAAAATTTCGATTTCAATCGTTTCAAAAAAGTCGTGGTTCGCGATTTCCACAGTGCATACAACCTTTACGGATTGAGTCTGCTCATTATCATGCTGGTGCCGGCTATGCTTTGGATGCTGGAGGTGGCCCTCGGTATGGGTGACGGCGACAGCTCGCCTTTTGTGCGTATGCGTTTAATTAATTTTTTGGTCTATCTTGCCGCTGTCATTGCGCCGCTGAAGATCTACGGCAGCTGCAATTTGCAGGGCAAGGGTAACTATTTCGCTATGCTGCCCGCCTCGCTGGGCGAGAAGTTCTGGAGTATGCTGCTCTATAGCTTCGTTGTCAGTCCACTGGCTGTCTTCTTCGGCTCTTGTGCCGTCGACACGTTGCTCACCATACTGCCTTTCGGCCCCTACAATGATTTTCTGTGGAACGCTGATCTGTATGCGTCGGCTTTTGGTTTCCCCACTTTCTTCGGGTTCCGCGGTGTGGTCCTTTTCTATGTGGGTATCGTATCAATCTCGTCGATATTCCTCTTCACCAACACTATCTTCAAGAAAAACAAATTTATCAAGACTGTCCTTTGGCTGCTGCTGATAGGCTTTGTGGCGATGGTGGTAATCGCTCCGATAATGATTCATCTGGACTGGGATTTCGACTGGATCGAGCGGTTTGCCAAATGGTTCGAGGGCAAGGACGAACGCTTCTTTATCAACCTGATGTTCTGGTTGAACCTCGGCTTCGGGCTCCTCTTCACGGCCGTGATGTGCTTCTTCACCTATCGCAGACTTAAGAAAATGCAGTATTAATTAATAACGTTAACTTTAACCTTAACCTTAACCGGCTGACGCATCACGGATTGCTGAAATCATTCTGAGGTTAACGTTAAGGTCAAGGTTAAGGTTTAATGAAGTTAACGTTAAGGTCAAGGTTAAGGTTTAAAAAAAAATCACTATGGACTTTAAAAAGCAAAAACCGATATATCAGCAGATTGCCGATACGCTGTGCGAACGCATTGTGGGCGGCGAGTGGATGGCTGACGACCGCATACCGAGTGTACGCGACGTGGCCGTGCAGCTGGGCGTGAACCCCAACACGGTGATGCGCTCGTTCGACCATCTGCAGCAGGCCGAAATCATCTATAACCGTCGCGGAGTGGGATATTTCGTCGCTCCCGATGCAAAAGAACGCATCCTGCAGCTGCAACGCAAAGAATTCCTCGAAGATGAACTGCCTGCTTTTATGCAGAGACTCAGCGTGCTGGGAATGACACTCGACGATTTGAAGCAATATGTTTGAAAAAATTGTGAGACACCTGTAAGATTTCGCTTCTCTGAA
>DFHL01000139.1 GCA_002371315.1 Bacteroidales bacterium UBA3724 | reverse complement strand
ACTGTACAACGGGCAGTGAAAGTGGGGTTTAGCGCGGGCGAAAAACCTGTTTTCGGGGGCCGGCGGTTTCCCCTCGGGGCGCGCAATGCACGTGCCGACAGGCGGGGTTGCATCCGGCCCGGAAAGGGCAACAGGGCGAATAGGCTGGATTAGTCCGGTTTGCAGCAGGGAAAAAAGTTCGATTGATTGCGCCGCCGCGGCGTCAGAACTGGAAGTAGATGAACGGCTGCAGGTCGGCGGTAATGAACTGGTAGACAAGCAATATGGCAGCAACGACGACGATGGCCATCAGCCAAAGGGGCATCATTGCGAACGAGAGGCGGTAGCGGCGCTTGAAACGTTCGGGCAGCCAATGGATTACCATTCCTATGACGAAGACGATGAATACGCCGGCATAGTTGGCGATGATGTCGGGGATGATGCCGGTCTGCCAGCTGCCGCCGATGCGGCTGACCATATTTTTGGCCGTGTTCCAGGCCACCTGGTTGGCCTCGGCGGGGTCGAGGTTGGAGCCGCTGCGGAAGAAGAGGCGCGTGAAGGTGATGAAGACGAAGGTGAGGAATATGCTCCACACCTGCTCGATTTTCTGTTTTGCCGCAGCCCTCTGGTGCCTGTCGCACAGCGGATTGACGACAAGGTAGCGCAGCGCCGTGCCGAAGCAGATGATGCCGGTCCAGACGGCGCCGACGTTGAATGCCGGCGAGGGCCACAGTATGTCGGCCAGAAGGAAGGCGACGAAAAGCGCCTCGGTGGCTACGACGCGGGCGCGGGGACCCTGTTTTTTCCACCACTTGTAGATGAGGATACCGGCACCGTTGAGGCCGCCCCAGGTGATGAAATTGAAGCTGGCGCCGTGCCACATACCGCCCAGCAGCATCGTGTCCATATTGTTGACGTTGGTGTTGAACTCGCGGCGGTGGCGCGGAAAGATGAGGTAGACGGCTACGAGCAGGCCGATGACGGTGGTGACGACCAGCGTAACCCACACGGTCTGAGCCATCAGGGCGACGACTATGAGCATACCGCCCAGGATGAGGTAGCTGCCCAGCGTAGCGTTGCGGTTGCCGCCCAGGGGGATGTAGAGGTAGTCCTTGAGCCAGTTGCTGAGCGACATATGCCAACGTTTCCAGAAGCCTGCGGGGCTGGTGGCCTTGTAGGGCGAGTTGAAGTTTTTGGGCAGGTAGAATCCCATCAGCATAGCCACGCCGATGGCGATGTCGGTGTAGCCCGAAAAGTCGGCATAGACCTGCAGCGAGTAGATGAAGAGGGCGGAAAGGTTCTCGAAGCCTGTGTAGAGCAGCGGGTTTTCGAAGACGCGGTCCACGAAGTTGACAGCCAGATAGTCGCTGAGTATTATCTTCTTCATCAGGCCGTTGATGATCCAGAACACGGCGATGCCGAACTGGCGGCGCGAGAGGAAATAGGGCTTGTAGAGCTGGGGGATGAACTGGTCGGCGCGCACGATGGGGCCTGCCACAAGCTGAGGGAAGAAAGTGGTGTAGAAGCCGAAGTCGAAGATGTTGGAGGCGTGGCGGATCTTGTGCTTGTAGACGTCGACGATGTAGCTGATGTTCTGGAAGGTGAAGAAGGAGATGCCTACGGGCAGCAGTATTTTGGAGGCGTCGAAGCTGGGGGTCTTGGTGAAGTGGTTGGCAAAGACGGCCAGATAGTTGACGACCTGAAGGTCGGTGTGGAAGATATTGTTGTGTATATCAGTAAAGAAATAGGCGTACTTGAAATAGAAGAGCACGAGCAGGTTGATGACGACGCCGGTGATCATCAGCGCCTTAGCCTTCGGCTTATTGTCCTCGGCCTTGTCCATAGCGATACCGAGGAAGAAGCCGAGCAAAGTGGAGAAGACGAGCAGCAGGACGAAAAGGCCCGAGGTCTTGAAATAGAAGAAGAGGCTGACGATGAAGAGGTAGCCGTTGCGGACGGTGAGCTTGAGGTTGGGGCGCTTGGGGTCGGCGGCGCTGCGTTTCAGCACCTTGGTCCAGAACCAGGGACTTTGCAGCAGGCAGAAGCCGGCAAAGACAATAAGGAAGAAGGCCCAGAAGTTGAACTGGGTGAACAGGAGCGGATGCTCCTTGTCGAACGAGAAAAGATCAATAAGAAATGTAATCAGGTCCTTCATTGTCTTTCTTGTTAGCGTCTTTTCCATCCGCGTTGCGGCTGGTGCGTTTCTTGTATAGGTGCTTGTCGTCCTGGGGTTTAGGCCGCACTTCGTCGGTCGGGGCGAAATGCTTCGGCTTCAGCTGCACAAGGGTTTCGAAGAGCGCGTTGCTCATCAGGTCGGCCAGCATCTGGTAGCCCTTGCGCGTGAAGTGGATGTGGTCGCGCTGGGCCAGCTCGTTGTCCTGCCAGGTGCCCATCGAGCCAAGTCCGCCCATAACGGTGAACTGGTCCCAGACGGCGCCGCCGGTGATTTGCCCAAGCCGCAGGAAGGCCTCGCGGGCAAGGGGGCCGTTGCTGTTGACGATATAGTTGCGCTTGACTCGGCGGAAGCTGTCGTTGTTGGTGATGAAAAGGAAGGCGCAGTCGGGGCTGACCGAGCGGATGGAGTCGACGAGCTGCAGATAGCGGCGGATGAAGACCGACGTGTCGAAGTTGGCGCCCGAAGCGTCGTTGATGCCGATGCCGAAGATGACCAGGTCGGGTTTGACCATCTGCAGGTCGGCAGTCAGGTAGGGGCACTTGGTGTTGTACTCCACCAGCGATGCGCCGTTGACGCCGATGGAATGGTAGCTGATGCCGGGGGCACCGTTGTCGAGGTAGACCCCGGTGAGGGCGAACGACTGGCCTTCGGAGCAGGGGAGCACGATGTGGAAGGAGTCGACAGCCTGCGGCAGCTGGTAGGTGTAGCGGCGCAGGGCCTTGTCGACGCTGGTGGCCTGCACGGCCAGCGAGTCGCCGTGACGGTCACGGATCGTGAGGTATGGGCTGACGCCGCCGCGGGCTTCACCCAGCAGGATGACGCTGTTGGAGGCGAAGTTGATTTCGGGTTCGTTGAGTCTGATGCCAATGTCGGCGGGCTCGTTGGCGGCGGTGACGGCAATGCCGCACAGTCCCAGGCGTTCGGCAGGCTCCTTGTAGACGCAGCGAGTCAGGTCGAGCGTGCGCGTGCGCGAAACCTTATAGTCGTAGGGGTTGTTGCACTTGGATGCGGCCGAATAGGGGAATATCAGTCCCCTTGCAGCAACAAGATTGGGCAGCGCGGTAAGCATATTGTAGCGCACACGGTGCGGCAAGGTGCCGCCCTGCACGTGCGATGCGCCAAGCTGGACGATGTTAATGTGGCCTTCGCCGGTGGCCAGCAGGTGGTACCACTTGTTGGCGAAGGTGCGCATCTGGCTGCTGTCGGCCGGAAGGATGAGGTGGTTGGAGTCATACCTGATGAAGGAATACGAAGTGTCGATCGGCACAAACATCATACTGTCGTCGATTTCCAACAGCTGCCGCTCTTCCCTGGTCTGGGCATCGCTGCAGGCCACCAGGAGAATACTGACAATGAGGGCTATGATGTTTTTATACAGCATTGAGAGTATTGTTGTGTTGTTGTTGGTTTTCATCCATTGAGTTTAAAGATTTCCAAATTTCGTTGAATTGAGTTGGCGAGATTTGCTGCCTGATTTTGTACAGTTCATACATATACTGCAAAATATCGCTCAGATAGTCGCCCATAATATTTGAACCTTTGTAAGAGAAGTGAATATAGTCGGCACCGGCATAGCCGTTCTTGACCCAGGAAATCATCGAGTTCTTGCCGCCCATAGCGTCATAGATGCTCCAGTAGGCGGCACCGTGCTCGTTGGCCATCTGGCGCAGCCGCTCGACGACGGTGGGCAGCATAGGATAGGTGGCCAGCTGGCCGCCGACCTTGGTGCTCATATCCGAGGGGCCAATGAAGAGGATGGCTGCATCGGGACAAGCCTGACGCACATAGTCGATCTGCTCGCCAAGGTGTTCGCAGTAGCTGTTGATGGACTTCTCGCTCTTGAGGTAAGGGACGGAGTTGCCGCCGAACTGCATTATGATCATACCCACGTCGAGCAGTTTGTAGGATTCGACGAGCTGGTTGAAATTGGCCATCTTGAACTGGTGTCCCGAGACGCCGCGCATTGAAATGTTGTCGACAGCCACACCGTAGCCTTCGTCGACAAGGACTCCATAGATGTCGGCTGTGCCTTTGAGACTGACTGATGCCGACGAGGTTACGGTGTCCATACGCCACGAGATGAGGCCGACACCCGATTGGCTTGACGACTCCGAATACTCGCCCGGGCCCCTGCGATTGCGCATCGAGACGGAAAGGGGGCCGGGCCGGTTGTTGTAGAGCACACGAATCGACGAGAACTTGCCTACACGCTCGGAAGCATACCTGCTTCTGGAAGCCGACAAAGTCATTGTGGCTCCGCCAGTCAGGCGCCAGCAGCGCAGCATAGGGCCATAGTTGCCGTTCGAGCGGCTGAAGGTGCTGTCACCATAGGTGGAAAGGCCGCGAATGGAGCCTGAAGCCGACTGTGAGAAGGACATCGTAGGGATTGGTTGCCGCAACGGCAGCATTCCGGGTCCGCCGCCGCCGAAGAGCATCTGCATACGCTCGCGCAAGCGGCAGCTGATGCGGTCCTGCTCAATCTGCGAGTCGCCGTAGTGCAGTATGCGCACCGTGCGTTTTTGGCTTTGTGCCTCTTCCACGCTTTTGAAGAAAGCGTCGAAACAGCTGACATCATCGTTCGGGAGCCACAAACGGGTCTGACCCACCAGGATAAGATGGTGCAGGTCCTGAAGCGAGTCGCGAACGCCAGACAGGTCCCGTTCGGAATGCTTGACAATCAGTTGGTCTATACTCTTCACCTTCTCGCGCACCAGCACCTTGTGCAGCGACGGAAACCGCAGCGTGATGCCGCCCACGGCAATGCCATCCTTGGGGAAGAAAATGCATAGCAGCGCCAAAAGCGCCACTACGATGGCAAAGAATTTAAGAGTACCTGTTGCCCTCATCAGCCTATTTGCTTAGCGCAGCCAATTTCTTTTCAAGTTCGTCGACACGCTTGTAGAGCTGGTCGAGGTTGCGTTCGTAGACGTATGTCTTGCGTTGCTTGATGGCATCGGTGGCCGGCGAGCCAAGAATCGTCACATTGTCAGGAAAATTGCGGGTAACGCCCGACTGGGCAGCTATGGTGACATTGTTGCCCACCTCGATGTGGCCCACGATGCCCACCTGGCCGGCGATGACGCAATGGTTGCCCACTTTGCCCGAGCCTGCGATGCCGCTCTGCGACGCCATCACCGTGCTTTCACCGACGACGACATTGTGTGCCACCTGACAGAGGTTGTCAAGTTTCACACCCTTGCGGATTATCGTCGAGCCGAGCGTGGCGCGGTCGATGGTTGTGTTGGCACCGATTTCCACATCGTCCTCAATGACGACATTGCCGATCTGGTCAATCTTCTGATACGTGCCGTCGGCCATAGGAGCAAAGCCGAAGCCGTCAGCTCCGATGACGCAGCCCGAGTGCAATATGCAACGGTCGCCGATAACAATATTCTGATAGACACGCACACCGGCAAACAGCGTGGTGCCGCTGCCTACCGAGGAATTGTCGCCGACATAGGTCTGAGGGTAAATCTTAGCGCCGTCGCCGATGTGGGCGTTCTCGCCGATGAAGGCAAACGGGCCGATATAGCAGTCCTTGCCTATGGTAGCCGTCGGCGAGATGAAAGCCTGAGGGTCAACCCCCTTTTTGTCGAGCTGCATCTCGTTGTATTTCTTGAGCAGGTTGGCAAAGGCCAGATAGGGGTCGGCCACGCGTATCAGAGACGCTTTGACCGGATGCTCCGGGACGAACTCATTGCTCACAATGACTGCCGTAGCGTCGGTATCGTAAATATAGTTTGTATATTTGCTGTTGGCCAGAAACGAGAGGCCTCCGGCTACACCTTCTTCTATTTTGCAAAGCTTCCAGACTTCGGCAGTGGCATCACCTTCCACCGTTCCTCCGAGCATTGTCGCTACCTGGCTGATGTTGAATTTCATATCTAACTATTATTGTTTATAAAATCGTTTTTAAGTATATAAAACGCTCAATTGTATTTAAAATTGTATGTACCCCTGCAATTTTATTACCGTCGCCTCATCAATCAGACTAACCAGCAGTAAATCATCAGGTTTACTGAAGCTATACCCCTTCCTCCTGAAGTCCACGATGGCACGGGCCTGATAATAGTCGATGTAGGGATGCCTCTTCAGTTCGTCGACCGAGGCCTTGTTGATATCGATCTTCACAGCCAGCGACGTGTCCACATAGACATTGCCGGCAATACCGTCATAGCGGCCCGAGTCCATTCCATAGACTTCCAGCAGCTGCTCCTTGCGGACATAGCCGCCCAGCCGGTCGCGGTACCTGACAATCCTGGCAGCAAAGGCAGGTCCGATGCCATAAAGCCTCTGCAGTTCGGCCGTGTCGGCCGAGTTCAGCTCCACTTTTATCGAACGATAATATTCCTCGCGATGCGCCGCCAGCTGCGCCGCCATCGCCTGCCGACGGTCGTCGATTCGGTGCGCCGCTGTGTCGCTTCGACGGTAAGTGCGGTATTGTTTGCGGCTCGCGGCCTTTGCCGTGACCAGGCTGTCGCCAAAACTGTCTATTGCAGCCTTCAGCTGCGAATGGTCATCGCCTCGAGGCTGCTGAACCGATGCCGGCCGCAGGACAAGCAGAGCCAGCAGCGCCGCCAGCACAAGGCACAGGACCGCCAAGCCCCTCCATTGTCTGCGTGTCGGTGCGGCACTCATTCCTCAAACGTCATTGTGCCCCTTTGGTGCAGAATGCGGGGGGCTGTGAATTCGTCGTCGCTCTCAAAGCCGTCGCCATAGGTTATGCGCTTGCCGTTGACCGACTTGACGGTGTCGTTCGAATAGATGCGGTGTTCCGCCGAATTCCACACAATACTGTTCAGATACGAAGTGTCGCCAGAGCCAAAGTCGATAATGACGACATTGCGGCGCGCCTCGACAATCTTCTTTTCGTCGAGCGAATGGGCATATTCTGCCTTTATCGATGCCGCCACAGCGCCGGCGTTGTCGAAAATCATCATATCAATGCCATCCGGATAGACCGTCTTGCGTTCGGGCTTGTCATATACAACCACCCTTGGGGCCGACAGCACCATCTGCTTCTTGCCCCCCAGGCTGCGCACCGCCCTGATGGTGTCGAGGCTCTGCTGCGGCAGGTTCTGAGGGTCGAAGAGGCGCACCTTCTCCATATCGTTGCGGCACGATGCCAGCAGAAGCACCAGCAAAACAAAGCAAGGAAGCGCGCCTGCGGCGCGCTTCCTTACCGTTCTCGGGGATTGTCTGTCTGCAGAATACATCTTTGTCCCCCGACTGTAATGTTATTTTCTTGTTCTGACCGTGGTGGTCACACCGATCCAGCCAGGCACCGTGAAGCTGTTGCCGTCGATAAGGTCCAGCATAAAGGCAACATCCTGTTTCGGGAAATGACCCGAGTAGGAGCGGATCAGGTTGTTGGCGGCCTCGACATTCTCCGGCGAGCCGTCGACGCTGATAGCCTTGCGGGCGGCATCCACAGCGGCCCAGTAGGCCGAACGGCCACCCATACCGTCGCTGACAGCGTGGGCACCGCTGGCATAGAGCTGCGAGATGAGGCGGTAGGGCTCACCCTTCGAGGGCTCCAGGTCGGCAGCCTTGTTGTACGAGCTGCGTGCAGCGCTGTAGCTGTTGTTATTGGCATAGCAGAGGCCCTGCAGGATGTACATATTGTATTTGTCCTTCTCCTCGGCGCCTTCCAGGGCGTCGTTGATATACTTGGCAGCATCGCCATAGCGCTTCTTGTTGTAGCACATCTGAGCCATAAGGTAGGCTGTCGAGGGCGACGGGTCGAGGGCGTGCAGCTTCTCCGTGGCCGAGAAGAAGAGCTCGGTGTCCATACATTTCTTCTTGCGCAGGATGGTGGTAATCTTCTTCAGCAGAGTGACGTCGTCGGGAGTGGCGGCAAACTTCTTGGAGTAAATCTTCACCAGCTCGTCGCACGAGGCGAAGGGCGAGAAGCGGTTCTCGACGTGAGCGATGACACCATAGATTTCGGCCTTCTTGGCGCTGTCGGTCTCGGCAGAAACCAGAGCGTCGAGGGCGTCGCTGACCAGGTCATAGTTGTCGACAATCAGCGTCGTGTCGGCATTGCCCGAGGTGACATACTTCACCGTGGCGTCGAAAAAGCGCTCGACGAAAGCCAGATCCAGCGTGTTGGCACCCAGACGCATAGCCTCGGCATAGAAAGCGTAGTACTCCTTCAGGGCCGCATTGCCGCACAGCTGCTCCAGGTCGAAAGCCTTGCGCGCATTGACCTCGGCAGCCTCGCCGAAGTATTGGATACGCAGGTCGTACATCTTCATCAGCTCGTCGACAATAGCCTTGCGCTCAGCGGCATCCTTGGTGGCGTTGAAGCGCGACTTCAGGATGGTCACGCCGCGGATATAGAGGTTCTTGTTGTTGGCGGGGCACTTGTCCAGACACTCCTTCCAAGGCTCATAGGCCTCAAGATACTGCTTGTTCTTGAAAGCCTCGCGATAGAGGAACGTGTTAGTTACACAACTGACGCTGTCTTCGGGAGTCTTGCCCCATTTCTGGGCCGACGCCGAAAATACCGACATTGTCATTATCAATCCAAGTGTAAGAAATTTTATTGTTTTCATCTCTCTGTTATGTTATTTTTGATTTATCCTTGTTTTTCTTTTAGTGTGCCACTTCCGGCCCTAATTGTACGTTTATGATATTTTAACTTTAACCTTAAAGTAAACCTTAACTTTAACCTTAACCTTAACTTCAGATACAAATACTATTGTCCTTTTTAACTCCCCCTTTAACTTCCCTTTTTAATTCTCCTTTAACTTCCAATTATCTATCTCTAACCCAACTCTGAGTCAACTCTAACCCCATCAATTGAACTTCCTCTTCACAAACCAGCTCTCGCAGCTGCCCACCGAAATGCCGACCGTGAAGACATCGCGGCGCAGCAGGTCGACGGTACCCATCGACGAATAGGCAGCCGAAATGTTGAGCACCGAACGGCCCTTGCGCATCGGCAGCGAAACGCCGGCCCCGACGCCCCATTCGTTCAGCTTGTACTCCGTCCCGTCGGTCATCTGCATCTGCAGCCGCCCGCTCTCATAGTGCGCTCCCGCCGAGAATGTTACGCGCCGCATATACGACGCCGCATTCTTGTCGCCCAGCAGTTGCAGGCCGAGCGCCCAGCGCTGGCTGCTGCCATAGCGCAGCGGACTTTGCCCGAAGATGGAATAGCTGCTGTTCTCGGTGTATTTCAGGCCGCTCCACGGAGCAAACGTCGCATCGAGGGCCACAAGCCAGCGGTTGTCGCGCTGAAACGACACGCCGACGCTGGAGGTGAAAGGCTGCTCCAGCGAACTTTCAAACTCGCTGTCGCCGCCGTCGAGCGGGAAAATCGTGTCGCGCATATATTCCGACGCGGCATTGGTCACAAAGGTGTAGACCAGCGCGTTGTCCCTGACGGTCATCGACCTGTGCGGACGCACCGTCAGGCCCACGCCGAGGTGATGCTTGTCGCCCACCGGCTGGTCGTACTGCAGGCCGAGGTCGAGCAGCAAGTTCCTGACATAAGTGTCCTTCTGGCTGCGGCTGTCCATCATATAGGTCGTGTCGTTGGCCGTAAAGTCGTAGGTCACGGCACGCGTAAGGTTGCCGAAAATGAAGTCGACGTTGAAGCCGGCACGCAGCTGCGGCTTGGAGGCATCGCCGCCGCCAAGGACGTTGAAAGCGTGGCCCCAGAACAGCTGCGACACGCCGCCGTTGCCCTCATAGCGCGTCTTGACCTCGCCGCCGGGGTTGACGGCCTGTGTGCTGACCGACTGGTAGTTGACGTCCGACAGGGGCATAACGCCCAGCGCCGTCTTCCACCATCGCGTCAGCGGGAAACCCAAGGCCATATAGCCCAGGTTGCCGTCGGCGTCAAACTGGCTGCCGCTCTTGCCGCGCAGCGTCGTCATATCAATTGTCAGGCCCATATCGAAAACCAGCGTCTCCTTGCCAATAGCCGCATACGAGGCCGGATTGAAGGGATTGATCATATTCATCGACGAGCGCGTGCTCGTAACGCCGCCCAGCGCCGAAGCCCACGGCATATTGTACGGCAAACTGCTCAGCCCGATGCCATATTGCGAATAGGGCGAGTTGATGCCGTTCTGGGCCGGAGCAACAAGCGACACCGCCAGCAGCACAAGCGCCAAAAAAAGCTTTTTATTATTAAAAATACTATACATTATCTGCGAAAAATCAGTTTATAACATTCATATCCAATATTTTGCCCAGCCCGACATAAATCAGGTTCGGCGTTGCAAAGTTCGGAAAAAATAATCGTTTTGCAAAAAAATCTGCATTTCCACCTGTTAAAAAAAGTTTAACGCCGGGAAACGACCGGCTGTAATCGCGCATAAAACCCTCTATTTCATACAGCGAAGCGTTGCATACGCCCGCCACTATCGACGCCCTTGTCGAGCGTCCCGTCATCGGCGTCGCCGCCGTGCCGCCCAGCTCCTGCTCCGACAGCTCCACAAGCGGCAGCGCAGCGGTGAACTCGTGCATCGCCTTGAGCCGCATAGCGAGGCCCGGCAGGATGGCGCCGCCGCGATAACGGTCGTCGCCGTCGAGCAGGTCGACGGTGATGCAGCTGCCGGCATCGACAACCACCAGCGGGCCGCAGGGGCACAGCACCCTGGCCCCGACCACCGCCGCCAGGCGGTCCATACCCAGCGTGGCCGGCGTCTCATAGTCGAGCGTCACGGGCAGCTTCGACAGGTGGCTCAGCCTATGGAAACGGCCAAGCAGGCGCCCCGGCAGCAGCGAGGCAAAATCCACCTCGCGCCCCACAACCGACGCCACGGCACGCTCCACGCCGTACGCGTCGCACAGACGCGCCACCTCAGTACGCGCATCACCTTGCAGCACGCTCACTTCCAGCACCTTGCCGCCTTCCAGCACCTTGCCGCCTTCCAGCACCGCAGCCTTCGCGCGCGTGTTTCCTATGTCAAGAATAAGATCGCTCATAACGTTTTTCAAAACGCCGCGCCGCGAAATTTATTGTGCCCCACGGCCGAAAAAACCCGGCCGTAGACTCAACTACCAAGTGCAACACTGTTGTGCAAAGATAGTAAGAATTTTTGTTTAGGAGAGGAGAAGTTCAAAAGTTTTCTGGGACGGAGGTTGATCTCAGTTTGGACGTGTAGGATGTAATCGTCAGAGAGAGAGGAGAAATCGGTGCCGTTAGGTATGTACTGCCGTACGAGTTTGTTGGTGTTTTCGATGAGACCTTTCTCCCAGGAGGAGTAAGGGTGTGCGAAATAGACCTTTGTATGGAGCTTCTTGGCGATGTATTTGTGTTCGGCGAATTCGGTGCCGTTGTCGGTGGTGATGGAGAGGACGTGATGCTCGAAAGGGCGGAGCATCTGCACAACGAGCCGGGCGATGGCCTTGGCGTTCTTGCCTTTAGGTGATTTTGCCATAAGCATCTTCTTTGTGGTGCGCTCGACGAGGGTGACGATGGCCCCCTTGCCGTCCTTTCCGACGATGGTGTCCATCTCCCAGTCGCCGAAGCGGGTCTTTGCATCCACCACGGCAGGCCTTTCGTCGATGCTGACACGGTCCCTGATGGGGATGCGCGCGCTCACTGGCCGTCGCCGGTGCTTGAGGTGGTGAGGCAGGTAGGTGTACAGTGTGCCGCCACGTTCCCTGTCCAGCCTGACAAAGTGGTAAATCCACTCGGCCGACACGCAGTCCCTGCCGTTGCGGCGCATTACGCCGACAATAGTCTCCGGGGACCAATGTCTCTTGAGGAGCGTGACGATTTTCCCCCACAGGTCCTTTGTCATACGCCGTGTTCTTCTGGGGATGTGCTTCCTCATATCGGAGAACTGCTGCGCATCTATCCAGACGTAGTGCCTGTACATATTCAGGTTCCTTTTTATCTCCCTGCTGACCGTTGATTTGCTGACATCTATGAATTTCGCGATGTCCGACACTGACATTTTTTTTCTCAGACACGCAGAAATTGTGTATCTTTGCTCTTTGGTAAGGTGTTTATATTTTTTCATAGGCAACACAAAAGTAGTCACTTTACCTGAGAGTACCAAATTTTTGGTGCTCTTTTTTTCTACTCAGTGTT
>DFHL01000027.1:28750-29064 GCA_002371315.1 Bacteroidales bacterium UBA3724 | reverse complement strand
GGCGGTGATGATCAGTTTTTCCATATATCTTTCTTTTTTTATTGTTTAAAATTTGGTTTACGCCCTGACTGACAGGCTGTTGTGTCGGCCTTGCCACGCAGGGCAAAATGCAAATATACGCATTTTTTTGTAACCGTGGCCACTTTTGCTGCCGAATTTGCACCTTTTTGCCGTAAATGCCTTGCTGCCAGTGGATTGCCCCGTGTGATGTTCTCCGTTCCGATGCCGGGCGGCAACGGCCGGACGGGGCGCGTTTTCGGACGGCCACAAGCGCCTGATTTCCAGTACCCGCTCTGCCTGTTGTACAGTATATG
>DFHL01000027.1:8837-28688 GCA_002371315.1 Bacteroidales bacterium UBA3724 | reverse complement strand
TGTACAGTATTTGTACGCTTCCGAAGCGTCCAAATACTGTACATATACTGTACAAATACTGTACATATGACGGAGAAGGTGGCTTAAAGGGTTGTTTTTCTGTTGGTTACGAGGTTGATTGTTTCGCTGTGCACCATTGCGTTTCGCTGTGTGTCACTGCGTGCCGCTGGGGTGCAAAAAAAGGGCTTCCGGCCGGTGTGGGGCATCGGCCGGAAGCCTGAAAACTGCATTTTCTTCCTTTTCGGCGGCGGGGCCTACAGCAGGTCGAGGCACTGCTCGATGGGTATGCCGCGGCATTTGTCGGGCAGCGCCCGGTTGCGCTCTATCAGGCGGCTGACGGTGTCCATCGCCGTGCGCGTGCTTTCCATCAGCGCTTCGCCGTTCATCAGGTGGCCTATCAGTATGGCCGAGAATATGTCGCCCGTGCCGTGGAAGGAGACGGGTATTTCGTCGTATTCGAGGCGGAAGTAGCGCCCGTCGCCGATGTGCTGCGTGAAGCCCGCCAGGGGCTCGTCGCTGCGGCGCCCTATGACGCAGCTGCGCCCGTCGACGCGTGCGCTGGTGATGATGGCCGACTTGGCGCCCAGGGCGGCGATGCCGTCGAGCAGGGCGCAGGCTTCGGCCCAGGTTGTGCCTTCTGCTTTGTATTGGCAGCCAGCAAGATAGCAGGCTTCGGTGTAGTTGGGGAAGGTCAGGTCGGCCACGCTGGCCATTTCGCGCATCAGCTCGACCTGGCGCTGGCTGATGCCGTTGTAGAGGCGGCCGCCGTCGCCCATAATGGGGTCGACGAAGACGGTGGTGCCCTCGGCGTGCAGCTGCTTGCAGTAGTCGGCCACGAGGCGCGCCTGCTCTTCGCTGAACATCAGGCCGGTGCACACGGCGTCGAACTTGAAGCCCAGCTTTTCCCATACGGGGATGGTGCCGCGCATATAGGCGGTCGTTTCGAGGGTCTCGAAGCTCCCGTAGTCGAGCGTGTTCGACACCAGCGCCGTTGGCAGGTTGTAGGTGGGGTGGCCAAGGTAGGTAAGTATGGGCAGCATCGCCACCATCCCCACGTGGCTGTAGCCCACAACGTCGTTAATTAGCAGTATCTGTTTCATTTGCGCACACTTTCTCGTCGTGATATTTTGTGCAAAATTACGAAACTTTTGCGTATTGGCGTGAAAAATAATCAAATCTCTGCAATAAAACGGTTTTTTGCGCGTTCATAGGGTTAAAATCCATCATTGAAGTATGCACACACGTAGATATATCCTGCCGCTTATGCTGCTTGCCGCCATCGCGATGGCCACGCCGGCAATGGGGCAGAACCGGTCGAAAAAACAGCTCGAGAAGGAGAAAACGCAGCTCGAGGCCGAAATCAAGAAGCTCAACGCCGACCTGGCCAAGGCCAAGAAGAACACCAAGTTGACCAGCAGCCAGCTGGCGGCCCTGAACAAGAAAATCAAGGAACGCAACCGCCTGATCGACAACATCAACGGGCAGCTGTCGCACATCGACGGACAGATTTCGCTGATGAACGACAGCATCACGCACGTGCAGTCGCGCCGCCAGTCGCTGCAGGAGAACTATGCCGCCGCCGTGAGGGCCCTGTATCGCGAATACAACAACGTCGACAAGTGGGTGCTGCTGTTCGACACGCCGTCGTACAACAAGGCCCTGCTGCGCACCAAATATTTCAAGAAGTACAACGCCTACCGCCTCGATCAGTCGGCCAAGATACGCGACTGCGAGCAGCAGCTGCGCTCGGCCAACGACGAGCTGCAGCGACAGCGCTCGGAGCAGAGCAGCCTGCTGACGCAGGAAAAGCGCCAGCGCGACCAGCTGACCAAGGAGCAGCGCCAGAAGGAGGCCTCGGTGAAGCAGTCGAAGGCCAACGAGAAGCAACTGACTTCGCAGCTGAGCAAGAAGGAGGCGCAGAAACGCAAGCTGCAGCAGCAGATTCAGCGCCTCATCGACGAGGAGGTGCGCAAGGCGGCAGCGGCCAAGGCTGCGGCGGCCAAGTCGTCGTCGAAGGGCGGCAGCGCCAAGCCGTCGGCCGGCAAAAGCGGCAGCACCGCAGCGCCTTCCAAGCCGTCTGAACCGACCGTCACCGACAAGACCCTGGCCGAAGAGGCTGCACTGAGCAACGACTTTGCCTCGAACAAGGGCAGGCTGGCCTGGCCGGTGGCATACACCTCTATTTCACGCAACTATGGCATCTATACGCACGAAAGCGGCGGACAGAATATGAACAACGGCATCGACCTCGTCACCGTGCAGGGCACCAACGTCTACGCTGTCTTCAAGGGCAAGGTTACGCGCACATTTACCTGTCCCAACGGCACTTACGGTGTTATCATCCGCCACGGCGACTATATGACGGTCTATTCCAACCTGGCCTCGCGCAGCGTCAAGGAGGGCCAGTCGGTTTCGACCCGCGCCACCATCGGCACCGTGGCCGACGACGGCGCCGGCCACGGCGAGTTCAGCTTCCAGCTCTGGAAAGGCCGCGAAAGCCAGAACCCCCGCACCTGGCTGAGGTAAGGAATGAATTCTTCTATCAGGTCGTTCTTGTGAAAATGAATTATTTAACATCCTTTTAAGCAATGACAAACTTATCCAAAGAACAACACGATGCGCAGATTGACGATATGCGGTCGTTCGACGAACAGATGCCGAGTGTGGGGATATTTTTGTATGATCCTGCAGACAATACTCTTTTCGGGGTACGAAAAAAAGAGTTGACGCCTCGCGAGGTGGAGGAGGCCGCCGAGAAAGGAAAGCCGTTTATCAATTATCCGCATCTGCATCGCCAGATATGGGCAAAGGAGTATTTCCGGGCTCAAGCCAAGCACCTCGACACCAAGTTCAAGGGCGACTATACGCAGATTCCTCGCGGACGTGTGGCGTGGACTATTGACAAGTTCATCGTACTTGTCGGCCACTGGGCTGAACCCATTCAAGACAAGCTCACCGAACTGATTGAAAAAGAGTTCGCCTTACCCTATTTCGAATTCGTCTATGACGAACATTGGGATCTCGGCCACGGCTGGTCCGGCGATATGCCGGGTTCCAGATAAAGCCATAATATGGAAAACTATCGAAGATACCAATTTTTTAATTACTAATTAAAAAAAACAGGCATTTTTTTAAGTTAGTAACTAAAATGTTGGTGTACTGATGAGGTGAAAATGATATGGAAATGGCCTATTTGAAAGACTTCAATTCGCAGGTTTCGCCGTCGAAGACGGCGTAGTCGCGGTTTTGGATCCAGTTGCCGACGTTGATGTAGGTGGCGGTGCCGAGCGAACGGACGACGGGGGTGTGGCGGTGGCCGAAGAGGAAGTAGTCGTAGGGCTGCACGCCGGCATCGAGTTTCTGCTGCTGCATCTGCTTGCAGTAGAGGTATATGCCTTCGCGGTCGTCGCCAAGGTAGCCCGAGTCTGCGGCGCTGTGCTTTTTGCGACTGCTGTTCGACCAGCGGTAGGCGATGGGGAAGCCGATGTTGGGGTGTATGCCGGCAAAAAGCCACTGGTTCAGGCGGCCGCGGAAGACGCGCTTCAGGCAGTTGTACTTGCGGTCGCCGCTCCACAGGCCGTCGCCGTGGCCCAGCAGGAACCGCTTGCCGTCCAGCTCCATAGCCTCGGGGTCGCTGTGCATCGTTACGCCAATTTCTTTTTCCAGATAGTCGAACATCCACATATCGTGGTTGCCGATGAAGAAATGGAACTCGACACCGCTGTCGGCCATACGCGCCATAGTGCCCAGCAGGCGGACGAAACCGCGCGGCACGGCCTGCTTGTATGTGAACCAGAAGTCGAATATGTCGCCGAGCATTATGACTCTTTTGGCTTCGGGCTCAATGCTTTCGAGCCAGCGAACCATATCCAGCTCGCGCTGGCGGCTGTCGGCTCCGCTGCCCAGATGTGCGTCGGTGACAAAGAAGGTCTTGGTTCTCATCGGCTTCAGATGCTTGTTATTCCACTATGAATTCCTGGCCGCTCTGTTGCTGCTGCTGTGCGATGGTGCGTGCGCTGCGTGCGCGCTCCACGCGGGTCTGGTAGTACTGCGTGTGGGGATTGTCGGGGATGCGCTCCTGAAGGCCTTCGAGAACGGTTTCGAATACTTCGAAGTCTGATTCAGAATAGAATACGCGAGCCGAACGGTTGAATGGGGCGTCGATGGCATAGAGGGTGCTCAGTGAGCCGCGGTTGTCCTCAATGAAGTTGAGAAACATCACTCCCAGCAGGTTGTGCTCGGCAATGAAGATGGAGTCGGTCACGCTGCGCGCCTTTTCGTATTCGGCTTCGCTCAGCGTCTCGCGGTTGTGCTTGTCCTGCTGCGCGATGTCGGCAATGGTCTTATTGGCATCGTTTATATAGTTCTGTATCTGCCACATAAGGCGCGATTCGGGCGACCCGTCGACCATATAGGTCGAACCCAGGTTGTCGGCGTTGCCGCTGACGCTGATTTTCTCGCCGTCGTTGGGCAGCAGCACTATGTAGTCGGCTGCGCTGCTGTGCAGATTGAAGAAGGTCTGGTAGGTCATCGTGCCTTCGAAACTGAAGTGGCCGTCGCCGTCGCAGCGTATCGAGTCGACAAACTGTGCGCCGTTGTCGGGTGTCATCTCTTCGATGTAAAGCATCTTGCCTGCGGCGTTTGCCAGCGTTCCCTCGATGCTGAACGTCATCGTGCCGTCGCTGTTGCCGCCCTTGCAGCCAGCAAAAAGGATGGCGGCGAGGAAGAGTATTGTTGTGAATCCTGTCTTTTTCATTATCCTTAAATTATAAAGTCGACAATTGTGAGTGCCGCCATAGCCTCGACGACGACGACGGTGCGTGGCAGGTGGTTGCGGTCGTGGCGCCCTTGCGGCGTGACCGTGTGCAATGTGCCGTTGCGGTCAATGCATTCGGTTGGTTGGCCGACGGTTGTGGCGGGATGGAATGCGGTGCGGAAAACTATCGGCATCCCGTTGCTGATGCCGCCTTGCATCCCGCCGCAGTGGTTGGTCTGGGTGCTGAAGTCGGGGTTCCATTTGTCGCGGAACTGGCTGCCGGTCATCTTTGCCGCCGCAAAACCGGCACCCATCTCGAAGCCTATGGCCGACGAAATGCTCATCATCGCTGCTGCCAGACTGGCGTTGAGCTTGCCGAAAACCGGGTTGCCAATGCCGGCCGCAAGGCCGCTGACGATGCACTCGATAATGCCGCCCACGCTGTCGTTGGCAGGGGGGATGTATGACTCCAGCAGGCGGGCGTTGATGCTGATTCCCTTTTCGCGGAGAATCATTTTGGCGATGGCACCAGCCGCAACCCGTGCAGCCGTTTCGCGGCCCGAAGCGCGTCCGCCGCCTCGAGGGTCGCGCAGGCCATAGCGTTTGTAGTAGGTGTAGTCGGCGTGGCCGGGGCGGAAACTGTCGGCAAAGGCATCATAGTCGCTGCTGCGGACGTCGCCATTGGCGATTGTGAAAGCGATGGGCGTCCCCAGCGTTCGGCCTTCGCAGATGCCCGACAGGAACTCGACCCGGTCGGCCTCGCGCCTGGCTGTGGCGTCGGCGCCGACGTGACGGCGTGCCATCTCGGCGACGATAAACGGCTCGTCGACGACCAAACCCGCCGGACAGCCGTCGATGACACCGCCGATAGCCGTGCCGTGCGACTCGCCGAAGGTGGTGAGCCGGAAGTTGTGTCCTGTCGTATTCGACACTTTTTCAGTCTATTTTACAATCTGAAGCAGTTCCACTTCGAAAATCAGCGTCGATCCTGGCGGAATTTCGCCTGCCGGATTTTCGCCGTAGGCCAGATTGTAGGGGATATAGAGCATATATTTCGAACCCTCGTCCATCAGCTGCAGGCCTTCGGTCCAGCCCGGAATGACGGCTCCGACAGGGAATTCCAGTGGCTCGCCGCGCTCCACGCTGCTGTCGAAAACGGTGCCGTCAATCAGCTTGCCGGTGTAGTGCACTTTGACGGTGCTGTTGATGGTGGGGCGCTTGCCGTTGCCATCCTTCAGCTTGCGGTATTGAAGGCCGCTCTTGGTGGTGTAGACCGACTTGTTGTTGGCGTTCTTCTCGAGGAATTTGGCGCCTTCCTCCTTGTTCTTGTCCAGCGAAGCCATCATATCTTTCTGCTTCTGTTGCTGGCGCTGTTCAAACTCGCGCTGGAAGCGTTGCAGCAGGGGGGTCATCGTCTGTCGGCTCCAGGTGTTTTTGCCTTTGGCCATATCGAGCATCGACTGGGCGGCCACTTCGAGGTTGATGCCCAGTTTCTGCTGCTGCCAGCTGGTGGCGATATCCTTGCCGATGGCATACGAAGCCGAGTCGTTGAAGGTGCGGATTTGGGGTGGCTGGTTCTTTTTCAGGTCTCTGTTGGCCTGGTCCAGCTGCTTTTGCAGCTCCTCGTTCTGCTGCATCAGCTGGTTGTAGGCCTCGGCTTTTTGCTTGATTTGATAATAGTAAGCCTCGTCCATCGTCGCCTTGCCGCGCTTGATGGAAACGTCGGGAGCCTGGGCCATAAGGGCCGTGGTGCAGCCGATGGCGAAAAGTGTAAGAATTATTCTTTTCATTGCAAGTGGTTTATATATTGAATGTTGAGTGCCTTCGTTGCGAGGGCACCCAACATTCCGTTTATTTTGCGATTTGATTACTTGTAGATTTTGGCTTTTGCGCCGTCGAGAATCTCCTTGCCGCACATTGCCAGTGCCAGCATCTCGTTCTCGCCCTTGTAGACCTTGACGGGGGCAATCCAGTCGATGCGCTCGGTGATCATCTGCATCCAGGGCTTGCTGTAGGCGATGCCGCCGGTGAGCAGGATGGCGTCGACCTTGCCGCAAACGACGGCGGCCAAACGGCTGATTTCCATCGACACCTGATAGCAGAAGGCGTCGACCAGCAGTTTGCACTTCTCGTCGCCGGCCAGGGCTTTCTTCTCTACCTCGTAGGCGTCGTTGGTGCCCAAGTAGGCCACGAAACCGCCCTCGGCGGTGACCATCTTCTTGAGCTCGGCCTCGGTATATTTGCCGCTGCAGGCCACCTCGATCAGCTTGCTGGCGTTGATGCTGCCGCAGCGGGTGGGCGAGAAGGCACCGAGTCCGCACAGGGCACGGTTCACCTCGACCACGCGGCCGTGGTTGTGGATGCCCACGCTGACGCCGCCGCCCATATGGGCGATGATAAGGTTCAGATCCTCATATTTTTTGCCCAGTTCGCGAGCATAGAGCTTGGCGGTCATCTTCTGGTTCAGGCAGTGCCAGATTACGCCCTCGCGGCTGGGGTCGAGGTCGAAGACGGGGTGGCCGCTGATTTTGGCATATTCGGGACGCTCGTCGACGATGCCGGGGTCGCTGATGTAGGCGTGCTCAAGGCCGATTTCGCGTGCGATGCTGTCGGCAATCAGGGCGCCGAGGTTGCAGGCGTGCTTGCCCTGGATGCCGTCGTGGCATTCCTGCTTCATCAGGTCGTTGACCTCGTAGGTGCCTGATTCGCAGGGGCGCGTCAGACCGCCGCGGCCCATAACGATGGCAATCTCGTCGGTGCCGACGTTGTGGCGTTTCAGCATATCAAGGATGGCGCCCTTGCGGTAGTCGAACTGGTCGGCAACCTCTTTGAATTTCTGTATCTCCTCGATGGGGTGGCTGAGGTTCTCGGTGAACACTTCGCTTTCACCATCATAAATGGCGGCTTTTGTGGATGTTGCGCCAGGATTGATAACTAACGTGTATTTCTTGGTATTCATATAATTTTGTTGTTTGATTACATATAAATATTTTGTGCAAAAGTAAGCATTTTTTTGCAAACCGAACAAGTTTTGTTTACCAAATATGTGATTTTCTGCCCGACAATTGTTGAAAACTTTTTCCAGTTGTTTGAAAACCATAGTCTTACGGTTTGATATTATTTTGATATTTTTATTGCTGCATTTGCCGGTTTTTTCACTTTTTAGTCCCGAATTGCACCGCGCGGCGTGTGCGCTTGCCACTCAATGTATGTAGTCTGGTGTTTTTTTGATGTCGGGCGGATGGCAAAAACTGTTTTTAGAACCGTTTTGAGGCTCGGCGAGTTTTCTGGGCATTTTTTGTTAAAAATCGGTGTAATGTTTTTATTTTCAGCGGTGTACGAAAAAGTTTAAAAACGCGCAAAAACCCTCAAAAATCGGCATTTCTAACGTGCTCATTTTCAATACCAATTACCTATCAAAGTTCACTCAAATTCCTACCAAATTTTGACCAAATTCGACGGCAGTGGACTTTGGGTCGTTTTTGCCCAGTTTTCGGTCACTTTTTCCTGCGGCAGGGGCGTGGGCGAGGCGGCGCGCGACGGGGGCGGAATGGCCGCTTAACATTATTTTTAATTATTGAAACAATAATTTTAATTTTTTGGAGTTATGTTTCGCAAAATCGTGTTTTATGAGTATTTTTGCAAACCGCCATACTGTTTCGTTCTTTTTGCTCCTTTCCTTGCTGGCTCTGCCTTTGGCTGCGTCGGCGCAAAAGGTTGAGGATGATTTCGATACAAATTTTTATATGGCCATCGACGCCGCCAACTACGACAGCCTGCTCAACAATTTCTATATGCAGCAGTTCCGCAAGACGGCCACCAGCCACCACAATCGCCGTGCCACGATGCTCTATGCCGATTTCGACAATATTCCCGACTCGGTGTTTGTGCAACGCCTTCAAAGTCTGCACACTGTGGTGCCGATGACCTACAACGCCGAGGTGCGTGCCTATATCAAGGTCTATGTGCGTATTATGAGCCGTCGCCTCGATGCAATGCTCTCGTTGTCACAGTATTACTTCCCGATGTTTGAAGAAACCCTCGACCGCCACAAGGTGCCCGAGGAGCTGAAGTACCTCACCATCGTCGAGTCGGCCCTCAACCCGCAGGCCACGTCGCGTGCCGGGGCTGCCGGCCTATGGCAGTTTATGTACGCTACGGGCAAGCATTACGACTTGGAAGTCAACTCGTTGGTCGACGAGCGCCGCGACCCCTATAAGTCGACCGTCGCTGCGGCGCGCTATCTGCGCACGCTCTATGAGATGTATGACGACTGGCAGCTGGCGATGGCGGCCTACAACTGCGGCCCCGGCAATGTCAACAAGGCCATTGCCCGTTCGGGCGGCAAGCGCACCTTCTGGGAAATCTATCCCTACCTGCCTCGCGAAACGCGCGGATATATTCCTAAATACATAGGTGCCACGTACATAATGAATTATTTCCACGAGCACGGCCTTGTCGCCGGCCGCTACGAGATTCCGGTACGCACCGACACGGTGCATCTGCATCGCGATGTGCATTTCGGTGTTGTCGAGCATTTTACGGGCATTCCGCGCAAGCAGCTGCGGCAGCTCAACCCGCAGTTCCGCACCGATGTCATTCCGGCTTCGTCGCGCACCTACGCGTTGTGTCTGCCTGCCGCCAAGACGTCGCTGTTCCTGCAGAAGGAGGATACGATCTGCAAGGTGTCGAGGGATTCGATTTCGAAGAATGCGGTTGTGTCACTGTCCTCGAGCACAGTTGTTTATCATAAGGTCAAGAGGGGCGAGACGTTCACTTCGATAGCCAAGAAATATGGTGTTTCGGCCTCAAGCCTGCGCCGTTGGAACGGCAAGGGCCGCAACAGTACGCTGAAGGTGGGTACCCGGCTCAAGGTTCATCTGCCGGCGGCGGCCCAAAGCACTCCGGCCAATGCGGCTGCGGCCGACAGCACGAGCAAGGCCGACAGCACGACTACGGTTGCCGAAAGCACTGTCGCCACCGAGGCCGCGTCGGCTCAGGACAAGCCTGCTACGCAGACTAAATCGCCTGTCTATTACACAGTTAAGCGAGGCGATAACCTGTCGCATATCGCCAATCGATATGGCACCACTACGCAGAAGCTGCGCCAGATGAACGGCCTAAAGAGCGACGTCATCCGCGTCGGGCAGCGTCTGCGTGTTAAGTAACATTCTTAAAATCAGTATCGTTATGAAGAAAATCAAAGAAACTCTGTTTTGGAAGATTATCAAGAACAAGTACGTCATTGTCTGCCTTGTGTTCTTTTTGATAATACTGATTTTGGATGAGAACAACTTGCTTGTAATCCGCTCGTTGCGCAAGGATGTGGCCGAGCTGGAGTACACTATCGACACGATGAGGCAGGGCATACACCAGGACAGTCTGCAGGCCGTTAGGCTGATGTACAATCTTGATACCATAGAGCGCTATGGACGAGAGAATTACTTTATGAAACGCAAGAACGAGGACGTTTTTGTCGTTGTCGAGAACGAGGAATGAGCGCGCGCAGCCTTTTGTCAGCTAATACAATCCAATAAAAATAAGTAAGCAATGAATATCCGTAAAGCAATGTTTCTGGCCGTTTCGGCGCTGGCTTTCGCGCTGTCGATGTCGTCGTGCAAGGCCATTAAGCAATTTCTCAACACCGAGCTTTCCGACGAGGATTATATTGTCGGCCAGCTCTATGCCGACGAGTATGTCAAGGAGACACCGTTGAAATTGGAACGTGCCCATCAGGGTGCCCAGGGCGGCTCGGCTGGCAGCAGCGCCACGGGTATTGCATTGAACGACAAGGATAACCGCAATCTGTATGCGGCCATTGACAGTTGGTACGGCACGCCTTATCAGTATGGTGGCTGCACCACGTCGGGCGTCGACTGCTCCTGTTTTGTGGGCAAGATTTTCAAGACGGTCTATGGCGTCAACCTGCACCGCACAGCCAACGATATTCAGAAGGATATGGACAAGATGTTGGGGCGCAACGCCTTGCGCGAGGGCGACGTTGTCTTTTTCACCAACTCAAACGGCAAAGTGTCGCACGTGGGCATATATCTGAAGGATGACTTGTTTGTCCATTCGTCGACATCGAATGGTGTGACGGTCAGCTCGTTGGAGAACAGCTATTGGAAGAAGCATTTCTACAAGGGTGGTCGCCACAAGGCGGTGACGACAAAGTATTGATTTCCTTTATTTAACCTTGTATCCTTCGGCGACGAGCAGGGCGGTGACTTTTTCGCGGTGGTCGCCCTGTATCAGGATTTCGCCGTCTTTGGTGTTTCCGCCAACGCCGCATTTGGTTTTCAGCATTTTGCCCAGTGCTGCCAAGTCGTCGTCGGTACCTATAAAGCCGCTGACCAGCGTGACCTGCTTGCCGCCGCGCTGCTTGCGGTCGAGGCTGACGTGCAGTTTTTGCTGCTGGGGAGGCAGGGTTTCTGCTGCCGGCTCATCGTCGTCGTATTGGTATTCAAAGTCTGGGTTGGTCGAGTAGACTACCCCGATGCGGTTTTTCTTGGACATTGATTAAATTTATTGTGTTATTGCGTTATTGCGTTAATGCGTTAATGTGTTAGTGGCTGACGCGGTCAATTCACTTTTCACTATTCACTATCACGGCACAAGCACTTTGAGCGACTTGCGGATGTTGCGGAAGTGCAGTTCTGTGCCGATGCGCTCACCTTCGCCGTCGATGTTTACCCACTTTTCGTCGTTGTTGAACACCGTGACTTCGTTTGCCTTGAAGTATTCGACGTGTTGCGACAGCTCGAAATGGTTCAGGTACATCAGCGGCGCCGTCAGCGGCAGGTGCAGCAGCGGAATGCGGTCGACGATGCAGACATCGATCAGGCCGTCGTCGAGTTTGGCCAGTGGTGCTATGGCTGTGTTGTAGCCGAACTGGTTGGAGTTGGCGAAGCTTATGAACCACGCCTTGCGCTCTATCTCGTTGCCGTCGATGCTGAGGCGGAAGGTGTGCTCCTTGTATGTGGGGTAGTCTGTCAGGATGATTTTGGCGTAAGCCTGCAGTCCGCGAACGCGCGCCTGCTTCATACGGCGTGCCACGCGTGCGTCAAAGCCGATGCCGGCGATGCTTGTCACCACGCGGTCGTTCAGGTAGATAGTGTCGATTTCGGCTATCTTGTAGTGGTTCAGCACTTCGATGGCGTGGCTGGGGGTGAGGGGTATCTTGAGGTTGCGGGCCAGGCCGTTGCCGCTGCCGCAGGGTATGATGCCAAGGGTCATATTGCTGCCGACCATACCCGACACGATATCGTTGACGCTGCCGTCGCCGCCGACGGCGACGATGGCGTCGAAACAACCTTGAGCAACGGCTTCGCGGGCCAGTTCCTTGCCGTGGTGGATGCGCTCGGTGTAGCGCACGGTATAGTCGATCAGGGTGCTGTCGATGTTGCTTTCGAGCAGCTCTTCTATTTTTTTCTGCTTGCCGATGCCCGAGATCGGGTTGACGATGAAGAGAAGGTTGCGTTTCACGGTTTATTCAGTTTTTATCTTTAGTTGGTTGTCGATCATTCTTTTGGAGTATTGCTGCAGGATGGCTTTCAGCAGGTCGAGTTTGCCGTTGCCGTCCTCTTCGAAGGTGCGGTCGGTGGTCTCTTCGAGCAGGGCTGTGCCGTCGGCAGTAACAAGTTGGTGATAGCCGCATCCAAAGGCCACCTGCCATCCTTCGGACTGCTGGAAGATGCTGTTGCCGAAGCAGATGCAAGGCTCGTTCAGCCCAAGGTAGTCTATCAGCGTCGGCATTATGTCGCTCTGCTGCACAATGCGGTCGCTGCGCTGTCCGACGGGGTGCTGCGGGTCGAAGACAATCATCGGTATGCGGTACCAGGGGCCGTAGTCGTTGAACTGGGGCGACAGGGCCTGTGCCGGATGGTCGGCCATAATGATAAACAGCGTGTTGTCGTACCAAGGCTGCTGCGAGGCGGTGGCAAAGAAATTACGCAGCGCCTGGTCGCTGTAGTTCACGCATTGCAGTATGGGGTGGCTGCCCGTTTTCAGCTTGCCCTGGTATTTCTTCGGAATGGTGTAGGGGTGGTGCGACGAGATTGTGAATACGCCGGCGAAGAACGGTTCGGGAGTGCGCGTCAGCTGCAGGGCCATATATTGCAGGAATGGCTCGTCGAAGATGCCCCACGTGCCGTCGTGGTAGCTGTCGTCGCCAAACTCGTTGCGGCCATAGTAGGCATCGAAGCCTATCTTCTTGCAAAATGCGTCGAAGCCCATCGAGCCGTTGTACGCACCGTGGAAGAAGGCCGTGTTGTATCCGTGCTTTTTAAGGAGCATCGGCAGGCCGACAATGTCGTTCTTTTTGTATTGCGACATCAGCACGGGGCGGTCCATCAGCGTGGGCAGCGAAGCCATCACCGACGGAATGGACTCGATTGATTTCTTGCCGTTCGAGCGTCCCTGCAGCAGCAGGCTTTTGGTTGCCAGCGAATCAAGGAAAGGCGTGAAGCTCTCCATTATGCTGTCGTTGTAGCAACCCATATATTCCTGCGAGAAGCTTTCCAAGATGATGATTACTATGTTTTTGCCTCTGTAGTAGGTCAGGCTGTCGCTGCCGATGTAGGCTATCTGTCCTGCTCCGGCACAGAAGTTGCCGTATTTGATGCCTTCAGCCCTGCCGGCCAGGGGCTTGAATTCGGGGTCGAACAGCGCGCGCGCCTCGTCGTCGCTCATATAGTCCAGCGGCTCGAGGTCGGGGACGCCCAATGTGCGGATTATGTTGTAAGGCGAATTGAGCACCATAGGCGTGTTCTTTGGCTGGCAGTAGCGAGCCGCGTCGTTGAGGGCAATGAAATGGCGTTGTGCGCCGCCGCGGACAAAGAAGAAGGTCAACAGCAGGCCTGCAGCCAGCCCTATCCAGTCGTTGCGGCGATTGATACCGTATTTGTTCAGGGGCGGGAATGCGGTGCGATGCGAACAGAGCATCATCAAGGCGATGATGGCCACACCGCTTACGCTGACGGGCCAATAGTCGACCAAAAACTTGGGAATCAGGTTGCCCATATCGCCGCCAACACCCATATAGGCAAACATCTCGCTGCTCATCCGGCGATAGGTGAACTGAAAGTAGGCTACGTCTATCTGGTTGACTATCACCACCGTCAGCGACGGTATGAGGTACAGGCAGTCGCTGATGGCCCGATACCAGCGATGCCAGCGCACTTTGCCCGGAATCAGGTTCAGCACGATGAACGGCACCAGGACAAGCGTCAGCGTGGCAACGCCGAAACGCAGGAATCCCCATACGATGCCGGCCCATTCGCCGAAGCCGTCAATGTGGAAATGGTTGCTGTTGAGTGCATAGTACATCACCTGTGTAAGCGTAAGGGCCACCAGGGCGATGAGCATTTTGGTCAGAATGTAGGTGTATATGTTCCTGGGTTTGAACCAGATTTTTCTTTGTGACATATTATTTTTGGTGATAATTGTTTTGTCGGGTCGTATGTATATTGCTGTCTATAAAGTCGTACCCTTCGAAATCAATCCGATGCCTTGAATGCCCGGCAGGGTCATCCTCAGCTTCGGAAGAGGCATTTCAGGGCTTATATTTCGATATCTGAAGTATGGACTGCGAGTTGGTGTTGTCGAACAGCTCCTTCATAGTCGATTTGCTGTTTTCCATATACTTGCGGACTATTTGCCACCCAATGTACTGTGTCGTTCTCGGCGCCGAGTCCTTGAAGGCGTTGGTCTTCGGAGCCTCGTCGGTAAAGTTGTGGTAACGATTGTAGTCTTTCTCGTAAAGCAGGTCATTCTGAATGAAATAGGCCCATACGTGGCTTTCGTTGGCGCGCATCCAATCCATCTGTTCTTCGCTGTAGCGTATCTTCAGCCGCTCCTCTTTGCGGGGCATCACCTGGTCGAGGAAGTAAAGCACTTTGCCCTCCGACACCATCAGGTCGAGCATCGTCACATTCTTCTCGTCGGGCATAGCGATGAACTGGCGTGCCATTTCGGCCATTATGTCCGAAGCCAGAAAAGCGCTGTCGCTCAGCTCCGCAATGTACATCGGCAGTCCGAACCAGCTGTATTTCTCCATCCACCCAAGGGCATACTGGTCGATGCTGACGACGACACTCTTGCTTTCGCGGTCGGCAAGGATGCGGTTGCCATAGTCGAAGTATCCCGAAACGAAGGTGGCCACCTGCATCTGGTCGATTCCGCAGTCCAGTGCACGGGCTTTCTTCATTGCCGAGGTCAGCTCCTTTTCGAGCCAGCGCAGGTCGGCATAGTGCTGCTGCGTGATGTTGTAGATGTCGCGCACGGTGGCGTCGGCCACAAAGTCGGCAATCTGCGCCACAAATTGCTGGTCGTCAGGATAGATGTTCAGCAGGGGACTGTCGAACCCGTTCTTGAAGGCTTTCAGCGCATCGGGAAGTTTTTCCGCCGGCGTGTCGAACATAGCCTGTTCATAGCGGTGTATGTGGACCCCGTTGCTGTCGCCATTCTGAACTTTGCCGCCGCAGGCCGCAAGCAGCAAGGTCGGCAATATGCTGCAAATTAATGTTTTTATTATGGTTTTCATTGTTATATTTGTTTCAAGGCAAATTGCAAAGATACGAAAAAAAGTGTAACGTGGCGACGATTTTTTTGTTGGGTGTGCCGCGGCACGCCCAACAAAAACACAAAAGAAGCGCGCCCCCAGGGCGCGCTTCCTATCGTCAGCCGTCAGGCGTGGCGCAGCGTCTAGAGCCTAAGGTTGCCCTTATTCGGCCTGGGTAGCCTTGTCCTCTTTCTTTTCTGCGGCAGCCTGTTTGCTCTCGTTGTCGATGATTTTGAGCTTGGCCTCGAGCAGGGCAATTTCCTGGCGTGCGTTGAGCATTTTCTTCTCAAACTCAGCCTTTAGCAGGTCGGCCTGTTTCGATTCGGCCAGGAAACCGAGGTTGTTCTCCCACAGGTTCAGGTCGGCACGCAGCTTCTGTATCTGCTCCAGCAGCTGCTCGCGCTTGTCGCCGAGGGGGCGTCCGCCCTTGTTGCTGTGCAGCGTCTCGCGGAACGAGGCCAGTTCGGCTTCGCGCGCCGTGATTTTCAGCTGCTCGAACATCGCGTTGATGGTGTCGCGGAAGTCCTTTTGCAGGCGCTGCTTGTCGGCGATGGGCACATAGCCCACTTCCATCCAGCGGCGCTGGAAGTCCTTGATAGCGTTGAGGTTCTCGTCCTTATTGTCGCCAAAGCTGTAGGCTTTCAGTTCGGCCAGGATGGCTTCCTTCTTCTGCAGGTTTTCCTGTTCCGAGCCGCGCAGGGTGGTGTAGTATTCCGATTTGTGCGCAAAGAACTCGTCGCAGGCGCTGCGGAAGCGCTGCCAGATCTTTTCGCTGACCTTGCGGTTGACGGGGCCTATCTTTTTCCATTCGTCCTGAAGCTTGAGAAGCTCCTCGGTGGCCTTCTTCCAGTCGTCGCGCTTGGCGATGGCTTCGGCCTGAAGGCAAAGGTCGATTTTCTTGTTGTAGTTCTCGCTCTGCTCGTCCTTGACGGTGCCGAAATACTGCTTCTTGGCAGCATAGAAAACGTCGATGCCGCCCTTGAACGACTTCCATATCTCCTCGTTCTGCTCGCGCGGCACGGGGCCTATGCTCTTCCACACTTTCAGCAGCTCGTCGAGCTGTGCCGAAATGTCGTTCCACTGCTTGGTGCTTGTCGGCGTTTCGGCCGTCAGCTCCTTGGCCTTGTCGATCAGGGCCTGCTTGGCCAGCAGGTTCTTCTCCATTTCTTCGCGGCGCTGGTCGTAGTATTCGCGGCGGCGTTCGTCGATCTGGCTGGCGGCTGCGCGGAAGCGGGTCCATATCTCGTCGTTCTGTTCCACGGGCACGGGGCCTATCTCGCGCCATTGCTCGCGCAGGCTCTGCAGCTCTTTGGCGGCCTTGGCAATCGAGGGTTCGACGATGAGCTCTTCGGCCTTCTCGCAGAGCAGGGTCTTGCTTTCGAGGTTCTTCTTCTGGTCGAGAAGAATTAGTTCTTTGTTGATTTTCACCTTGTTGAAGAACTGCTCGACAAGGAAGTGGTAGTTCTGCCACAGCCCGTTGAGCTCGGCACGCGGCACCTCGCCGATGCCTTTCCAGCGGTCCTGGATGGCGTTGAACTGGTCGTAGGATTGCTTGAGGCTCTCGCTGTCGTCGTCGATCAGCTTGCGCAGCTCTTCAAGAATCTGCTGTTTCTGTTCCAGATTGTGTTTCTTCTGGGCCTCGATTTCGTCGATGTGCTTCTGTCGGCGTTCGCGGTAGGTGTTGTATATCTTGCGGTAGGCTTCGGCCACGGCGTCGTCGCCGCCTTCGTATTCGTCCTTGTTGCCGCCTTCTTCGATGAATTTGTCGAAGGCCGCCTTCTTGGCCTCGCGGTCCACTTCGGCAAAGCGGATTTTGATTGCGCCTACGCGGTTCTTGATCTTGGTGATGTCGTCGGTCTGGAGCAGCTCCTTCAGGGCTTCGATCAGCTCTTCGCGGCTTGCGGCGCTGTAGTCGACCGTGGGTTCTTCTTCGACTTCCGGTTCGGCGGCGTGCTCGTCGTCGGTGGCAGGCTCGTCCTGCTCGGCGGCAGTTTCGCCGTTGGGTTCTGCGGTGGCTTGCTCGTCGTTGGCAGCAGGCTGGACGTCAGCGTTTTCGGCTGCTGTGTCCACAGGCTGCGCTTCGTTGGTTTCAGCAGGCGATGCTGCCAGAGGGTCGGGTGTCTGCTCGGACAGGGTTGCCTCGGGCTCGGATTGAGTGTTGAGGGGCTCCATTGTCTCGTTCTGCATTTCTTTTGGTTCTTCCATAGATTGTTTGGTTTGTGTTACAATTGCTTGTTATGTAGTGGATTAATCATTATTTTGCTGTTTGTCTCTGTTCGATTTGATGTGCAAAAATACTAAAAAAAACATTGATAGCAAGTTTTGGGGCGTTTATTTTTTTGCTGCTGTCCCGTAAGTTGCTGAATATATGGCAGTCGATGCCTTGGCGCAAAGTCCGCCTTGCCCCGCGCCGGGCCTGTTTTTTCCGCTTGTTTGGGCCTGCCGTCGCGTCAGTTTGGCCTTGGAATGTTGGCGAGTTGACTTAGAGTTGACTCAGAGTTGACTCAGAGTTGCCCGTGCCTTGCCGCACCGTTGCCGTCGGCTTCCGCAGACGAGGCTTCCGAACACCGTTTGGAGTGCTTCTGAAATGTTAAATTTTAACTTAAAATCTGTTAAAAAATGGCCAATTTTCGCTCTTTCTTAAAACGCTGGTTTCCAAGCACCAAATACCTACCAAAGTTCACCCAAACTTCTACCAAACTTTTGTTAAAATTCACTCCAGTGGGCTTTGATAGATTTAACATTTGGGTTTGGGCCGGAAATGGCCCGTAGCATCCTCGCGGCAACGGGGTGCCGGGACGTTTCGGATGTCGGTATTTTGGGGCGGAAGGAAGAGACAAAACGGTATGAAACAAGGATTTGCATCCGCAGTTGTGTGGAATGCAAATCCTTGTCGACGAATGTGAGGCCGTTTAGGTGCGCGGTCAGATGCTTTCGAAGTCGGGCAGCAGCGGGTCGAGGACGATGATGAGGTCGGAGATGAGGTCGCGCTGTTCCTTCAGGAATCGGTCCTGTTTCTTCTGCAGCGCGGCGTTGCGTGCAGCCGAGGGGAAGTAGGTCGTTTCGGGCCGGTCGGGGTCCGAGAAGTCGAAGAGGGCGCTTTCGAAGATGCCCGTTTCGACGAAAGTGCGCAGCATTTCGTCGCGCTCGGGCATCGTCGGACTGTCGGCAATGCCGATGGTCTGCGACGTTTCGTCGTAGATGCGCCGCGCCGTGTCGAATACTTCGGCGCCGACGATGAGCAGTATCTTGTCGAAGAACGTGCCGCCGGCATTCGTGGTGTCAATCGGCTGTTCTATAAGGAAGTAGGCTTGCTGGTCGACGTTCGACTGCCAGCTGTAGAGCGTCCAGCGGCTTTCGTCGCCGTTTGGACTTGCTATGTCGTCGCGACGCTCGAGGTTGAGATTGTATAACTGGTTGAGATAGAACGCGAAGGTGAAGGCCGGAAGGCGGGTGTTCCACATCAGGACGGCGATGTTTTCGAGCTTCTCGTTGAAAAAATCCTCGTAGTCGAAGTCCAGTCTTTCTTTTTTTGCCATTGCTATGGTTGTTTTATTGATTGTGATTCGGGAATTGAAATAAGGGGGTTGTTTCTTCAAACTGCGTTTTGCACGGTTCCTATTTGAAGTATGTTTCCGCTTCGAAATGAGGCTTGTAGGTCTCGGCGGCTTCGAGTTCCTGCACCCATCCGCGGTGGAATCCGAGCGAGTCGAAGGCGTCGGTCACGCGCCGGTATTCGTCGGCCGTCAGCCGGCGTCCCAGCTGGTCGGGCAGGGCGGTGCCTTCGGGCGGGAAATATTGCGCCATAAGCGACACGTAGATGTTGGGCGAGAGGTTGTCGGCCAGCCATTCGAGACAGCGTATCGAGTTGTCGACCTGTCCGGGCAGCACCAGGTGGCGCACGATGAGGCCGCGGAAGGCCATACCGTCGTCGTCGGTGGGCAGCGACGAGCCTTTCTGGTTGTACATCTCCTTGAGGGCCAGCGCGGCCACGTCGGGATAGTCGGCGGCGTTGGAGTAGCGCCGCGCAATGTCGGCGTCGCTGTATTTGTAGTCGGGCAGGTAGATGTCGATGTAGGGGGCTATCTGGCGCAGCACTTCGACGCTTTCGTAGCCGTTGGTGTTGTAGACGACGGTAGGGTAGAGGCCCCTTTGGTGCAGCCCCTCGACGATGGGGGCCACGAGGTCGCTGTATTGCGTGGCGCTGACCAGTCCGACGATGTTTTCGGTGTGGCTGAGGCTTTGCGCCGTGGCGTCGACTATCTCGTCGATGCTGTGCAGGGCCACCAGTTCCGGGTCGACCGTTGCGCGCGATATGCGGTGGTTTTGGCAGAAGATGCACTGCAGGTTGCAGTGTGCGAAGAATATGTTGCTGATGCCGCGTCGGCCGCTGATGGGCGGTTCCTCGCCGGTGTGGGCATAGACCGCGGCCACTTCGGGGCGCTGGGAATCGCTATGGCAGAATCCGGGCTGGGATTGGCATTGGCGTGGGCATTTATGGCAGGACATATTGAGGGTTTAAGGGTTTGAGGGT
>DFHL01000027.1:0-8673 GCA_002371315.1 Bacteroidales bacterium UBA3724 | reverse complement strand
AGGGTTTGAGGGTTTAAGGGTTTGTGGGTTTGAGGGTTTGGGGGTTTAAGGGTTTAAGGGTTTGAGGGTTTAAGGGTTTGAGGGTTTAAGGGTTTAAAGAAAAAACTGGTATAATCATTTATAAGAATAACACTACTCCGTTCTCACATCTCCGTTCTCCGTTCTTCGTTCTCGCTTCTCCGTTTTTTAACGCTTGTTTTAAAAAAAAATTTTGCTATATGAAATAAATACTGTAATTTTGTAGCCTCTTTAAGAATAAAGTATCACATTATAATATTATAATCTTATGACAATCAAAGATCTTGAACCAAAAGCGCTGTGGAGCAATTTCTATTCTCTGACGCGCTGCCCGCGTCCTTCGAAGCACGAGGATGCTGTCCGTGACTTTTTAGTGAAATGGGCAAAAGACAAAAAAATCGACTGCCGCGTTGACAAGGTTGGCAATGTCATTATGTCCAAACCTGCCACCAAAGGTATGGAAAACCGCCGCCCTGTTGTGCTGCAGGCTCATATGGATATGGTGCCTCAGGCCCGCGCCGGCAAGGTGCACGATTTCCTGAAGGATCCCATTGAGACCAAGATTGTCGACGACTGGGTGTATGCCTGCGACACGACCCTTGGTGCCGACGACGGTATGGGTGTGGCTGCCATTATGACTGTCTTCGAGTCGAATACCATCAAGCACGGTCCGCTCGAGGCTCTGATCACCACCGACGAAGAAACCGGTATGACTGGCGCTTTTGGCTTGAAAGCCAACGAACTGAAGGGCGAGTTTCTGCTCAATCTGGACTCGGAGACCGAGGGCGAGCTGTATGTGGGCTGCGCCGGTGGCGTTGATGCCACGCTGACGATTCCCTATGCCACGGAGAAGGCCCCGAAGGACTATTGCGCCTACAAGCTCTCGTTTGGCGGCCTGAAGGGTGGCCATTCGGGTATGGAGATCAACACCGGCCGCGCCAACGTCAACAAGCTGATGTTCCGCCATCTGCGCTGGGTTGCCGAGTGCGGTCTGCGCCTTGTCAGCATCAGCGGCGGCAATATGCGCAACGCCATCCCGCGCGACGCCGAGGCTGTCATCGCCTTCCCGAAGGAGCATACCGACTGCATCCTTGCCGAATTTGACAAGGTGGCTGGCTGGGTCAAGAAGGAACTGGCTTCGGTCGAGCCTGATTTCTTTATGAAATACGAGAAGGTGCGTATGACGCAGAATGTCATCTGCGACGCCGACACGCAGAAGATTATCAACCTGATGATGGTGGCCCCCAACGGCGTTATCCGTATGAGCCGCGATATGGAAGGCCTTGTCGAGACTTCGCTCAACCTGGCTATCGTCAAGACTACGGGCAAGAACTTCACCGTCCAGGCCCTGCTCCGCTCGTCGGTCGATACGGCCAAGGACGCCCTTGCCGAGCGCCTCGTCTGCCTCGCCGAGCTGGCTGGCGGCAGCTGCAAGCTCACCGGCGCCTATCCGGGTTGGAAGCCCAATATGCAGAGCCCGCTGCTCAAGACGATGAAGCAGACCTACAAGAAGCTCTATAAGAAGGAACCTGCCGTGGTGGCCATCCACGCCGGTCTGGAATGCGGCCTGCTGGGCGGCAAATATCCCGAAATGGATATGATCAGCTTCGGCCCCACGCTGCAGAGCCCCCACAGCCCCGACGAGCGTGCCAACATCCCGAGCTGCAAGAAGTTCTACGACTATCTTGTCGCTGCGCTTGAGGCTATTCCTGAAAAATAACTAAATGGAGGGGCACCCTCGGGTGCCCCGTTTTTTTTTGATAGTATGCTGCTTTCGTTTGTCGTCCCGGTCTACAACAATGCGAGTGCCTTTGCCGAATGCGTCAGCTCGGTGAGGGTTCTGCTTGATGACGGCGTGGCCGAGGTTGTGGCGGTCGACGACGGGTCGGACGAGCCGCTACGGTTCGAAGCCAAAGGTGTCAGGGTGATCCGCATCGGGCATAGTGGCGCCGCCGTTGCGCGCAATGTTGCCATTGGGGCGGCCGAGGGCGATTTCGTCTGGCCGCTCGATGCCGACGATGTTATTGTCACCGACGGTATCGGTTCGCTCCTGAACACCCTTCGCGCAATGCCTGAGAAGGCCTGCTTTTTCCATATCGGCAATATGCTGACGCAGGAAAGGCCCGGGGCAATGCCGCCGGCCACCTTGCCCGACGAGGTGGCAACGGCTCAGGGTGCTCCGATGCAGCGCTTATATCCCCGCAGCAGTATTATCGACCACACTACCAATATCATACGCCGCAGTTGGCTGGCATCCGAAAGCGAATTGCGCTATCCTGCGGAAATGTCATTGCTCGAAGATACGGTTTTCGCTTTGAAGGTCTGTGAAAGGGCTGAATTGTGTCTCTACAACGACACTTTCCACTTCTATTGCCGTCGCACTTATCATCCGTCGGCTACTGCAGGTGCCTGGTCTTCAGAGCGCAGCAGCCGTTTCGTCGACGACATCTGCCGCTTTTTCCGCTTTCTGGGCGAATATGCCGACTGTCATTCCGAATATGACAATGTTCGGCAGCTTTCAGCGCGTTTGCGCTATGTCTACCGTCGCGTGGCGATGGTCAAGGGGTGCCCTTGGAGCGACCTTGTCCGTATGCTTGATGTCGTTGGCCGACCTCGGTGCCCGATTTTGTTTTACCGTTTTACAGCTTTTGTATGCAGACTGTTACGTCCAAAGAGATGACTTGGCTGGTGGGCCTGCTGCGTTTTGGCCTTTTCGGCGATGCTGTTCCTGCCGACCTTCCGAACGACGAAGGCGAGTGGCGCTCCCTGTTTGAGCTGTCGCGCCGTCAGGCGGTCACGGCGTTGCTCTACGATGCCATAGTGCTTTTGCCGAAGGAGATGCGTCCGCCGCGCAGTGTGCTCTTTCATTTTGCGACCCTCACGCAGACCATCGAGGATGACAACCGTCGTCGCGAGGAGGCGCTGCTTTCGTTTGCCTCGTTGTGCGACGGCCGCTTATTCATAATGCCGATTGTCGTTAAAGGGTCGTCGCTGGCCTCCCGCTATCCTGTGCCGCTGCACCGCGAATGCGGCGACAACGACTTGCTGTCAGGCATCGAAACCGAAAGGATTGCAACGATGATGGAGCAAATGGGTGTGCCTGTGGACCACAAGGATCCGCGCCATATCACGTTTGACTATAAGGACACCACGTTCGAATGCCACAGATATCTGCTATACCACAACGACGATCCCCACTGGCATAGGGATAAGGATTTTGGCGATACCTGTCTTGATACTTTGCGAATAGAGGAGGAGGCGTTTTTCCTTGCCAAGCATTGCGAGCATCACGCCGTTTTCTTCCACAATCCTGTCAGGTTGCGCACCTTGGTGGATTGGAGTTTGCTGCTGGGTTCTAAGGATTTTGATTTGGCCGCTTTCGACCGCATCAAGCGTTACTCGGATGTCCGCGTCTTTGCCGACTTGATGACTCTTTACTGCAACGAACTGTTCGGTTTGCATCTGCGCGACGGACTTGAGTATCTGAAAGATGAAGGGCTGAAGGCTGCCGATTTCGACAGGCTGTATATGCAGTGTCCGCAGCGGCATCCCAATGCATTGGTGCGCGTGGCTCGCCGCAGCTGGAAATACCTGCGTTTTGACCGCTACTATCGTGCCATTTACGGCAAGTCGATGTTCAGCCGTTTCTATCTGTCCAACCTGAAGGTCGCCATTGGCAACCTCTTCAGGCGACGCATATAACCGGCCCGAGCGGCTTCAATTTCTCTTTTCCTAATACTTGAATTCTATCGGCAGACAGTATGTGAATCTTGCTGCTTTGCCGCCCACGGTGCCGGCATTCCAGCGTGGCGACTTCTTCAGCACTTTGACGCATTCGTTGTCGATGGCTTTGTTCAGGCTTTGGGCTATTTCTATGTTGCTGACTCTGCCGTTCTTCTCGACGATGAATTTCAATACCACCGTGCCCGATATGTTGCCTTTGACGGACGAGGGGTATTCCAGATTGTCGCTGACGTACTTGTAGAAAGCATTGATGCCGTCGGGATACGACGGCTCTACCATCGCCAGGCTGGTGTCGGGCAGCAGGCCGCCTTCGTCGCGCAGCACCGCGGCACAGGGGTTCGTCACGTCGCTTTTGCTTTGTGCTGCAACGCCCTGTGCCATAATGCTGATTGCAAATAATAAAAGGATTTTCTTCATTGCTCCTCGGTCTCAATCTTTGTCCAGATGTACATCCAGCTGCGGGAAGGGAATGCTGATGCCGTTTTCGGCGAAGGCCTTGTAGATGTTCTCGCGGATGCGCATCCATAAGGTCCAGTAGTCGTCGACTGTGGTCCACAGCCACAGCGAATAGTCCACCGAGCTGCTGTTCAGTTCGCTGACGCAGAACTTGGGCATCGGGTCCTTGAGAATGAGGGGGTCGTTGTCGATGACGCTCTGTATGACCAGGCGAGCCTTGTCCAGGTCGGTGCCGTAGGCCACGCTGGCCACTACGTCCAGACGTATGACGTTGTCCTTCGTGTGGTTGATGAGGCTCTTCGTGGCCAGCTCGCTGTTGGGAACAATGATGATGCGGCCGTTGAAGGGACGGATGAGGGTGTGGAAGATGCGGATCTCCTTGACGTAGCCCTTGAAAGAGCCCACCTCAATGTAGTCGCCCACCTTGAAGGGTCGCAGCAGCAGGATGATGACGCCGCCGGCAAAGTTCTGCAGCGTACCCTGCAGGGCCATACCGATGGCAAGACCGGCGGCACCGAGCACGGCGATGAACGACGTGGCCTTGATGCCGATGATGTCCATTGCCATAATGATGAGCATCACTTTCATCAGCACATCGACCAGCGATGTCAGGAAGCCCTTCAGCGTCGATTCGGCATTGCGGCGGTCCAGCATCTTGGTCAGGGCCTTTTTCAGCAGCTTGATAAGCTTGAAGCCCACCCACAGCACCAGGATGCAGCCCAGCAGTTTGGGCACAAAGGCCACCGTCAGATCCAGCAGCCCCGACAAGGCATCTTTGAAAATGGTGTTCTCGCCCGTCACAACAGCCTTGAGGTCCCCCAAGTTCATATTCGTTACACTGTCCAGCAGTTGATGATTAATGCTGTCGGCCTTTTGCGCAACATCAAGCGCTCCGCCCTCAACGAAGCCTGTGTCGGCGGGAGCTGTTGTCGCGTTCTGCTGCGCTGCGGCAGCCATTACATTTTGTGTTTCGTCTAAAAGTAGCATTTTGAAAGTTGGAAGTTGAAATTATTTGTTTTAAGTGACTTGTGACCAGTGAAACGAGCGGGTTCGTGTCACTGGTCACAAGTCACAGGTCACTGATCGCTAATCACTAATGTTCACAATCTTCGTGGTTGTGAGGCCTTCGATGCGAATGACGTAGACCCCCTTGGCGGGCAGCGCGAAGCTGTCGTGGCCTTGGCCTTTGGCGCGGGCAATGGTGCGGCCGGTGATGTCGAGCACCTCAATCTCGCGGCCTTCGGCACCGACTATCGTGACGGCGCTGTTTGCGACGCCTATGCTGACAGACTCTTCGGCCTCGTCAATGCCTTCGAATCCGCAGTCGTATTGGGCGACTAAGGCTATGTCCGACTTCAGTACTACCCTATTGGGGTTCTCCGTGCTTCCGTCGCTCCATCGCACAAAGCGGCACACCGTCCCGTCGTCGCAGATCTTCACTGGTTCGGCATAGAAATAAACGAAGCTATTGTAGTCGATGTCGGCTTCGTTGTAGTGGACGCTGTCCAGATAGGCCTGTGGCATCATATAAAACCACAGCTGGAACCAGGCATTGCTGCAGGTGCCGTCGCTCGTCACCGAAACGTGGTGCTGGTCGATGGCGAAATGGGCCGTCAGCCTGTGCTGTGCGTCGACCGTGAAGGTATGGGGATTGTCGGTGTATACGTTGCCGTTCTCGTCGGTCCAGTTGACAAAGTGCCAGTGCTCCTTGGGCGTGGCCGTCAGCGTGCACTCGTCGCCGATGTGGAATCCGCCGTCGCCAGCCGTTCTTCCTTTGCCGTCAATGGTCGTCAGGATGGACACAATGTCGGTCTCGGGGCATCCCATCAGGCGTATGTCGGCACGGAACATCTTGCGGAACAAAACGGGGTAGTCGGTATCGGACGTCTCGGGGTTGAGGTTTGTGGTCGATATACTAACCATCGACTTGTATTGCCCTGGGGTCTGCGTGCAGTGGAAGTAGGACTCCTGGTTTGTTGTGACTCCCGTATTGTCGTCCACGGCCACCACAAGCGTCGACACGCCATCGTACAGGAACGTCGAATCCAGCGTCAGCTCGTTCCAGCCCTGGCTGAAGTTGAACGGACCCTCATACACTTTCTGCAGTTGGCGGAACGGGATGAAGGACGGGTCTTCGTCAGGAAAACTCTCTTCGTCGGTCATACCGAGATATACGACGCAGTTGGTCTTGTAGTCGAAACTGTTGTCGCTTGCGTAGTTGAACGAAATCCTGTCGATAGCCATCGCTCCGTCAATCTCGTCGCTGTCGAACAGCATCTGCGCGTACGAATATTTCGTCGTCGTCTGAAGCGGCAGCGTGCCGTTCAGCAGGTTGCTCTCGGCTATCTCGGTGGTCTGCAGGTCGTTGCAGGTCGCCGTCTTGAAGGTCGACCAGTCCGAAAAGTCGCTGATGTCCGTTGCCGAGCAGAGGCCCTTGACGCACCATTCGTAGTGCGTGTTCACATCCAGCCCCACTAACGTGCAGCTGCTGCCATTCACTGTCTGCGTCGCCGTCGTCGCCGTCCCCACCTCGCGATAGTACACGCGGTAGCTTGGCGAACGGCCCGACCATTTCAGCCGTGCCGCAGTTGCGCCAACGCTGTCGACCCTCAGTTGGACGGGAATCGAGCAGCCGCGCAGGTCGTTGTAGGTGAAGGTGATGGTCTCGCCCGGAGTGCCGATGGCGGTAATCGAGATGGTGCTGTCCAATACGTTGCCCGTCAGCCAGGGGCGCGGGTCGGTCGTCGGGCTGAACGACGTGCGGCCGGCGTTGGCGCTGAAGAAGGCCTGAGCCGGATAGCCGTTCGTCGTGTCGTCGGGAGCTCCGGGACGGAACAGGTACACCTCGTCGAACGTCGACACGCCGTCATAGCCAGCGTTGCCGTTGAAGCGGTCGTCGATGCGGTATATCAGCAGTCCCTTGCCGGGCAGGGTGGTTTCAAACTGTTCTGTATTGTCGCGGTATTCAAGCACATACCACTGGTGTTCCTCCTGAGCGGCAATCTTGTACACGATGTTGTCGTAGGTGCTGTCGCCCAGCGAGTGCAGCGTGTAGGTGCCCGGAATCGTTATTTCCGGCACCGAGTCGATCCAGTTGCCGTATTTCCATTTCATATATGCGCCCATCGTCTGCGGTGGCGTGGTGTTGCTGCACATCAGGTCCCAGCTGCCCACGCCCGTAACGTGGTCGGCCACTTCGTAGCGGTACAGGTCGGGCGCGCCAAGCGTGTGGAACATCTCGTGGCAGAAAGTCGAGCTGCTGAAATAATGGTCGCCGCTGCCTTCCAGCTGCAGGTTGAAGGTGTAGACGCGCTTGCCGTTGATGTAGACATAGCGGTCGTAGAGGGCCCACTTGTGAGGCCACAGCAGGTCGCTCCAGCCCGTATAGGTGCCTTTAACCACGAAGCAGATGTTGTCCACAGCCCCGTCGTTGTCCATATCCAGATTGACCGACGTCGCTATTGGCGAATTGGCATTGACGTAGTTCACAGCGCGTTCCAGCAGGCCGAACTCGCGGCTGGCACGCTCGTTGTCGTCCTGATAGCCCGTCGGGTTGGTCGTAGCATCGTAGGGCATATAGTAGCTGCGGGGCTGCAAGTCCTGATACGACACCACGCTGTTTCCGTTGGGGGTGGGGTAGTAGAGCGTCGGGATGCTCAGTTTGCCGTAACTCACCTTGCGGTAGTAGTTGTACATCGACGTCGACCCGGCGGTCGAATCGTTGAACATAGCATCAATCGTCGACAGCGACGTGCTGATCTCGCTGTCGTCGCTGAAGCGGACAAAAATCACTATGTTGTTGAGTACGCCGTGGTTGCGGCCGCTTGTCTTGGCCTGCGAAGGCATTGCGGCCTGCTTGGGGATGTCGAACCGATGCTGGCGTTCGGCCCACGCCTCGCGGTCGATGCCCGTGTTCGGGGTCAGACCCACCTCGGCGGGGTTGACGCTGCCGGCCACATAGTTTGTCGCCACCAGATCCCAGCGGCCCGGGGCCGTCGTCACCGTGTCGGCATAGACCCACCAGCCCGTGCGCGGATTCTGCACGATGGTGTAGCCTCGGGCGTCGTGCAGGCGGTGGTAGTACTCGTCGCCGCTCAGCAGGCAGCGCAGTGTGTCGCCGTTGGGCTGCAGGCGCAGTGCAGGTGCGTTCCAGATGGGGGCTGCTACAGCCGTCGCGGCAAAAAACAACATCATTGAAAATACTAATCTTTTCATCTTTTTTGTTTTTTAATTTGTTGAACAGTTGTTTTCTTTAACGCCTCACCGCCGCCGAAGCCTCCACCTGCACGTGCAGTGTACGTTTCCCCTCTTAACGAGATTCGCTTTTTATTATTGTACATCGGGCAAAAAAAATTGCTCATCGGGCAAAAACAATTTGCACATCGGGCAAAAATCAATAGCACAACGGGCAAAAAAAACTTTGATTAAGCTCCACTTTCTCTGCCCGTTGTACAG
>DFHL01000103.1:34759-45429 GCA_002371315.1 Bacteroidales bacterium UBA3724 | reverse complement strand
TTGCACGACGGTGCCCTCCTCGGGCGTGCGACCTATGCGGCTCACGGCCACCTCATAGCGCTCCGAGCTACCGTCGGGGTTCCACTCCATCGCCACCGTGCAGCTGTCTATGCTGACGTTCCTGAAGCCCGTCGTGGTGTTGCACGGCTGGCGAAGGTAGAGACCCGTGGTGTCGATGATGGGGAAGATGTAAAGGAAAGCGGGGAAATCCCATTCTTTAATGTAGGCTGTTGTATTAGGGTTTATATATCGTGTCTTCCCATAGGTATGCCAGGCTGTATCCATTGTTCCGTACAGATCGTCTTGCCACTCGTAGGTTGGTATTCTATGCAGCTTGCGCCTGTAATGGTTGGGCTTGGGGGAGAGTTTCGGCTCGTAATAGACATTAGTCCCGTATCGGGAGTACGTCGCGGGGTCATTGCTATAAATGTGGGCTCCTATATTGACATTGGAAAATGCTAATGGGCCAAGGGTATTATGAGTCATCGACACATAGAACGAGTCGTGGACGGTGATTGCCGAATCAAAGTACACCTCGTATACAGGTTCATATTCCGGCGGTATCCTTATCACTGTGTCCGCCAATATCTCGTAATTGTTCTCCTCTCTGGTAACCATCAGATATCTCGGAGTTGTGTTGTTCCACGATTTGCCGGAAAGCAGCACCAGGTCGTTGGTGGCGGGATCCACCTCATACAGGTTGAAATATTCCGGCTGCAAATACTTGAAGACATCCTGGACGGTGTCGTGATCAAATGTTTCTGAGTATCCAATTCCGGTTCCAAATCTCACAGCCGCAGCAATGCCTATTATACGCAGCGATGTGTCGGTATAGCAGTATCTGGCCACCTCAGGACTAAGGCCTCCACCACCAGTTGAAAAATCATACCACATACACGAATCGGCCCGGGCCTCGGGATAGTTGAGGTAATAGTGGTCCCACCAGTTCGTGTCCCAGTAGTAGAACGTCGGGTCACGGTCGCCTATGTTCAACGTGTCATATTGTGCCTGTGCGCAGCAGGCTGTCGCCAATAGGGCGATATATAAAAATATCTTTTTCATTTTATTATAGTTTTAAAAGTTATTGTTATTGTTTTATCCGCATTCTGCTGCGGATTGCAAATCCTTATATTAAGCAGCGTCGGATTGCAAATCCGCCGCAACGGACAATTGTTTTCGGTGTCTATAGATGCCTTGGGCGGGGAGCCGTGGTGGAGTATTCGGAAGGTGGCCCCCCTGCCGGGCATCGTTTCCTGTTTTGTTCTGTCCCTGCTGCGCACGCGACACCGGGCTATGCGGCGGGACTATGGTCTTTCATAGGCATTGTTCCTTTCTTGTTTGCGGCGCATTGTCTGCGGCTGCGCCTGATTTGGTTTGGGGATGCAGACAATCCCCCTTCATATATACAATGTATATTTTTTTGCCATTTTTTGACATTGTTGATAACTTTTTTTGGTTTTAATTCTGTTTTGGGTTCTAAATCTGTGTTTTACGCAATCAGTCGAATTTATTTTACATTTATGGTAATTTGCGGGCATTTGTGGCCATTCACGTTCTGAAAAAATTGCTGTTTAATTGCTGTTTAATTGCTGATAATTGCTGTTCCTAAAGGTAAAACTCCTTATATATTTATATGTGTTTTTTTTTCTTTGGCTTTTTCCCGATTGACTTTTCGAATATTTTATATTTGATGCTACTACGAAAGTCCTCTTTGTTTTCTGAGGAAAAGATGTAGACGGTTTTTTGGGCATATATGGCCGACATTATGCAGGTGTCGTCGTATGGCTCAAGATAGGCGACTCTGATGATGGGCAGCGTGGTATCGAATTCGCAGATGAATTCTTTGGGAAGCGCTATGAATTCGCGTTCGATCAGGTTCCAGGCGGAGTCGGTTGTGGCTTGCAGCACCGTGACATCGACGACGAGCGTGTCGTCGAGCTTGTAGTTGAGGACGTAGGCCGAGTGCAGCGTGCTGTCGCCGGCATAATGGTTGTAGATCAAATGTGCGGTGCGTGATGGGAACAGGAATTCGCGATAGCGCACAAAAGCGGCAAGGCCAGCTGCAAAGATGGCAATGGCGAGGGCGAGGAGCCAGAAGCGTCGTCTGCTATAGTTTACTGTATATGCTCTATTGTCCATTGTATGTTTTTGCAAAGGGTGTCGCTGTCGATGCTGTTGCTTTTGATGAAGGTTTTGCGGCTTTGGCTGTGAGCGGCGAGGGCCGGGACGGCCGAGGCGGTGAGCAGGAACAGCAGTGCGACAGCGGCATAGTGGCGAACCTTGTGCGTGAAGGGCTCGGGGACCGGGAACGCGAGCCGCGAGGGCAGCGGTGCGGCGGCGGCGACGATATGGTTGATGCGGCGGCTGTGGCTGTCCCAGACGGATTGCAGCTGTCGCAACGAGGGGTCGTTGCGGAGCTGGTCGAAATCGCCGGTCGGGTGTGGAGCGGCGGTTTGCTGCCGGTGTTCATTTCTTATTCTTTTCATAATCGCGTTTTATTTTCAACATCAGACGGTGGATTTTCTGCCGCACTGCTGTTTCTGTTTTTCCTGTAATGTTGGCGATTTCCCTGGCCGTGAGCCTGTCGAAGTAGAGATATGCCAGGCGCTGCTCGTCCCAAGGGAGCCGGTCGATGATGCTGTAGAGGTCGGCGACGACCGGGTTGGCGGCTTCTTCGGCGATGGAGTCCAGGTATTTGCTGTCGACGCATACGAGCTTGACGCGCGAGCGCTTGCGGCGCAGTTCCATCCTGATGGTGTTGAGGGTCACTTTGTAGACCCACGTCTTCTCGAAGCCAATACCTTTGTAGCCGGGCCATCCGCGCCACAGACGGATGCAGACTTCCTGAAAGAGCTCGTTGGTGCAATAGGCGCTGTGGTCGCCGAGGGCATAGCAAAGCCTGACGATGAGGCTTTCGTTGCGCTGAAGCATCATCATAAACTCGCTTTGCGAGTCCCGGAGTTCGGTATCGACAGTTTTTCCTATGTCCATTTTTGCCTTTTCTGCCTATATTAAATGCATAAAATTCAAAAATGTGACACCCTGATGAAAATTTTTTTTTGGCGGAAGGGTCAGTTTTGCGGTAACAGACTGCGTAACAACGCCTTGCCGCGAAGCGGAATCAGGTAATAGATTGACATACTGTCGCGGAAGAATTCGACGGCGCCGCGCCGCTTCCAGTACTGGTGGGTTGTGAGGCGGTGCATAACGGGAACGAAGAGGAAGTCGTAGTCCTGCTCCAGCTCGTCCCATATTTCCATTATCATTCTATGGTTGAGGGGTGTGTGGCGGTAGGGCTCGGCGACGATGAACGAGAAGACGGCGGTGTAGCGCAGCGCGTCGAGGCGGCGCAGCAGCTCGGGCTGCTCGCTGAGGATGGCTTCGGTCTCTTCCTCGATGCGGTAGTCGCTCATATTCAGCAGGCCGACGGTACGGCCCTGTTCGTCGACGGCCTTGACGCTCAGGGGCCAGTTGAAGTGCAGGTTGTCGACCCACGAGGCCACTTCGTTGCGGTCGAATCCGTATTGGCGTGTAATCCAGTCGACGGTTTCGCCCCTGTCGGCGGGCGTCATTCGGCATAGCGTGATATTCATAGGGCGGCAAAGGTTATGATGTTGTAAGTGAGTAGGCTGTCGGGATGGTAGGAGCTCTTTGACTTGCGCAGCCCCTCGAGGCCCATATCCTCTTCGCGGTTGATGTAGCGGAACTGACGGGGCAGGTGCGCGGCCATCTGCTGGTTGATGATGTTGAAGGCGCCGTCGATGCTGCGGTCGGCCTTCTCGACGCAGGTGTCGAAGGTGTCGCTGGTCACCGCCGAGCCGAAGCTGAAGGCTATCATCTTGCCTTCGATGTAGATGGTTCCGCCATAGACGTCCAGGCTGTTCCAGTTGCGGAACACGGTCTCGATCATACGGTGTTCGGACTCGATGGTGTTGCCGTACCAGGGGTTGTCGTGATGGACCTCTTCTCGCCACAGGCGTTCCAGCTGGCGGCACTCGTCGAATTGGGCCGGGGTGAGGTCGCGGTATTCGAAGCCGGGGTGTTCGCTGAGGAACTTGTTTATGTGGTTGCGCTTGGCTTTGAGGTTTTTGCCTTTCATCTGCTCCAACTCGTCGCGCAGATAGATGTAGTCGTAGCTGTTGCGCAGGGGCTCGACGGTTACGGCGTCGCCATACTGTTCCTTCAACTGCGCTGCCCAGTGGTCCTCGACGGCGATGAGCATCAGGGGCTGGCCCAGGTCGGCGCTTCTGTCGCGCAGTGCGTCGATGACGCCAGCGGACGGCAAGGACGACGAGCTGATGAAATAGGCGGGGTTGCGGTGGTCGAACATATAGCGGAAAATGGCTATGCCGGGCATCAGGCACACCTCGGTGTCGAAGAGGAACTGCCATCCGATGAGGTTGGTGAAGTTGAAGTTGCAGTTGCGCAGGCCGGCATTGAGGGTGACGGCCAGGACGCTGGGTTTCAGGTCCATTGTAAGCGGATGGAATGTCGGTATGGGTGATGTTTGGGGCATTGTTCTTTTTCTTGGTTGCTAAAGTTGTAAGGTGGCTGCCAGCATCCGCGTCCTGCCACGGAAGTCGCTGTGGAGTTCGGTTTTGAATCCGCGGCCTTCGAACAGGCGGGCTGTCTCTGCGCCGAGTTGTTCGTTTATTTCCAGTATGACACATCCGTCACGCCCAATGCTGCCGCGTGCGATTTCGGCTATGGCGCGGTAGAAAAGCAGCGGGTCGCCATCGGGGACGAAAAGGGCCTTGGCGGGTTCCCAGTCGAGGACGTTGCGCTGCATCGCGGCACGCTCCTGCTCCATCACGTATGGCGGATTGGAGATGATGATGTCGAATTGTGAATTGGGGATTATGGACTTTGAAAGGATGTCGGCTTGGATGAAGTTGATGCTGACGTTGTTGGCTGCGGCGTTCCTTCGGGCGACTGCGAGTGCTTTTTCGGAGATGTCGACGGCCCAGACCTCGGCCTCGGGACAGTGTTTGGCCAGGGCTATGGCTATGCAGCCGCTGCCGGTGCAGAGGTCGAGGATGCGTGATTGTGATTTGTGAATTGTGAATTGTGAATTGTGCTCGATTGTCCAGTTGACAATCTCTTCGGTCTCGGGGCGCGGAATCAGGGTGTTTTCGTCCACTTCGATACGGCAGCCGCAGAAGTCGGTCCAGCCGATGATATGTTGTATGGGTCTGAAGCGTTTCAGGTCCTCGACGGCCCAGTGGAAACGCAGCAGGTCGCTCTGGTTGACGGTGTCGTCGCGGTGCAGGAGCAAATCGGTGAGCGACCAGCCCAGAAAGGCCCCGAACAGCATACGCACAAACATCGTTATCTCCCCATCGGGGTATAGACCAGCGAGCTCGGTATGGAAATACCGCTCAATGTCGCGAACCTTGTTCGACGGTATGTGCATATCTGTTGTGTTCATAAGGAACTCGTGTTGTGTCGTTGTTTTCTGATTCTCCTGCTCGCAGGCGAGCGAGATCTTGTTGATCTTGTAGTTTTTCTTGTAGATTAATTCCGCCGCGTCAGCCAGTTGTCCGTTTTCCGTTTTCCGCTTTCCGCTTTCCGCTCTCTTACTTTCTTCCAAAGTCGGCGGGTATTTCGCCCCAGAGGTCGGTGTCCCATTTCAGGATCTGTGTGGTGTAGCTGTTGTTGTGCAGCCAGGCTTCGGCACGGCGGATAACGTCGTAGAGTTTGGCTGTGTCGGGCGTCAGGGGCAGCTTAGTACGGCACTGCTTGGCGCGGATCCAGCCCAGAGCGGTTTTGGAGTCTGTGTAAAGTGGTTGTTGCAAATTGTTCTTCTTGAGGTATGCCAGGCCGTGGACTATGGCAAGGAATTCGCCGATGTTGTTTGTCCCTACGGGAACCTTGAAGTGGAACAGCTGCGTGCGGCTGGCCACATAGACGCCCTGGTATTCCATCACGCCGGGGTTGCCGCTGCAGGCCGCGTCGACGGCAATGGCGTCGAGTATCGGCTTCGGCCCCTGCACTTCGGGACGCACAACCGTCATACCGTTGCCGTCCACGGCAAGTATCGACTCGCCCTTGGTCTGTTTTTCGACCACCGAAGCGGCCAGGTCGGGACCTATGCGGAATGCCTGTTCGGCAAGCGTGCGGCTCTCGTACGACTTGAACTTGGCGCCGGCGACACCTTTTATCTGCTTTTCGCATTCGGCCCAGCTGTCGTAGATGCCCGGCTGGCTGCCCTGCCAAACGACATAGTATTTCTGTTTCTTTGCCATATCTTTTCAGAAAAAAGAGCGGTTGCGTAAACTACACAACCGCTCTGGTTTTCATTGGAATGTCTGGTTGGATTAGGCACCAAGCTCAAGACGCTTGAAACCGGTGCAGCAGAGCTCCTTGTCCGTGCGGGCAATGAAGTCCTTGACGCTGACCTTGCTCTCCATAATGTACTCCTGGTTCATCAGGGTGCTTTCCTGGAAGAACTTGTTCAGACGGCCCTTGGCAATGCCTTCAATCTTAGCCTCGGGAAGCGAAGCGGCAGCCTCGGCACCGACCTTCTCCTTGATCTCGCGGGCCTGCTTGGCCTGCTCCTCGGTGATCCAGCCCTTGGCCATATTCGAATTGATATGGTCGTCGCTGTCCACGTGGGCGGGGTTGATGCCAGCCTTCTTCAGGGCGGCCTCGATAGCCTTGCCTACGAGCTCCTCTTTGGTCTTCTCGCGATAGACGTTCAGCTCGCTGTCGATAACGCTCTGCGGAACGCTCTTCTCGTCGAGGGCCACGGGACGCATAGCCACAACCTGCATAGCAACGTTGTGTCCAACCTCGTCGAATCCAGCCTTGTTCATACCCACGATGCTGGCCATACGGTTACCCGGATGGATGTAGGCATAGACGGCCTCGGCGCAGATGGCCTCGAAGTGGGCCAGCTCGATTTTCTCGCCGATCTTGGCAATCTGGTCAGTGATGCAGTCGCTGACCTTGCGGCCGTTGAGGTCCATTTCCATAACCTCGTCCTTGGTGGTGAGGCCTTTTGCCATAGCGGCATCAAGGATAGAATTGGTGAAAGCGACAAAGTCGGCGTTGGTGGCCACGAAGTCGGTTTCGCAGCTCAGCATAACGATGGCACCATATTTGCCATTGCTCTTGGCCAGGACGCAACCTTCGTTGGCGTCACGGTCAGCACGCTTGGCAGCCATTTTCTGACCTTTCTGGCGCAGCAGTTCGATGGCTTTCTGCACGTCGCCGTCGCACTCGACGAGGGCTTTCTTGCAGTCCATCATACCCACACCAGTCAGCTGGCGCAGCTCATTAACCTGTTTTGCAGTGATATTTGCCATATTCTTTTCTCCTTAAAAATTATTGATTGTTGGCGGGTGCGCTTTTTCTTCTCGGACGGCGCGGACGGGCCTCGTCACGGCCTTCGCCCTTGCTCTCCTCGTTGTTGTTCTCCACCTCGTCGGTCTCGGGCTCTTCCTCGACATTGTTTTCCTTGTCGAGCATACGCTCGTTCAGACCTTCCTGAATGGCCTCGACCATATGTTTCAGAATGGCGGCAATCGACTTCGATGCATCATCGTTGGCAGGAATCGGGAAGTCGATGAGGTCAGGGTTGCAGTTGGTATCGACGATAGCGAAAGTGGGGATGTTCAGTCTGCGGGCCTCGGCAACAGCAATGTGTTCCTTGTTGATGTCGATGATGAACAGTGCGCTGGGCAGACGGGTCAGGTCAGCAATGCTGCCGAGGTTCTTGTCCAGTTTGGCACGTTCACGCTGCACCTGCAGGCGCTCGCGCTTCGAGATGTTATTGAAATCCTTGTCGTGCATCATCTGGTCGAGGGCGTTCATCTTCTTGACAGCCTTGCGGATGGTGCTGAAGTTGGTCAGCATACCACCAGGCCAACGCTCGGTGACGAAAGGCATATCAATGTCCTTCACCATATCGGCGACGACGTCCTTGGCCTGCTTCTTCGTGGCGACAAAGAGGACCTTCTTGCCCGACTTGGCAATCTGCTTCAGGGCTGCTGCGGCCTCGTCGGCCTTGGCGATGGTCTTCTGAAGGTCAATCACGTGAATGCCATTGTGCTCCTTGAAGATATAGGGAGCCATCTTAGGATTCCATTTTCTTTTCAGGTGTCCAAAGTGACAACCTGCTTCGAGTAATTCTTCGAATTTTAAATCTGTCATTGTTTTTGATATTGTTTACGTTCCTTGATTTACCAATTGCCAAGTAGTCCTTTATGGCCCGGTTTTTCAGCGATCCTATGCCGCCGAACTGGCAACCGGACAGAGTCTCGGCAATTTGGATACTAAACTGTTTGCTTTTTCGTGTCCAGTATATTGCAAAACTGTTGCAGCAGCAATCTTAACGTTTGCTGAACTGGAAGCGTTTACGGGCCTTGGGCTGACCGGGTTTCTTACGCTCGACCATACGCGGGTCACGCATCAGCAGGCTCTTGGCCTTCAGTGCGGGACGGTCCTCGGCGTTGTTCTCGCAAAGGGCGCGGGCAATGGCCATACGCAGTGCCTCGGCCTGGCCGGTGATGCCACCGCCGTCAAGGTTGGCCTTCACATCCCATTTACCCTCAGCGTCAACAATCTGGAAAGCCTGGTTGACGATGAACTGTAGCGGGCCAGTGGGGAAATACTCTTTATAGTCTCTGTTGTTGACAGTGATCTTGCCGCTGCCGGGTTTCATATAAACGCGTGCAACAGCGGTTTTTCTTCTACCTATAGTATTGATTACTTGCTCCATTGCTATTATCTTATATCGTTAATGTTGATGACTTTGGGATTCTGAGCCTGATGCGGATGCTCGCTGCCGGCATAGATGTACAGGTTGCGATACAGGGCATCTCCCAGTCTGTTCTTGGGAAGCATACCGCGGATGGCGTGCTCCAGGATGCGCTCGGGATGGGTGGCACGAACCTTGGCAGGGGTAGTCTCGCGCTGGCCACCGGGATAGCCGGTATAGCGCTGATAGATCTTGTCGGTCTCTTTCTTACCCGTGAAGACCACCTTCTCTGCATTGATGATGATAACATTGTCGCCGCAATCAACGTGCGGGGTGAAGCAAGGTTTGGTCTTGCCTCTCAGGATGTTGGCTACGCGAGTGGCCAGACGTCCTACGGTCTGATTTTCTGCGTCTACAAGAACCCATTCTTTCGTGACGGTGTTCTTGTTGGCCGATACGGTCTTGTAACTTAACGTACTCATTTTATTCTTTTACGATGATGTTCTTAATTTTGTTTTTTTCGACAACAGTTTTTGGCTGTTGCCCGATTCCTTTTCTCTTGATTTCAGGGCTTGTGCAACGGCTGACGGATAATCCGCGCACACACCTATCCATCTGATGCAAAAGATTTTGAACGGGTAATCACATCTTTTGACACCATTTTAAGAGGGTGCAAAATTACGAACATTTTTTGAACTGACAAAATTTATTTGTTAATTTCTTCCAAAAATTGTTGATAATTTTCAGGAAGGCAACAAACGAAACCGGTCTTGCGACTGCCTACAGTCGTGGCGATGACGAAGAGGTCACCGCCCTCTTTCAGGCCCAGCTGCCTCTGCAGTTCGGCGGCAACCACAGGATAGTTGCGCGTAATCACGTGAGCCTTCCTGTCGGGAATGAGCGCGGCGATGGCTTTCTTGTTGAGTGAAACTTCTTTCAGCACACAAAAGGTGCGTCCCATCCAGTCGTGAAAGTTGTCGCTGGTGTAAAGGTGTGTGTTCCTCGCCAGTTTCTGCATTCCCCATTCGTCACTCAGCAGTTTGTATGGCCCGCCTTTCATCAGTGACGCGTCGGGCTCGTAAATGTAGCGCCCCACGCTCTTGCAATAAACGCACTCTGCTTGGGCTTCCTGACTGCGGGTGAACGGTTCGTTGTTGTATACTCCGTCGCCGGGAATGATGTCTGTGCAGTGTATTCTGGCTTCCAAGTCGCTGTCGCCACAGACGAAAACCAGTTCTTTGCATTCATTTCTCACTGCCACTACGTATACATCGCTGACGTTGCCCAGTTGCTCTATTCCCTTGTCGATGTCCATCATAGGTGATGCTTTGACCATCAGGAAGTCACAATGTTCAGTCAGCAGCTCTTTGTGCTCCATAATGTTGGGCGTGCATTCCTCGAATGCTGCAACCTTTTTGCCGTGCGTGTCTCTACGCGCGGGATCAATAAATATAACATTGTATTTCTTTTTGCTGTTGCGCAGCCATTCTATGCTGTCACCGCAGTGTACCGCTATGTTGTTCAGCCCGAGGACGCTGCTATTGTGCTCCATCAGACGGCACAGTTCCGCGTTGCATTCCACATAGTCTACTTCTGTGTCTGGCATCTTTGCAAAGGCGATGCTGTCTATCCCCATTCCGCCTGTCAGGTCGGCGATGCTCAATTGATGTTGCCTTTCGCCGTAGATACTCCGAATGATGTCAGCTTTGTGGAAAGCGGTTTCTTCCGACGACGCCTGCTCCCTATTCAGGCGCGGCGGATAGACGAACCCATCATATTGCAGCAGCGACGGCCACTTCTCCCGTGCCGTCCGCCGCCCCTCGATCTGCTGCACCGCCGCCGGTATGTCAATAGAAGGATACCGCGCAGCACTAAGCAGCAACCGCGCGGTATCGTCATTCTCGTGTTCCTTGGCGAATACGGTCATCTCTCGTTTCGCGGGGCTGGTTGTATTCTCCTGTTTCGCGGT
>DFHL01000103.1:27827-34651 GCA_002371315.1 Bacteroidales bacterium UBA3724 | reverse complement strand
GTTTCGCGGTGGCGGTTGTAATCTCCCGTTTCGCGGTGGCGGTTGTAATCTCCCGCTTCGCGAAATCTTGGAAATCCTGGAAATCTTTTTTCTCTGTCATCGAATGGGTACGGGCAAATCTTGGAAATCTTTTTTAATCTTGGAAATCTTTATTCCCGCTGCGCGGTAATAACGCGAGGTTCAACTTGTTGCAGCCTGATTCTGACTTGACTTTGATGCCTAAGGTTTGAAGTAACGGTTGGGAACTTTTATCATCCCTTTGGCAAAGTCGTCCTCGTTGAAGTTTATCAGCCAGCCCAAGGGTTTGTTGGTCAGCCTGAGATAAGTGCGCAGCTGTTTGTAGTTTATCGACGAAAGCTCTGTGACGGATTTCAGTTCCAGTATGATTGTGTCCTCAACAAGCAGGTCTATCTTCAGGTCACTACCGACAACGATACCCTTATATACTACTTGGATTGGGACTTGCGACTGCACTTTAATGTTGCGCAATTGCAATTCGGCAACCAGCGCCTTCTCATAGATAGATTCCAGCAGTCCAGGCCCGAAATGGTTATAGACCTCCATCGCGGCACCTCGAATTTGATACGACAATCCATTAAGATATTCCTCGAAAGATCCGCTCATATTAATCCTTCTTTTATGTTAAACATAATAACATATATAAAAGGCGACAACAACCCTATAAGCACCGTGTCAACTTTTCATCTCCCCGCCTGCGGCGGAAATCTTGGAAATCTTGGAAATCATCAAAACAAAGACCTCCTGTCTTATCCACGCGGCACCTTATACGCGGCAGCATTTCCGACAACGTCGGAAATATTATTTCCAAGATTCTGTTGGATTTCCAGGATTTGCCGTAGCGCGCAATGACTTTGGATTTCCAGGATTTCTAAGATTTCCGCCGTAGGCGGGGAGATAAAAACTTAGGCGGGGAGATAAAAATCTACCGCTGGCGGGAAAAACACTCCCCCGCCAGCGGCAGAAATAATCAATACACTCCCTGTTCGTGCAGTTTCTTCAGGCGGTCCACCACCATCGGGCGGTCCTCCTTGTAGGTGACGCCGAACCACTGGGCCGTGGTCTTCAGCACACGCATCGTGGCATAGCCGCTGGCGAGGAAGGTGTTGACAGCGAAGGGGATGTAGTATTCCGACTTCATCTCCGTGCCGCGAGCCTTCAGGAAGTCGACAAACAGCTTCTCACTCTCGACGAAGTAGTCGGGCGTGAAGCCGAACAGGTTCATCGACACCGTGGCGTCGGCTGCCAGCGGATGCATCGAGCCGTCGTCGTCCTTGTATTCGATGCCGTTGGCCGTGCGGCCGATGCTGGTGCGCTCGGTCATACCCTTCAGGTAGCCCTTCTCATCCACCTCGCACACGCCGCGGCTCACCGTGCCGTTCTCCGACAGGGTGTTCTCCAGGCGGTAGCCCACCATACAGTAGTCGCCCTTCTTGCCCTCCAGACCGCGCAGATAGTCGCCGATAACCTTGAAAGCGTCAGCGCCATAGAAGTCGTCGGCGTTGATGACGGCAAACGGCTCCTTGATGGCATCCTTGGCCATCAGGATAGCGTGGTTGGTACCCCACGGCTTCTCGCGTCCTTCGGGCACGCTGAAGCCCGCCGGCAGGCTGTCCAGTTCCTGGAACACATACTCCACCTTGATTCGGTTGCCGAAATGCTCAGCGTTGATTTTCGCCTTGAACTCCTGCTCAAAGCTGTGGCGGATAACGAAGACCACCTTGCCGAAACCGGCACGGATGGCATCCGTAATCGAATAGTCCATAATGATTTCACCATTGGGGCCGACGCCGTCCATCTGCTTCAGCCCACCATAACGGCTGCCCATACCGGCAGCAAGAACTAATAATGTTGGTTGCATAAAAATTGTTTTTATTTTATTGTTTCATCTAAATTAATCAGCCTAAAATGCCTAAAAAGCCTAAAATGCCTAACCTGCCTAATTTGCCTAAAAAACCAAAGACCTCACCCCCTCTTCCCCCTGAAAAACTCCTTCATCAGCGTCGCGCATTCCTCCTCCATCACGCCCCGCGTCACCTTGGTCTTCGGGTGGAGCATCCCGTGGCCAAGCTTCTCGAAGCCCTTCTTCGCGTCGCTGGCGCCATAGACAATGCGCCCCACCTGCATCCATCCCGCAGCGCCGGCACACATCGTGCAGGGCTCGACGGTGACATACAGCGTGCAGTCGGGCAGATACTTGCTGCCCAGCGTGTTGGCGGCGGCGGTGAGGGCAATCATCTCCGCGTGGGCCGTCACGTCCTTCAGCCGCTCGGTGTTGTTGTGCGCCCGGGCCACAATCTGGCCGTCGCAGACTATCACCGCCCCTATCGGCACCTCGTCCTCGTCGCGCGCCTCGCGGGCTTCGCGCAGCGCCTGCTGCATATAGAACTCGTCCTCGTTGTCGAATATACTCATAGTCAATTCTTTCTAAAGATATTCATATCTTTGGGAATATATCTGCCTGTGGAGAAATGGAACACCAAATCGCCCTTCATCTGGTACACCTCGACGCTTGGCAGCAGCACACTGCCCAGGGGCTGGTACTCGCTGAAGGCGTGCCAGTCGGGATGGTCGTAAGCGGCGTGGTCGGTATATTCCGAATGCTTGTTGGTCTCCTCGATCAGGAACAGCATACCCGACTCCTTCTCGAACAGGTAGTTGCGGCAGTAGCGCATAGGGGTGTCCACATACACGCGGTGCACCTTCTGCCCGTTGTAGTCCCATTCGCCCTTGTAGGTCAGCTCGGCGGCATCGGCCTTCCAGTGGTACAGCGACCCGCGAAAGTCATAGCCCGGCTCCAGCGCATAGTAGCGCGACTGCGCCACGCGCGTCCAGCCGTCGAGCACCCCGAGCCGGTACTCCCTATATATCTCCTTGCCGTCGGTATAGGCCCCTTCGAGCAGCGTGTCGCCGTGCCACAGCTCGGCGCGGAAACAGTTGGGATACAGAAACCAGCGCTTCAGCACCGCCGTGTCGCCGGGCGACGAGCGCTTGTAGGCTATTGTTTCGATATACAGAATGCTGTCGCGCTTCACGCCGTCGAAATTCATCAGCTTCAAATACCTCTCCACTATCTGCTGCGCCGTGTCGACCGCCGACGCCTTGTTCTGGGCCGACACGCCGAGGCACGACACAACCAACACTGCTGCCAAAATGAATCTTTTCATATCCTTGTATTTTATATTCAACAAACTATAAATATAGCTACTGCATCTTGAACGGGAACGTCAGCGGCTCGTCGACCGTTATGCGCTCCAGCCTGATGACGGCCTGCTCGTTCAGCTGCTTGCTGCTGATTTTCACCTCTATGTGCGACGGCACCAGCCTGCCGCCTACGTTCTCCATCTCGCCGTAGGTCAGCGTCACACGCTGTCCGGCGGCCTTGCTCGTCAGGTCGGCCCCCAGGATGCGGCACGTGGCATAGTCCTTCTTGAGCGTCAGCTGGCGCGCCCCGCCGTTCTGGCTGAGCCACAGCGTCACCGTGTCGCCCTGGCGCTGCGGCTCCTTGCTTTTGCGGCACTGCGGCGGACAGTTGCCCACCAGCAGGGCCTGCAGCGTGGCAAAATCGGCATCGATTCCCCAGTTGCGCTTCAGGTCGCCGTAGCCCAAATCGTAGCGCTTGCCCATCAGCTTCAGGTAGGCCTGCACACGCGACGGGGTGGCCTGGGCACGGCCCAGCTCGACGACCTTGTTGACGCTGACCCACACGATGCTGTCGCGAAGCAGGCGCATCTGCCCGTTGACGGCGATGCCGCGCACGCTGCATTTGAAGTTGGCCATCAGCGTCCTGTAGTCGGTGCCGGCTATCGAATCAAGCCGTTCGGCGCGGGGCTTGCCGGCATTCGGCGGCGCGACGGTACTGGTGTCGGCGCCCCTCGGCGCGTCGTTCCCCGCCAGGTGCCTATGCGAGCGGCATCCAGCCAGAGCCACGCAGGCCACAAGCATTATTGCGAATATTGTTCTGTGCGATTTCATAAGAAACTGGTCAATTTAAAAATACACATTATGTTTAGCATAACACCCCCTCACCATTCCAAACTGCCGCCCTCCATCGTCCCTAAAACCCTAAAACCTTCAATCCCTCAAACCTTCAATCCCTCAAACCCTCAAACCCTAAAACCCTAAAACCCTCAAACCCTAAAACCCTCAAACCCTAAAACCCTAAAACCCTCAAACCCTAAAACCCTCAAACCCTCAAACCCTCAAACCCTAAAACCCTCAATCCTTCTTCATTATCGCCTCATAGTGTTCCTTCACCTCGTCCGACACTTCGCCCTCCTCGCGCTGGATGGCCTTCTCGATATAGGGGCGGGCCTCGTCGTCGCGGCCTTGGCGGTGCAGAATCCAGGCATAGGTATCCAGATAGAAGGGGTTGTCGGGCTCGGCCTTGAGCGAGCGGCGCGACATCTGCTCGGCCTCGTCCAGCCGGCGCCCGTCGACGGCCAGGCGGTAGGCATAGCTGTTCAGGATGTTGGCATCGTTGGGCTGCAGCTTCAGCACACGCTCGTAGTAGGCATAGCAGGCCGTGTCGTCCAGGCGGTTATAGCATTCGGCCAGAAGCGAATAGGTCTCGGCCTCGAGGTATCCCTTGTCAAAGCCTATCTGCTCGCAGCGGCGGCCCAGCTCGACGGCGCGTTCGTAGCGCCCGTTGTCGTGCTCCACGACGGCCTGCGCATAGTAGGGCAGCAGGTGCAGCGGGAACAGCGCCGAGGCGCGTCGTGCGTCGCGGCCCAGGGCGGCGGTGTCGGTGTAGGCCGACAGTTCGCTGACCAGCAGGGCTTCCCACACCTCGTAGCGGCTGCTGTCGCGCGTCAGGTAGAGGGCAAACTGGTGCGCCGCGTCGGCGTATTTGCGCTGCCGCATCAGTATGTCGCCATAGAAGGCGGCGAAGGTGACGCTGTCGTCGCTGCAGCGCATAGCCACCTCGAGCAGGTCGTAGGTGTATTTCGAGTAGATGCCATAGAACTCTTCGTTGGTATAGAAGTTGGTCAGAATCTGCAACTTGTTGGTTGTCGACAGGTTCTTCTGCGCCATCCCGATGCGCAGCTCCTCATAGGCCTTGCGGGGCTCGCCGACGGTTTTGTAGTATTCGGCCAGCGAGATGTGGATATACTCGTCGTCGGGGTCGGCGGCCACGATGCGGTCGTAGCACTGCTTGGCCTTGTCGTATTTGCCCGCGGCCATATACGATTCGGCCAGTATGCCGCTGTAGCGCACCTCGTTGGGCATCGCCGCCACAAGGGCCTCGTATTCGGCCATCGCCTTGTCGTTGCGCCCCATAGCGGTCCAAAGCTTGGCCTTCTGGACCGACACCGGCTCGGTGACGCCCACCTTCTGCTCCACGCGGTTCAGCGTGGCGATGGCGTTCTTGTAGTCGTTGGTCATCAGGTAGGCGTTGCTCAGCTCGTAGTAGTAGTCCAGCACGTCGGGCTTCATCGCCACGATGCCCTTCCACGCGTCGATGTACTCCTTCTGACGGTTCGTCAGGCGGTAGAGCGTGGCCAGGTGCAGGGCGTACCACACGTTGCCGCGGTCGGCCTCTACCGAGCGGCGCGCCAGGGCTATGGCGCTGTCGGCCATCCCCTGCATCGCCACCAGGCGGCTCAGCTCGTACATCGCCGCGGCGTTGCGGGGCTCGCGCGAAAGCACCTCGCCGTAGCGCTGCGCGGCGCCGTCGGCCTGGCCGGTCTGCTCCAGCATCTTGGCGTCGATCATCATCGTCTCGGTTTTCAGCTGCTCGTCGTTGCGCTCCACGATGGGGCGGCGCTCATAGCGGCCCGGAGCCTTGTCGGCAGCAGCCTGACGCGTGCCGCTGCAGCCCACGGCAAGCACCAGCAGGGCCGCACACACGGCCCCAAGGCCCCACGCAGGACGGCAGGCAGGCATATCTGTATGTCGCATATCGTTCACTTTTCGGTTCTTTTTGCATCTATAACACAAATGTTCTTATTTTATTATGGAGAACGGCAATAAATATTTTAATGATTGTCCGCATTTGGCACATAGGCAAGGTCGCGTCTCTCCGAGACGCACGTGAGATGCTGATTTTCAGTCACCGCACTGCGCTTCGCTTGTACGGTGTTATTAAGATTAAGCCTCTCCGAGGCTTCTTTATGGCAAATGCGGATATTCAAAATATTTTTTATGACTATCCGCATTTGGCACATAGGCAAGGTCGCGTCTCTCCGAGACGCACGTGAGATGCTGATTTTCAGTCACCGCACTGCGCTTCGCTTGTACGGTGTTATTAAGATTAAGCCTCTCCGAGGCTTCTTTATGGCAAATGCGGATATTTAAAATATTTTTTATGACTATCCGCATTTGGCACATAGGCAAGGTCGCGTCTCTCCGAGACGCACGTGAGATGCTGATTTTCAGTCACCGCACTGCGCTTCGCTTGTACGGTGTTATTAAGATTAAGCCTCTCCGAGGCTTCTTTATGGCAAATGCGGATATTCAAAATATTTTTTATGACTATCCGCATTTTGCCGAAGAAGCCTCGGAGAGGCTTAATCTTAATAACCCCAAAATTTTGCCGAAGAAGCCTCGGAGAGGCTTAATCTTAATAACCCCATACAAGAAAATCTCCGATTTTCGCAGTGTGGGGATTGGAAACTACCCCTTCGGTGCGTCTCGAAGAGACGCGATTTCAATTGTTCTTATTTTTGACTTACTTACTTCCACTTCGATGCCCGAACGACACCCCGTGACACACACCGGCACACAGTGGCACACAGCGACACAAACAACGTCGTAAACTCCTGAAACATAGACACTAAAGCCACCTTCTCCGTCCGTTGTACAGT
>DFHL01000103.1:0-27718 GCA_002371315.1 Bacteroidales bacterium UBA3724 | reverse complement strand
CATATACTGTACAACGGGCAGAGCAGCTGCTGGCAATCAGCAGTTTATCGGCAATGCAAAAACGGCCTTCCGGCGATGTTTTGACAGTGCGACACACCCCGCCCTTCGGGCACCCCTCTCCAAGAGGGGATGGCGCGGTAGCGGTCGGAATGCCAGTTCTTTTGATGTAACAATATGCAAGGAAAAGGACTGCGTAGCCATCCCCTCTCGGAGAGGGGTGCCCGAAGGGCGGGGTGTGTCGCACTGCTGGAAAGTAATCTGCACTGCTGGAAAGAATTGGCCACCTACCTACCCAATAAAAACCAGCAATCAATTTTAGCCAGCTTCTTAAAAAAACAAAAATATTCATTTTTTTTTGGTCAGTATTGATTTTTGTACTATATTTGCATCCGAATACCAATACCGTACCTCAACTGCCAAAAGGCCCTAAAAAGCCTCGAAACAAGAGAGTTACGGGCACAAAACAAAGAAAATTATTTATTAATCAAAATTCAATTACAATGAAAAAAACATTAATGGTTCTTAGTTTCGCCTTCTGCGCAACGTTCGCGTTCGCACAGACCGCAAACAAAACGGCAGTCCCCTCGAAGGCTGCTGTGAATGCCGCCCCCAATGCCGAAAAAAGCATTGTCGAGCAGCAGGCTGGCTACACCGGCTCTATCTTCACCAAGGACGATGAGATTTTCGTTTGCGACTTCTCGGTTGCCGACCAGGGTTACACCACCGGTACCGTGGGAGCTGGCGAGATGGTCAACGGCACCACTATCACTCAGCACGCCCAGACCGCTCCCCACTCGAGATGGTATCGCCTGCCCAACAACAACCTGAACGACATTCAGAACAACTCGTTCATCCAGAACAACTACCCCGTCTGCTCCAACCCCCAGATCTGGGGTTGGGACTACCTCCTCTGCGGTAGCGACGTCTACACTCCCTTCGGCAGCGAGACCGCCGATCAGGGTATTATGATTATGACTATGATGGACCAGATCGCTCAGTGGGGCGGCACCGGCAACACCGGCGCTTTCGACGCCTACATCAAGTTCGGCCCCATCTCGACCGTTGGCGAGGATCACGTCCGCGTCCGTTTCTACCAGTATTTCCGCCGTTTCAACAACGATAAGTGCTGGATTGACTACAGCACCGACGGTACCACCTGGAGCGGTGTCGAAATCAACGTCCGCAGCGTCGACTTCCAAACCAACTCTGCAACCCGCGGCTGGAGAACCCAGACTATGCCCGATGTACTTGGCAACAAGCAGAATGTCTACTTCCGTCTGCGTTGGGAATGCAGCAGCGCCGCTGGTGGTGCTTATGGCTACTGGTGGTTTGTCGACGACTTCAAGGTCCTCCCCACCCTGCCCAACGAGCTGACCGTCAAGAACGCCAACTATTTCGAAGGTTTCTATCAGACTATGCCCCAGAACCTGCAGGTGCCCATCGTTTGGGCTTCGCAGATCGTCAACGACGGTTATCTGGCCCAGACCAACGTCACCGGCAAGGTCTACCACTATGACAGCACCGGCAACAGCAACCTGCTCGTCAGCCAGAACATCTACACCGTTAACCCCGACGCTTCGGTCACCCGCACCATTGTCATCGACCCGCTGGGTTGGTATGACAGCCTTGCCACCTATCACGGTGAAGCCTACAACCAGGGCGCTTACGTCACTGGCACCAACGCCTCTCTGCCCACCAGCACCCTTGGCAAACACCACTGGTTCTCGGACATCAACACCGACCACTACACCACCCACATCGGCGACAGCGTCACTTTCGATACTATGCGCTATGATGTGAACTGGGAGAACAACGACGGCCACCAGATGGGTGTCTGGGCTCGCGACCACGGTGTCATCCGCAGCCTCTCCTATCAGGCTTACGGTGCTATTCGCACTGAGGGCAGCTCGACCATCGTCAGCGACGATCCCGACGAGACCCAGTGGAACAAGGCCGACTACGGCACCTTCGTGACCTACGTCACCGGCAACACCGTTCCTACCGATGCTCAGGGCCGTCCCTGGCGCGTCCTTGGTATGGAAATGGTCGCTTCGACCTATCCCGGTATGCAGGCTTTCGGCAGCCGCATCACCCCCATCCTCTGGCAGGATGTTTTTGACAGCGTTGGACAGCTGGCCGGCTGGAACGCCATCAACACCGGCGCCGTCACCTACACCGTCCAGCAGAGCGATGTCATCGCTACCGAAATCCTTGCCGATACCAACAGCAGCACCCGTATGACCTACGAGACTCCCGGCAACTATCCCGTTATCCGCATTATGTTCCCCAACCAGCCCGAAATGCAGAGCAAGTTCTCCTATCGCGTTGGTTACGTTCTGGATGAGGAAGCCGACTTCACCGTCGCCACCAGCTCCAACTACTTCTACAATGAGCAGGGCGAAGTTACCCGCTTCTACGAGGAGCCCGGTATGGAATCCTATGGCCACGCTCTGCCCGCCAGCAACAGATATTCTGTCCTCGTCCGCGACCCGTTCGATGGCTATGTCCGCTATCCTTCCTCGAGCCAGTATCCTATGATCCGCCTCCTTGTCGGTCCTGCCTACTATGTTCCCAAGGTCCAGATCTCGTTCCAGTGCGAGGATGAGAACACCGGCGCTTTCGCCGATGGCGACTACAACGTCCTTTGCGGCACCACCGACAGCGTCGTCGTTGGATCGGCTGCCTCCTACTATGTATTCCCCGAGCCGGGCTACGAAATCGACCAGCTGACCCTCAATGGCGAAGCTATCGACTATGAGGCCCGCGAGGATGGAGACGGCAACCCCTACTACATCGTCGAACTCGTTGTTCCTTCGACCAACTGCACTCTCTACTGCTCCTTCAAGGAGGGTCAGGTCAGCATCGACCCCGTTGCCAACGTTTCGATGAAACTGCAGCCCAACCCCGCCACCTCGAATGTCAACGTCGTGATGAAGGGTGTCACCGGCAACGTCAATATGGCTCTTATCGATATGAGCGGCCGCGTTGTCAGCACCTCGCAGTTCAACGCCGAGAACGGTACCAACATCAATGTCTCGAACCTTGCCAAGGGTGCCTACTTTGTCCGCATCACCAACAGCAAGTTCAGCAAGATCGAAAAACTCATTGTCCGCTAATCCCTTTAGCCGACAATAGCCTGAAAGGCTGATACGAAAGAGGCCCGCGCGTTGCGCGGGCCTCTTTGTTTATTGCCGGACGGGCACCAGCGGGCCACAGCCGGACTCGTCGGTTGTCCCTTCAGGTTAGAGGATGTTTCCCATCTGTTCCTTGATTTTCTCAAGCTCGTCTTTCATCGCCACCACGAGGCGCTGTATCTCTATATGGTTTGCCTTGGAGCCCGTGGTGTTGATTTCGCGGCCCATCTCCTGGGTTATGAAGCCCAGCTTCTTGCCGCTGCCCTCTTCGTTGGCCATCACCTCGCGGAAATAGTCTATGTGCTTTTTCAGGCGCACTTTCTCCTCCGTGATGTCGAGCTTCTCGAAATAGTATATCAGTTCCTGCTCGAAGCGGTTCTCGTCGACCTCCTTGACGGCTGCGTCGGCCAGCATAGTGCGCATACGCTCTTTGGCTGTTTCGATGCGCTCGCCTTCGTATTGCGGAATCTGGCCCAGATAGTGCTCTATCAAGTCGACGTGTTTCGCAATGTCGGCCTGCAGGATGGCCCCTTCGTGCGCGCGCGTTGCATCGAGGTCGGCAACGGTCTGCTCGATGGCCGTGGAGAGCTGCTGCCACTGCTCGTCGCCCAACGACTGGTCGGCACTGCCCATCCACACGTCCGGCTGCTGAAGCACGATGCCAAGGAGCATCTTCTCGTCGGCGGCACTGCCCACCGCAGCGGCCAGGTGTTTGAGTTCCTCGTAGCGCTGCTTCGCAATGTCCGCATCGATGTGTGCCGATGATGCCGTGCCAAGTTCCTCGCTCACAATGAAGTCGATTTTGCCGCGCTCCAAACGGTTGAGCATCGCACGGATTTCGAGTTCGTGCTCCCTGAGCTCGACGGGCAACTTGACGTTGGCATCGATCTGCTTGCTGTTGAGAGTCTTTATCTCTATGGTGTATTTGTTTCCGTCTATTGTACATTGCCTCTTGGCAAATCCTGTCATTGATTTCATAGGAATAATATTTTGTTTTGTATTGTATTGTTTATATTCTTAATAATATTTTGTTTTGTATTGTTTATATTCTTAGTAGTCAGTCAAATCAATTTGATATTTCTGGCAACTCACAGCCATTCCCATTCTAAAAGGAATTGCTGTTTAATTGCTGATAATTGCTAACAATTGCTGTTTAATTGCTGTTTAATTGCTGATAATTGCTGTTTAATTGCTGACAATTGCTGTTTAATTGCTGATAATTGCTGTTTAAAAAGAAATTGCCGATAATTGCTGTTTAATTGCTGATAATTGCTGTTTAATTGCTGACAATTGCTGTTTAAAAAGAAATTGCCGATAATTGCTGTTAAATTGCTGATAATTGCTGTTAAAAAAATAATTTCTGGTTAATTCCTGGCCAATTCCTGATAATTCCTGTTTAAAAAAATAATTCCTGTTAAAAAAAACTATTTGACAAGCCTCTCGAACGATGGTGTGGCGAATGTCTTGTAGCCGCTGCTATCGCTGTAAATAAACAGCACCGACTGCGTACCCGAATCGTCGGGATGCTGCTCAATGAACTGCAGCGACCGCTCGAGGCCCATAACCATAAAGGCTGTGGCCAGAGCATCGGCACGCCAGGCAGCGGTGTCGACAACCGACACGCTCAGCAGGGTATGCTCTACAGGGCGCCCTGTAGCGGGGTCGATGGTGTGCGAATAGCGGACGCCGTCGCGCTCATAATACTTGCGGTAGCTGCCCGAAGTGACCACCGACTGGTTGCTGAGCCTTATTGTCGTCTCGACCTCGGGACTGCTGTAGCGGTTCTCGGCCGGGCGTTCGATGCCCACCAGCCAGGGGCTGCCGTCGGGCTTGCACCCACGGGCATAGACCTCGCCACCGATATCGACGATGTAGTTGTCGATGCCTTGCTGTTCGAGGAACGAGGCGACAAGGTCGGTGGAGTAGCCCTGCGCTATGGCGTTGAAGTCGAAAGAGACGCCTTCGGCTTTGCGGACCACCGTCGTGCCGTCGGCTTTGCGCACAAGGGCGGGCTGCTGCCCAATGTAGCGGCGCAGGCTGTCGATGGTTGCATCATCGAGCTGCTCGCGCTTGGAGAAGCCAAATCCCCAGGCGTTGACCAGCCGCCCGACGGTACAGTCGAAGGCGCCGTCGGTAAAGGCGTGCATCTGTACCGACAGGTCGACCAGAGTGGCAAAGAGGCTGTTGACAACGCTGTCGCGGCCGTCGTTGACACGCCGCAGCAGCGAGCTGTCCACCCACAGCGATGCCGTGAGGTCAAAGTCGTCGAGGAGCGAATCGATAGAGGACTGGAGATTGCGCTGGTTTGCGTCATAGTAGGTTATGGAGTAGTATGTCCCTTGCGCCTCGCCGCGCAAACGCACGGGCTGCGACGGCCTGTTGCAGGCCATTGCCAGCAGCACAGCCGCCGCCGATACCAGGGGCACAAACATCTTTCTTTTCATCGGGAATTATCTGTTTTTGTGAAGATAGTGCAAGATTGTAACATAATGACAAAAGCCATCGGATTTCTATGAACACCTTACATCCTGCATTATCGATATTGCTTTCTGTATTTTTAATAAAAAAAGCGTCCGGTAGCCCCGAACGCTTTTTTATAATACTTATATCCAATTATTTCGAAAGGACAACAGTGCGAGTGGCGACTGTGCCGTTCTGCATCTCGATGCGGATAACGTATGAGCCGTTGTTGAGCTCGCCCAGGTCGATGACGCTGGCATTGCCGGCATTGATGACCTGCTGACCCATCAGATTGAAGACACTGACGCTCTTGAGAGGCTCGGCGCTGTTGATGTTGACCTTTGCTGCTGTGGGGTTGGGATAGAGCTGCAGCATATCGTCGTTGACATCCTCGATAGCGACATTGGCCATAACGACAACGTGGGTGGTGTTTTCGCATTCGGTGGTATTGTTTCTGCCAGTGAGCGAAACTTCGGTGTTGCTCTGGACATTGTTGAGCGTCAGGGTCTCGCCGGTCGAACCGTCGCTCCAGCGATAGCTTACTTCCTGATTGCTGTTGGCAACAAGCGTTGCATTGGAACCGGGGGTCACACGGAGGTCGCCAGAGATGTAGACCTCGGGAGTGCGGTTGATAGTAAGGTTCAGAACGATAAGACTGTCGCAGCCATTCGAGGCTTTGAGGCCGGAGATGGTGTCAATCTTGCTATAGTTGTAGACGCGATCGTTACCGTTGATGTTGAAGGTATAGCTGTCGCAACCTTTGTCGACAACGGTGTAGGTGCTGTTCTTGTTGATGACAAAATTCAGGGTCACCGTGCTATCATAGCATTTCTCAACCGTGCGGGGATGGAATAAGGCTCTTGCTGTTGCATTGGACTGTGAATATTCATCCGAAGTGAGGGTTGTGTTCGAAGTGATTGTAATCCAGCTTGCCGAGGGAGCCCAGCGGAAACGGATTCTTTCGCAGGCGGTGATGGTCGAGTCAAGACTCTTCTGCTCGGGATTGAGGATGGTGAGGTTGAGCGTCAGCAACGAATCGCACTGGCCAGTGGTGTCTGTGATGGTTGTAACGCCAGTGGTGGTCAGCGTGTCGCCCTTCCAAATATAGGAGTCGCAGGCCGTAGCAGTATACGACTTCGTGGCCGACGTGGCCAAGTTGAGGGTTACGGTCACTGTGCTGTCACATCCATTGACCGACTGGAAAGTCTGAGTATGCACACCGCTGGTGGAATAAACGCTGTCACCCCAAGCGAAGGTGCAACCACCCGAGATGGGGGTCTCAACGATGTTCTCATATTCCGGACTGATGGTAAGGTCCAGTATATAAAGCGTATCGCCGCTTATGAGAGTGTGCACACCAGAGGTGGTGTAGGTTGTTCCGTTGACAGGCCAAGTGTAGGAGACGCAGGCGTTGACGGTATTGTCAATGTGAACGGCAGCATTGTGCTGTGCATTCATAGCCAAAGGCATCATTAAGGCAGCCAAAAGAAGAAAGAATACTCTTTTTTTCATCTTGCAGTTAGAATTAATATGTTATACTACTTTTTATTTATATCTATATAAAATTAAATTTCAACAATCTATGCAACATTTTGAAGTTTCTGCCCTCAAAATATCAATATGCAAAGATAGTAATTTTTTTTTATTTGAATGATTTTTTTTAATTTTTCTCTTTTAAAATGAGCTCAACGACATTTTCAACGTGCTGTGTGTGGGGGAACATATCCACCGGCTGTATTCGCCCAATGTCGTATTTGGCACTGAGCAGCTGCAGGTCGCGAGCTTGCGTGGCGGGATTGCAACTCACATATACAATGCGAGGCGCTTCGATGGCAAGAAGCTGTTCGACAACCTTTTCGTGCATTCCTGCGCGTGGCGGATCGGTGACGACGACATCGGGACGGCCATTGGCGGCGACAAAGTCGTCAGTGAGCACCTTGGCCATATCACCTGCATAGAACGTGCAGTTGTCGAAACCGTTGAGGCGGGCATTGAGGCGGGCATCCACAATGGCCTCTTCCACATACTCCACACCAGTCACGTGGCTGCACATCCCTGCCAGGAACTGCGCGATTGTGCCGGTGCCTGTGTAAAGGTCGTAGACGTTTTCCGTTCCTTTCAGTTGGGCAAACTCGGCGACAAAGCTGTAAAGCTTGTATGCCTGCTCGGAATTGGTCTGGTAGAACGACTTGGGATTGATGCGGAATTGCAGCGGATTGCCACCGCCGTAACGTGGCATCTGCTCAACGATGAAATCCTGGCCACTGTATGTCGACACTTCCAAATCGGTATACGAATCATTCATCTTTTCGTTGACAATATACAGCAGCGAGGTGATTTCGGGGAATGTGACCCTGAGGTATTCCATCATCGGGTTCAGCAGTTCGTCGTTCCGCTCTGCTACTATCACTATGACCATCAGCTGCCCCGTGGAGGTGTTGCGGATAACCAGATTGCGCAAATAGCCCGTATGGTTGCGTATATCGTAGAACGGCAGCCTGTGGCTCAGCGCATAGTCGCGAAGAGCGTTGCGGATTTGGTTGGACGGATCGCGCTGCAACACACAGTTCTCAATGGGCAGCACCTTGTCGAACACCGTAGGAACGTGGAAGCCCACTGCGCCGGGATCGTTCTCGTCGCGCAACTCGCCTTCATTAAGCCAGCGTTTCGACGAGAATGTAAATTCCAGCTTGTTACGATAGTAAAATATATTATCCGAGCCACAAATGGGCCGCATCTGTGAAGTGTCAATATGCCCCAGCCGTTCCAGATTGTCGCACACCTGCTGCTCCTTGCAGCGCAACTGGGCAGCATAATCGAGAGTCTGCCACTTGCACCCTCCGCAGACGCCGAAATGCGGACAGCGGGCCTCGACACGCAGCGGCGACGGCCGCTTTATCGCCAAAGCACGCCCTTCGGCATAGTTTTTCTTCTTCTTTATTATCTTGAGGTCTATGACGTCGCCGGGCACCACAAAAGGGACAAAAACGACCATTCCGTCAATGCGGACTATGGCTTTGCCCTCAGCACCGGCATCAGCGACCTCAACGTCCGGAACAATAATTTCCTGCTTCGTTTTTCTCATTTTCATTGTCTACAGATGCACCTTATAATAAAAAAGAAGTATTGACGACAATACTTCTTATCTTCTTTAGGCAAACATAATCTCCTGCAATGCGGAGACTCCTGCACATTGTTTATCGTTCGTCGGAGACGGACAGTTTTTTTCTGCCTTTTTTGCGGCGGGCAGCCAAAACTTTTCTGCCATTTGCCGTCGACATTCTCTGACGGAAACCGTGCTTATTTGCTCTTTTTCTGCGTGATGGTTGAAATGTTCTCTTCATTTTTACTCAAATTTGGAAGTGCAAAAGTACACAATTTTTTCCATATAGAAACATAAAAATGTTTAAAACTTTTCAATATAAGCCACAGTGCACTGTATATCAACGTTATAAAAATTATTATTAATTGACATTTTTTCATATCAAAAAATAATTGTACATTTGCATTTTGATTTTTAAGTCCCTAATATTACAAAATAATGGAAAAATCAGCGTTTAATGTCAAATTGGGCGACCTGTGCCGATACTCAATGTTGGACAAGTCGGAAATCCAGACCGAAAAAAACAGGTTCCCCTACTGCACACTGTTGCAGGTAATGGACATCCTCAGTGACAAGGCCACCGACACCTCGCGCTGGGAAGAACGGTTCCTGCCCAAAGCGTCACTATACCTCTTCGACAAAGCCAAATTCGACGAATACCTTGAGCACGTGACCCTCACCGAAATACACACCCTCGCCGACAAACAGACCAAAGAAAAAGTGGAACAGGCCAAAAGCCAGGAATACGAAGTCGGCGGACAGGACACCTTCGACATTATGAAGGAGATCAACGCCTATCAGGAAGTGTCGTTCAAGACTGCCCCAAAGAGCGTTATCCTGTCCAAATTTCTCGAAACGGGCAACTACAACCCCGAAGATTTGGGCAGCAACGACGATGTTTCCGTCGAAGTTCTTGGAAAAAAGAGCATAGCCAAAGATGAATCGTTAGAGACTGAAACTCTTGCCGTTATACTCGAAAAACAAGGCAAATTCGACCGCGCAATCGGCATATATGAAAAATTAATTGCAAAATATCCCGAAAAAAGTAGTACTTTTGCAATCCGAATTTCGGAACTTAAATTAAAACTGGATAATAATAAAAAGTAATAATTATAATTATGTACAACTTTATCGTAATACTTATTCTGATTGTCAGCATCGTTTTGGCTTTGGTGGTACTCGTCCAGAACTCTAAGGGTGGCGGTTTGGCCGCCAACTTCTCGGCTCCCAACCAGATTATGGGTGTGCGCAAAACCACCGATTTCCTCGAGAAACTCACTTGGGGTCTTGCCATCGCTCTTGTGGTGCTGAGCCTTATCGCAACAATCACCATCCACAACGGCAAATCGTCTTCTGACGTGAAGAGCGCCGTCAACGCAGAACAAGTCGAACTGCCTTCGGCTGCCAGCGCTATGGGTGGACAGCAGGCTCCCGCAGCTCCCGTCCAGGAGTAACACTCCGCCAAACTCATTGACCAGAAATAGAGAGATTTGTCATTTGGCAAATCTCTTTTTCTTTAAGGGACACCCATCGTGACAACCTATAATTAACAAATAAAATCGTCCTCACAAAGGCCTGCCCCCTACCCTTAAACGTAAAACATCAAACCCTGCCAGATGAACCGAGTAGAACAACTGATATTCTCCTTCTTCCCGCACGAGCCGACTGCCGGGCAGCGCGAAGCGTGCGCGAAAATGGTGGACTTTCTGTTCGACGACGACCCGCAGGCGACATTCCTGCTCAAGGGATATGCAGGAACCGGCAAAACATCGCTCGTCTCAGCGCTCATCAAGGCGGCGCCGCGCCTTCGCATCAAGACAGTCCTGCTGGCCCCTACCGGACGCGCAGCCAAGGTGCTGTCTGGCTATTCAAACCGCAAGGCATACACAATCCACAAAATAATATACACCTCGATAACCGACGCCACGGGTATGGTCCGAAGCGTAAGAGCGCAAAACAAGCACAGCTACACGCTCTTCATCGTCGACGAGGCATCGATGATCAGCGCCACCCCCGACGAAAACTCGTATGCCGGACGGCACTCGCTGCTCGAAGACTTGATTGACTTCGTCAACGACGGCTCGCACTGCCGCCTGATGCTCATTGGCGACAGCGCACAGCTGCCACCCGTAGGCTCGGCAGAAAGCCCAGCCCTGTCGCGCAACTATTTGCAATCTTTGGCCGACCTCAAAGTGCACGAAGCCGAACTAACCGAAGTTGTACGACAGGAACAGATGTCGGGCATCCTTGCCAATGCCACAATCGTCCGCAACCGCATTATGGAAATGGAACACGGCGACAGCATACAGTTTCCTCTCTTCGAACTGGACAGCTACAACGACATCATACGCCTGCCTGGCAGCGACCTCGAGGAAACCCTCAACAGCGAATATTCGTCGGGCGACACAGAGGACGTCGTCTTCGTCTGCCGCAGCAACAAACGCGCCAACCTCTTCAACCAGGCCATCCGCAACCGCATCCTGCTGCGCGACGACGAAATCGGCACTGGCGACTACCTGATGGTGGTAAAGAACAACTACCATTGGCTCGACGACGACTCCGAAATGGGCTTCATCGCCAACGGCGACATCGTCGAGGTGCTGGCCGCACGCAACTTCACCGAACTATATGGATTCCATTTCGTTGATGTCACCTTACGGTTTATCGACTATGCCGACGAACAGCCGCTGGAATGCAAGCTGCTGCTCGAGACGCTTCATTCCGAATCGCCCTCGCTTACTCGCGACGAGGCGCAACGCCTTTTCACCGAAGTGCTGGCCGACTATGCCGACCTCCCCACCAAGGCGCAGCAGCTCAACGAGGTGCGCAACAACCCGTATTTCAACGCCCTGCAGGTGAAATTCGCCTACTCGCTGACGTGCCACAAGACGCAAGGCGGCCAATGGCCCACCGTCTTCATCGACCAAGGCTATCTGACCGACGATATGATCGACCGCGAATATCTGCGCTGGCTCTACACGGCCCTGACGCGCGCCACCCGACGCGTGTATCTGATCAACTTCAACGACAAGTTCTACCCAGAATGAAACCGAACTTCCCAAACGACAGCCACAGCGTCGCAAAACCGACAAAAAAAACATCTCCTTTTTCGGAGATGTTTCTTTTTTCAGTCTGGCGAGGAAGCTTAGAACTTCTTGCTGGCTTTGAATTTCAGGACTTTTTTTGCAGGGATGGTGATCGACTTGCCAGTACGCGGGTTTTTGCCTTTGCGTTTGGGTCTTTCCTGCATAGCGAAAGTGCCGAAGCCGATGAGGGCAATCTTGTTGCCTTTCTTGAGCTCCTCTTTCGTAACTTCCATAAGAGCGTTGAAAGCCTTGGCGCTGTCAACTTTGGTCATACCGGCCTTTTCTGCAATTGCTGCAACTAATTCAGTTTTGTTCATTGTGATGAATTTGAGGGTTAAACATTATGATTTGACGCTGCAAATATAAGGAGTTTTTTTCAAAATAACACTTTTTTTGAAAAAAAATTTGAATATTTTTTTGCCAGCAAATTCAAATCCCTATTTTCCAATTCGTTACATCATAACCTCTCAAAAATTCTTCAACGCTGATTTTCTTTTTGCCGCTGATTTGAAGGCTCAAAATTTTTATAAATCCGTCTTTTACGCCGATTTCTAACACTTTTTTCCTGTCACTTTTTATCTCGCCGACAATGCTGCCTTCCGAAGGCACATATTCCACAGCAAAGATTTTCATCTGTACAGGAGCGCCTTTGCCGTCGGTCATCGTCGCAGTGGCGGCAGGGTACGGGCTCAAACCGCGGACGAAATTGAAAATGTAGCGTCCGCTGCGGTGCCAGTCGATGGCGCAGTCCTGCTTGAAGATTTTCGGCGCAGCCTTCATCACGGCGCAGGGCTCCTGGGCTTTCGGCTCCACGGTGCCTTCAAAGAGGGCATCGAGGGTTTCAACGGTAAGCGCAGCACCCATCTCGGCCAGCCGGTCGTGCAGGCTTTCCGCCGTGTCGGTGTCGCTTATCGGCGTCGAGCGCTGCATCAGCACTTTGCCCTCGTCTATCTTTTCGTTCAGCAGGAACGTGGTGACACCCGTCTCTTTCTCGCCGTTGATAATCGCCCAGTTGATGGGGGCGGCACCGCGGTACTGCGGCAGCAGCGATGCGTGCAGATTGAACGTGCCCAGCGGCGGCATCGACCACACCACCTGGGGCAACATCCTGAATGCCACCACCACAAACAGGTCGGCACCTATGGCACGCAGCTCGTCGACAAAGGCAGCGTCGCGCAGCTTCTCGGGCTGCAGCAACGCAAGACCGTGCTGAAGCGCATACTCCTTTACGGGCGAATAGGTAAGCTTCAGACCGCGACCCGTCTGGCGGTCGGGAACAGTGACGACAGCAGCGACCTCATAGCCTGCCTTGACGATGGCGTCAAGCGTGCCGACAGCGAAATCGGGCGTGCCCATAAAAACGATTCGTCTCTTCATTGCGATAACTTTATTTGCGTTCCAATTCCTTTTGCAAAGCAGTCATTTTCAGTGCCGTTATAGCACCTTCCACACCCTTGTTGCCGTGTTTGCCGCCGGCGCGGTCCAAGGCCTGCTCAAAATTGTTCGTGGTCAGTAGACTGAATATCACCGGCTTCTCGAATTTCAGCGACACGTTGGTAACTCCTTGCGACACAGCCTCGCAAATGAAGTCGAAATGCCGCGTCTCGCCTTGTATGACGCAGCCGATGCAGATGACCGCGTCCAGCGAAGCGTCGTTGCGAAGCATCAGGTCGGCAGCCGTGGTCAGCTCGAAGCTGCCCGGAACGTGCACCAGACGAATGTCCTCGTCGACAACTTCGTATTTGCGCAGCGTGTCGATTGCCCCCTGTGCCAGCGCATCGGTTATTTCTCTGTTCCATTCGGCGACGGCGATGCCGATGCGGCGACCCTTGCCCGACGGAACCTGTGTGGGGTCGTAGTCCGATAGATTTGTCTTTTTCATTATATTATAACTGTTCTTTATATTTTCCACTTATTCTTGCCACTCTCATCTCACCCTGATCCGCATACCGGCCTTGGCCTTTTTCAGCTTGGGATTCAGCTCTTTCAGACGGTCCACCGTGGTGCTGTGCATCATCGCTATGCGCTCCAGGGTGTCGCCGTTCTTGACCTCGTAGTACACCTCGCGAGGTTGGCTGCGGACGGGACGCTCTTTGACGAAACTCTTGTCGGCCTTGAAAATCGGATGACGGCGGTCCTTGGGCCGGCTGATTCCGAAATAGGTCTTGTCGAGGTGCAGGCGGCGCGTACGCAAAGTGTAGTTTGTAAAGTCCAGAATCCACTCAGGATCAAACGGTTCATACTGGAAACGAACCTCGAAATGAAGGTGCGGACCCGTCGAACGCCCCGTGCTTCCGCCAAGGCCTATGATGTCGCCGGCCGACACCTTCTGGCGCGGCTTGACGACGATCTTCGACAGGTGGCCATACACGGTTTCAAGCCCGTTCTCGTGGCGCAGCACCACCACATTGCCGTAGCCGCCCATCGCGCGCGCTATGCGCACCACGCCGTCAAAGCACGCCCGCACAGGGTCGCCCGTGCGCAACAGTATGTCGACACCGCGGTGCGGACGCTGCCAGCGGTCGCGCCACCCGTAGGGCGACGTAATGATGTTACGCATTGGAAAACAGAAGCCTCCGCTATCCTTCAGCAGACGCAGATTGACTTCGTCGGGCAGCGAATCCAGCGGCAGTGTTCGCGGACGGACAAGGTTGCCGGCCAGATTGTCGCGATAGAAAAGGCGCCACATCAGCACCTCGCTGCCGTCGCCGTTGTAGAACTCCGGCCCCTTGCGCACCGTCGTGTCCATCTGCGCCGCCAAGGGCAGAGCCGACAGCAGCAGCACGGCGACCAACGCCGCACAGAGCCATCGCGCACAATTATGTGGAGTCCCGCAACCGCTTTTCATTCACTATGCTTTATCATTCAACTCCTTACGCATCCTACCTACAGGAATGCCCATCCCCTCGCGATACTTGGTCACCGTGCGGCGCGACAGGCCGAAACCCTTCTCCTGAAGCACAGCCGTCAGGGCGTCGTCGGTCAGCGGATTGCTCTTGTCCTCTTCGTCAACCGCCTGGCGCAAAGCCTCTTTGATATGCTCGGCGACCAGCGTCTCGCCCTGGTCGGTAACCACCGCCTTGGTGAAGAGGTCCCTCAGAAGGAATGTGCCGAAATCGGTCTGCACATATTTCTCGTTGACGACACGCGAAATCGTCGACTCGTCAAAGCCCGTAGCGGCAGCTATATCCTTCAGCCTCATCGGTTTCAGGTCCTGGCTGTCGCCCGACAGGAAATAATTCTCCTGATATTTCAGTATGGCATCCATCGTCGCCGCCAGGGTTGTCTGACGCTGGTCGAGGGTGTCGATCAGCACCTGCGCCGACCCCGTCTTGTCCTTGATGAAATCAAGCGTCTCGCGCTCGTTTTTGTTCAGCTTGCCGCGGGTGCCGAGCTGCTGCATCATCTCGGTATATTCGCTGTTGATGCGCAGTTTGGGATAGTTGCGGCTGCTGAGCACAAAGTTCAGTCGGCCGCCTTCGGCGCTGACAATGAAGTCGGGAATGACATATTGCGACCCCTTGCTCTCCTCCTCGCGGCCCCAGCCGGGCTTGGGATTCAGGCGCCGAATGACCGACAGGATGCGGTTCAGCCCGTGCTCGTCGACCTTCAGGGCGTTCATCAGCGACGTGTAGTGCTTGCCCGTAAGCTGCGAAAAATAACGGTCGACGACAAGCATCGCCTTCTGCGTCTCCTCGTCGGGGGCCGGACGGCGGTGCAGCTGCAGCGACAGGCACTCCTGAAGGTTGCGGGCACCTACGCCCGACGGGTCAAGCGTCTGAATCTTTTTCAGGACGCGCACCACCTCGTCGTTGCTCACCTCAATTCCCGACCGGAACGCCATATCGTTGGCAATCAGCTGCGTATCGCGACCCAAATAGCCTGTACCGTCTATGCTGCCGATTATTTCGTTGCCAATGGCGCGCTCGCGCTCGTCGAGCGACAGCAGTTGGAACTGACGCACAAGCGATTCCGCGAACGACTCGCCGTCCGAAAAATCGATCTGGCGACGCTCCTCGTTGCGGTCGGCCTCAAGCCTTTCGCGATAGCTATAGTCGTCATCGTCAAAGTATTCGTCTATATCGATGCCCTTGAAATCGCCCTCGCCGTCGGCGTCGCCAAACTCCTCGCTCTCGTTTTGCGGCGCCGCCTCGTCGCTCGGCTCGCTTTCAATCTCTATCATCGGATTCTTCTCGACCTCTTCCTTGATGCGCTGTTCCAGCTGGGTAACAGGCAGTTGCAGCAAGCGCAGCAGCAGCAATTGCTGCGGCGTCAGTTTCTGCTGCATCTTCATCTTCTGTCGTTGCGTGTTCATAGTAGTACTGTTTTATTTAATATGTTTACCGCAATTGGCCGAAAGAAGTCTCGCAGAAGCGCGACATTCCCCAGACAAACCGAATGCAGCCTGATGGCTGACAATCACCACACTAACGCCTTCACAGAGGGGGATGCCCTCAGCCTTGTGCCGATTGCGGACAAACATCTTATGTTATATAACAGCAAAAGCGCGCTTTTATTATTACATCGCGCGAAAAAACTTCGCTCTGCAGCAACGACAGACCCGAACGGCCCTTGCGAAAGCTACTCCCTTTTCGGTGGCGAAAAGAGGCCGCGAACGGACGGAGCATCTGCAGCAACCAACTGGTGAACAGGCCGATATGCTGCCGATAACTGTTCCGCTGCCGAAGGTGCCGCCTGTTGCCGTCCCGATAGCGAAGCGGAGAATTGCTCGTCAGCAAAAGCCGTCGAACCCGACCCGGCAGTTTGCTGACGAGGCGACTGAGTATCAGTCTGATCCAACACAATGCAGCCTAAATACTGGCTCTGCGACGCACGGCCCTGGCTGTCAACCACAAAGCCCCACAGATGCACCTCGCGACCCGTCCAATAAGGGTTTAAACTCATTGTCAGACGGCTGCTGCGACGGTAGACAGGCGTGGAGATGTCGAAATCGCCCAGTTCGGGACAGTAGGCTGCGACATAGACCAAGTCCTCCCATTTCACAACGCGGCGCAGCGGATTCTTCTCAAAATCAACGCTCAACGTCGCCTCGTCCAGCATCTGCGGCTCATAGAACGCCACGGGTGCCACCGGCCCATCGGCCAACAGAAGGTTCTCATAATCAACCTGTAACCCGCCCTGATACACAGGCGCCTCGCCTGCGGGCCTCGTCGAATCCGCCTCGTCGTTTCGCTGGCGAGGCGACGGCGAACCGGCCGCGAGCGCGAAGCAGCGCTTATTGACGCGCATAAAGTAGTTGCTTTCAGTCATCTGCGCATCGAGGCTGACGGCATTCATCCCCTTTTTCAACACCTGCCGTGCCCGCGCTGCGAACCGCACAACAGCCTTGAACAGTGCACGTTGCTGCAACTGCTCGGGAGTGCGCGCATCGCGGTAGTGCGACGGCATCGTGCGGATGCACATCCGTCCACGCCAGCGGTAGCCAATCAAATTGCCAAGCCGGCCACTGAAGCCGGACATAAAACCATAATCCGATTTTCCCATAGTACTTTGGAATTTCAAGGTTAATAATTACAAATCAACGGTTTATCTATCAGAAAGCAATGCCTTTCGCCACACTTTCTGCCTACAAAAACGCTACGGAACATATATTATTGTCCACTGACGAAAATTTTCATCAAAGTCTGGCTAAGGTTTGGGTGAACTTTGATAGGAGATTGATGCTGGGAAACAGCTGGTTACGAGTGGCGATTATTTACAGTGACAGGCCGGTTTTTACCGGAAATCACTATCTGTTGGCCACAGGATTAAGGATTATGATTTACATCGTGTGCGATATATTCATAAACAATGTTAAATAATTGTATTTTAGTCGTCGTATACGAAAATGTTCGTATATTTGCATCGTGAACGATAGAATTTATTAATCAATTAAAATATTAAAACAATGGAATTTAAGACAAGTTTGGAGATGCTTCAGGGCATCGTAACAGAGCTGACCGAAGGTGCACTAGAAAATCGGTGTCCAGAACTGGCTCACAAAGATGATGTAATTGATAATCAACCTTATTTATTTACCAAAAGCATCCTCTAATAATTTTATTAATTCGCGTTTTGCGCGCAAAACAAACTGTTAAACATCAAGGATTTAATTCGAATAATTCGTCAAATTCGCAGTTAAAAAAAATTATTGGAGGTGCCCTAAACAAAAACCAAAATGAAAATATACGATTTTAAAGCAACCGCCAGCAACGGCAAAGAAATTGATTTCAAGGAATTTGAAGGCAAGCCCATTCTTATCGTCAACACCGCATCGAAGTGCGGCTTCACACCCCAGTTCGACGGACTTGAGAAGCTGAACGAGAAATATCGCGACAAAGGTCTGGTTATCATCGGATTTCCCTGCAACCAGTTTGCAGAGCAGGACCCCGGCACCGACGGCGAAATCCAGGAATTCTGCCGCGTCAACTACGGCGTTACTTTCCAGATTATGAAGAAAGTGGACGTCAACGGCGCCGACGAGCACCCGATTTTCACCTTCCTGAAACAGCAGGCCCCCACCGAGGAATACAAAGGCCTGAAAGCCAAGGCTACAGGAACGATGCTGAAGGGCATCAGCAAGAGCTACAAGAAGGAAAGCGACATCCGCTGGAATTTCACCAAATTCCTCATCGCAAAAGACGGCGAGACCGTCAAGCGCTTCCCGCCGACCGACGAGCCCGCCGATATGGAAAAAGCAATCGAAGAAATGCTCTGACCGATGCACGAACAGTTAAAGCTTGACAATCAGCTCTGTTTCCGACTCTACACAGCCTCGCGGCTCGTGACGCAGGCCTATCGGCCACTGCTCGAGCCGCTGGGGCTCACCTATCCGCAATACATTGTGTTGCTGGTGCTGTGGGAGCGCAACAACCTGCTTGTCAGCGACATAGCACACCGTTTGATGCTCGACACCAACACCGTCACGCCCCTGCTGCAACGTATGGAGCGTGACGGACTGCTGGTGCGCACCCGAGGCATCGTCGACGGACGCCAGACGCTCGTAAGTCTCACCGCCAAAGGCAAACACCTGGAAGAGAAGGCAAAAGAAGTTCCAGCGTGCCTGATCGACAACCTTCACTGCAACGAAAGCAACATAGAGCAGTTCCAGATTCTGAAAAAAAGTCTCGACACGCTCATAATGAGCATCAAAGAAAACAACGAAAATTATTAAAAAAAAATTGAATCTCAGCATTTGCCATAAAGAAGCCTCGGAGAGGCTTAATCTAAATAACACCGTACAAGCGAAGCGCAGTGCGGTGACTGAAAATCAGCATCTCACGTGCGTCTCGGAGAGACGCGACCTTGCCTATGTGCCAAATGCGGACAATCATTAAATTAAATACAATAAAAAATTAGTTTTTGCGTTAAAACAACACAATAAAAAGGGAAAATCATCGAAACTATTGATTCCAAGGAATCTATAACCAAAAGAAAAGAAATCAAAACAGAGGTATACGATTATGCAAAAACTGATTAAACTTATTGTATTCAGCCTGCTGATAGCATTCGGCGGGAATTTGCGGTCGCAGACATTAAAAATCGTTTCTTTCAACATTCGCTACAACCCATACTATCAGACAGATGGCATAAATTGCTGGGACAACCGGCGCGATGCAGTAGTCAGGATGATCGAGGACGAAGAGCCCGATGCCATAGGGCTGCAGGAGGCATTGCCCGACCAGCTTGAATACCTTGACAAGCACCTGCTTAACTACCGCCGCATTGGTGTCGGTCGCGACAACGGCATCGACGGAGGCGAGTTTATGGCGATCTACTATAACATTAAGCATCTGGAACTTGTGTCGGCGACGACACGCTGGCTCAGCGAGACACCCTGCACACCATCGCTGGGATGGGACGCCGCCTGTAACCGGACTGTCACAATAGCGCGCTTCCGCGACCGACGAAGCAAAAAGGAATTTGTATACCTGAACACTCATTTGGACCACGTCGGCACAGCAGCGCGCACCAACTCGACACAGCTGATTGCCAATATGATAAGCGAACGGCTGGACAAAAACACCCCTTTGATTGTCGGCGGCGATATGAACTCGACCATCAAAGACCCTATTTTTCAGAGCTTCTATAATATAGGCCTGCAGGATGCACGCAAGATGCCACGACGCACCAGCAACAGCATCACTTACAACGCTTTCGGAAATAATGTCGGAGCCACTATCGACCATTTCTTCATACGCGCTATGAAGGTGAAACGGTTCCGCACACTCAATCGCAATTACGGAGTGCCCTATATTTCAGACCACTACCCAATAGAGATACGGGTGCAACTGTAGCCAAAACAGCAAAAAAGGAATGACGAGCCGACGCGGGCCCTGCCTTTGGCAGGGCCCGCATCAGTTTAATCAGACGCCAATACCGGCAAACGACTGCACAACGCGCTGATAGTAAGAGTCGGAGACAGGAATGGCGCGGCTGCCTTGCGTCAGTTCGAGAACAAGGAATTCCTTGTCCTTACGCAACAGTTTCACATTCTCGATATTGACAATGAAGCCTCTATGGCAACGCAGCAGGCCCTTGTATTTCTCAGGGTCGTCAAGCATCTTGAGCGAATTGCGTAGAATAAACGTATCTTCCTTGCCTTCATTGATATAATGGATGTTGCTGTAGTTGTTGGCCGCCTCGATATACAGCACGTTGGTGCGACGTGTGGAAAAGGCCAGCTTTCCGCCACGGTCGTAGAAGTTAATATTCTCACCCTCAGGCAGAAGCTGATCTGCTTGCATCTCAAGCCGGTGACGAAGGGACTGCACAAGCCTGCGACGGTCGTCAAGATAGAACACCAGGACTGAAATAATATATGGAACGGCTATAACAGAAAGGAAATCAAGCGATACACGCCATAGCATATCAGAGAAGGGAAGCTGCGCCACATTGCCGAGAAAGAAGCCTATCACCGTCAGAAGGACAGAGATAACTATCAGTTCCACAGCCATCCAAATGATAAAATGGAAGAATTCCATCGTGGTTTTCTTCTGCACATAAAAGAGCAACATACGACTGATGACAAACATTCCGGCACCCGATGCCACCATTATGACAGTATATATATATATGTTAAGGTTGGAAACAGGCTCCTCTGTCCGCAAAAAAGAGGCAGGCTGGTAGAAGACGATAAAGAGCAAAGTGACCACCAACATAGTGGCAAGAAAAAGCCAGATGCTCTTCATTTCGAAGAAAAATTTCGGAATATTTACTGTGTTTTTCACCATAATGTTAAAACAATTTCACGGATTTCACCAAAAAAAACGGGTTTTTACCCAAAAAAACGGGGTTTCGCTTCAAATATTGCCCTAAATATCGTTTTTAACAAAATTAATTTTGGGAATTTTTCTTATTTTGCACCGCGAAACAAAAATCTGCTTTTGCAGGTTTATTTAAAAAGAATACAATATTATGAAAATAATTGGAACAGGTAGTGCACTTCCTGAAAAAGTAGTGACCAACGATATGCTTGCCGGTTTTCTCGAAACAAGCGACAGTTGGATCACATCACGTACAGGAATCCATACTCGTCACCTCCTAAGCACCGAGACACTTGGCGAGTTGGCCATCAACGCAGCTCAGGCTGCCATCGAATCGTCGGGGCTCGAGCCTTCAGAAATAGATTATCTCATCTGCTCTAATGTGGCCAACAGCTACGTCTCTCCCTCGATGGGAAGCATCATTCTGGCGCCACTGGGACTTTGCTGCCCCTGCTTCGACCTGAATGGCGCTTGTGCCGGACTGATTTACTCTCTCGACATCGCCGACGCTTTCATCAAGACCGGCAAGGCAAAGAAAATCCTCATAGTTGCCGCCGAAGAGCCCTCGCGGTTCTGCAACTGGCACGAACGCGAGACTTCAGTCCTGTTTGGCGACGGTGCTTCGGCACTGGTTGTCACCGAGGGCGAGGGATTCAAGGATTTTCGCCTGACCGGCGAAACACACACCGATGCGCTTTACTACAAACGCTCGCTCGAGTCGACACCATACGACCGCGTCGACGAAAGGACTATGCCTCTGGTGATGAACGGCCGTGAAGTGTTCAAACTTGCAGTCAAATCCTGCATCAAGGATGTGGATACGCTGTTGGAACGCAACAACCTGAAGGGCGACGACATCGATATGTACCTGCTGCATCAGGCCAACTTGCGCATCATCGACTCCATACGCGAACACCTGGAGCAGCCGAAGGAAAAATTTCCGACCAACCTGCAAAAGTATGGCAACACATCATCAGCAAGCATCGGAATCCTTATCGACGAAATGTCGAGAGCCGGCGAGTTGAAAGACGGTTCAACACTGGTGCTCAGCGCTTTCGGCGGAGGTTTTGTCACCGGTGCCACAATCCTGAAATGGAGCGCCATCAAATATCCCGAAACAAAAGAAGAACAAAACGACTAATATTTTCCATCACGCAATCAATAAATTAAGAAATATGAAACGAGTAGTTATTACCGGACTGGGATGCATATCCCCCCTTGGCAACGACGTCAACACAATGTGGGCAGAGCTTCTTAAAGGCACCTGCGCCATCGACACGATAAAGTCTCTCAACACTGACAACCTGACTGTTAAAGTGGCAGCGGAAGTAAAAGACTTCAAACCCGAGGACTTCGACATTGACAAAGCAATGATACGTCACAACGACCGCTACGCTCTCTATGCCATCGCCGCAGCGACACAAGCTATGCGCGACAGCGGCCTCGAAGTAGGCAAAGACGTGGATCCCAGCCGCTTTGGCTGCGCCATCGGATCGGGCATCGGCGGCATTCAGACCTTCTGCCGCGAGCACGCCTCGCTACTCGAGAACGGTCCGCGCCGCGTGTCGCCACTCTTCATTCCCGAAATGATAGCCAACATCGCATCGGGCAACACGGCAATCGTGTTCCACGCCGAAGGCCCCAACCTGCCGGTGGTAACGGCCTGCGCTACAGGCACCCACTCGATCGGCGAAGCCTACCGTATGATACGCGAAGGACGTGCCGACGCAATGATTACCGGCGGCACCGAGGCTGCCATCTGCGAAATAGCCATCGCCGGCTTCGCCAACAGCAAAGCCCTTTCGACCTGCGAAGATCCGATGGCGGCATCGCTGCCCTTCGACCTGCGCCGCAAAGGCTTCGTAATGGGTGAAGGATCGGGTGTTATGATACTGGAAGACTACGAGATCGCCCGTCGCCGCGGTGCACACATCTACGCCGAAGTCTGCGGATACGGCAACAGCTGCGACGCATTCCACTACACCGCACCTCGCGCCGACGCCAAGTGCGCCACAAACTGCATCAAATGGGCGCTCGAAGAGGCCGGATACAAAGAGGGCGAGAAGGTTTACATCAACGCCCACGGCACCGGCACGCCGCTCAACGACAAGACCGAAACGCTGGCCATCAAGCAGGCTATGGGCGAAACCGCAGCACGCCAGGCCGTCATCAGCAGCACCAAGTCGATGATGGGCCATATGCTGGGCGCCACAGGAGCCGTCGAACTGGTAATCTGCGCCAAGACGCTGCAGAGCGGCAAGGTGGCACCGACCATCCACCTGGACCAGCCCGACCCCGAGTGCGACCTCGACTACACGCCGCATACGGCCCGCGACTTTGATGCCGACCTTACCATCAGCAACTCGTTCGGTTTCGGCGGCCAGAACGCCTGCGTGGCCCTGCGCAAAATCTGAAGAAAAACAATTGGTTATTATATTTAATGTATTCATAAATTATTATGACAAGAGAAGAAATCAAAAACTACCTACCTCACCGCGAGCCTATGCTGCTTGTGGATGACGTTACTATGGAAGGCGACACCGCCGTAGGCCACTATCACGTGCGCGGCGACGAGTATTTCCTGCAGGGCCATTTCCCCGACTATCCGGTTGTGCCCGGCGTGATACTCTGTGAAATTATGGGCCAGTGCTGCTGCACCCTGATGCTCGAAGAACTGCCCGGCAGACTGACATTCTATGCCGGAATGGACAAGGTGCGCTTCAAAAACCAGGTGCGTCCCGGCGACACCATCGAGGTGCGCGGCAAAATCACCGCCAAACGAGGCCTGACCTTCTTCGTCGATGCCGAAGCAAAAGTGGACGGCAAGCTCTGCGCCAAGGGAAGCCTGATCTTTATGCTGGCTGATAAAAATTAAACAAAACATCAAAAACGAATCACGATGAAACTTTTAGAGAATAAAACCGCATTAATCACCGGTGCCTCGCGCGGCATCGGCAGAAGCCACGCACTTCTTTTTGCCGAAGAAGGCGCCAACATCATTTTCACCGACCTTAAAGAGAACGAGATGAGCGAAAGCCTGCTCGCAGAACTGCGCGCCAAGGGCGTCCGCGCCGACTTCCTCGCCTCGAACGCCGCCGACAATGCCCAGGCCAACGACGTGGCACAGTGGGTGGCCGACAACTACGGCCGCCTCGACATACTGGTCAACAACGCCGGCATCACCAAGGACAACCTCATCCTGCGTATGAGCGTCGAGGACTGGAACCTCATAATGGACGTCAACCTGCGCTCGGTGTTCAACTACACCAAGGCCTTCGCCCCGATGATGATGAAACAGCGCGCTGGCTCGATCATCAACATCAGCTCCATCGTTGGCCTCAACGGCAATGCCGGCCAGTGCAACTACTCGGCCTCCAAAGCCGGCATCATCGGCTTCACCCGCTCGATAGCCAAAGAGCTGGGTTCGCGCAACATACGCTGCAATGCCGTTGCCCCCGGATTCATCGAGACTCCGATGACGCAGCAACTGCCCGCCGACGTGCGCAAGGACTGGATGACCAAGATACCGCTGCGCCGCGGTGGCCTCGACACCGACGTGGCCCACGTGTCGCTCTTCCTGGCCAGCGACCTGGCCTCGTATGTCACCGGACAGGTCATCAGCTGCGACGGCGGACTGGCTATCAACTAAGAAGCCTTTTAAATTTAATTCAATGATTTTCTTAAAGCACATATACGGCATCTTTTCCTCCTTTTTTCGGTTACAATGGAACCCCATTGCGCCCTCAAAAAAAAGTAAAATCTGCTCGTCTATCTGCATAACAAAATTCATCAATCAAATTTAAACAGCTTCTAAAAAAAACAACATCCGAGAAATAACAAAGCATACTGACAATGAACGCAAAAGATCTGACCAAAGAACAACTCACCGAGGAAATCTGCGCCATCATTGAAGAGCGTCTGGGTGTGGCAGCTTCGGAAATCACCCCCGAAAAAAGCCTCATCAACGATCTCGGCGCCGACTCGCTCGACAGCGTGGAACTCATTATGTCCATCGAACAGAAGTTCGACATCAGCATTCCCGAGGATGCTGCCGAAAACATCAAGACCGTGGGCGACATCATCGACTACGTCAAGGGAAAATAACAACAAGGTAAAACGAAAACAGAACATATTATGTCATTCAAAATAGTAGTATTGGCCAAGCAGGTGCCCGACACACACAATGTCGGCGCCGACGCTATGAACGCCGACGGCACCGTCAACCGTGCCGCCCTGCCCACCGTCTTCAACCCCGAAGACCTCAAGGCTCTGGAAATGGCACTGCGCGTGAAAGACCAGATGCCCGACGCCACCGTCACCGTGGTCACGATGGGCCCGCCGCGTGCCGCCGAAATCATCAAGGACGCCCGTATGCGCGGAGCCGACGATGGCTTTGTGCTCAGCGACGCCCGCTTTGCCGGTGCCGACACGCTGGCAACCTCCTATGCCCTTTCGCAAGCCATCCGCCAGCTGGGCCACGTCGACCTTATCCTCGGCGGCCGCCAGGCCATTGATGGCGACACGGCACAGGTAGGTCCCCAGGTGGCCGAGAAACTTGAAATTCCGCAAATCACCTACGCCGAAGAGCTTCTTGCCGTCGACAGCAAGCAGATCACCATTCGCCGTCGCCTCGAGCGCGGCACCGAGTGCGTCAAAGCCACGCTGCCCGCCCTCGTCACCGTCACATCGGCCGGCGCCGACTGCCGCTTCCCCAACGCACACCGTATGCTGCAGCAGGCCAAGGAAGAGGTGCGTATGATCAACGCCGACAGCATCGACGCCGATATGGACCGTCTGGGCCTGAAAGGCTCGCCCACCAAGGTCAAGAAAATCGAGAACGTCGTCCTGGCACACAAGGAGTCGGTAGTGCTCCAGCCCACCGAGGCAGCCCTCAACGAACTGTCGGCAACGCTCATCAAGGAACATATTCTGTAATTAACAACGAAAACGAAGACGAAAAATGAATAACGTATTAGTATATTGCGAGTTGTCGGAAAAGAACCAGATTGCCGACATCAGCCTGGAGCTCTGCACCAAAGGCCGCCAGCTGGCCACCCGACTGGGCTGCAAGCTGCAGGCCGCCGTGCTGGGCAGCAATGTCAATGCCGCCGCCGAATCGCTCTACCCCTACGGCGTCGACGAGGCTTTCGTGGCCGACGACCGTCGCCTGTCGCCATATCGCACGCTGCCCCATTTCGACGTCCTTTCCAAGCTCATCGAAACCCAGCAGCCCCAGATTGTGCTCTTTGGCGCCTCGAGCGTGGGACGCGACCTGGCCCCGCGCATCGCCTCCTATCTGCGTTGCGGACTTACGGCCGACTGCACCCAGCTCGAAATCGGCTCGCACGAAGACATCAAGACCAAGAAGACCTACGACGACATACTGCTGCAGATACGTCCCGCCTTCGGCGGCAACATCATAGCCACCATCGTATGCCCCGAAACGCGCCCGCAGATGGCCACCGTCCGCGAAGGCGTGATGAAGAAAGAAATCCTTGATCCCAACTACAAAGGCACCATCATCCCCGTCAGCGTCGGCGCATCGCTCGATGCCGCCGACAAGGCCGTACAGATCCTGAACCGCGAAATCGAGGAGCAGAAAATCGACATCAAGGGAGCCCAAATCATCGTCGCCGGCGGCTACGGTATGGGCAGCAAGGAGAACTTCGAGCTGCTCCACCAGTTCGCCCACCTCATCGGTGGCAGCGTCGGAGCCACCCGCGCCGCTGTCGATGCCGGCTTCTGCGAAGGCGAACGCCAGATAGGCCAGACCGGCGTCACCGTGCGCCCCAAGCTCTACATAGCCTGCGGCATCAGCGGCGCCGTCCAACACCGCGCCGGTATGGAGCAGAGTGCCAAGATCATAAGCATCAACACCGACCCCGACGCACCCATCAACGCCATTGCCGACTACACCATCATCGGCGACGTGATGACCGTCATCCCGCAGTTTATGGCCTGCTACAAAAACAATCTGAAATAACGTTAACATTAACCCTAACGTTAACCCCTCTGTTGACGTTAAATTGAACAAGGAATTATGAATTTTTATACAGATAACGAGAATCTTGCGTTCTATCTCCACCATCCCGGAATGGAGCAGGTGGTTGCCGTCAAGGAAAAAGACTATGCCGAAGCGGGCAAGCACCCCGAGGCTCCCGCCAATGCCGAAGAGGCTGTGCAGCAGTACGATATGGTTATGCGCCTGCTGGGCGACATCGCTGGCGACGTCATAGCCACCAACGCCGAAGAGGTGGACCACGTCGGCCCCTCGCTCGTCGACGGCCACGTCGAGTACGCCCCCGGCACGCGCCGCAACCTCGACGCCCTCATCCAGTCGGGCCTCTACGGAATGGCCCTCGAACGCAAATACAACGGCCTCAACTTCCCACGCGTGGTCGAAGTGATGGCTGCCGAAATGATTGCACGCGCCGACGTGGGCTTCGCCACCATCTGGGGCCTGCAGGACTGCGCAGAAACCATACAGCACTTCGCCAGCGAAGAGCTGAAAGACAAGTACCTGCCCCGCATCTACCAGGGTGCCACCTGCTCGATGGACCTCACCGAGCCCGACGCCGGCAGCGACCTGCAGTCCGTGCGCCTCAAGGCCACCTGGGATGAAGCCTCAAACTGTTGGCGACTCAACGGCGTGAAGCGCTTCATCACCAA
>DFHL01000099.1 GCA_002371315.1 Bacteroidales bacterium UBA3724 | reverse complement strand
TTCGGTCTGGGCTTCGAGCGCCTGATGCTCTTCGTCACCGGTATGAGCAACATCCGCGACGTCATCCCCTTCCCGAGAACCCCAAAGACCGCTGAGTTCTAATCTATTTGGATATCAGATTTTCCCTTTTTTATATACAATGTACCAATCCGCATAGTACCAACTATGCGGATTTTTTGATTCGGGAGATGTCTGCGCATTTCATATAAACATCTGATAAGCAAACATATTACCTACACATTTATCATTCCAGCAAAACGACTGCGTAAAAAATGCTTTAACCTGATTTGTCACAATCCATTTTTTGTGTAATTTTGCAGTCGGAAAACAATCTACAAAAACATCAGTTATGAACAAGAGAAAACCAAGGACAATCGTTGCAATTGCCACAGCGGCACTGCTTTTTGCCGGCTGCGTGAAGGTGGAGAAGGAATGCACCTTCAGCCATTGGCGCTGGCCCGGAAAAGAAGGCGGCGAGGCGCGTATGCCACGGACTATTAGCGACCAATACCTTTCGCTCGAAGAGCTGGCGGCGCTCTACGACTCACTTGTGCACGGCGACACCGTAAAGCTCTACACATTTGTCTGTACCGACACTTCCGTACAATACAAGCCACTTTTCCTGGCCGACAGCAAAGAGTGCCGCTATAAATATACCGCTCCCGGCTACTTTATGACTTACAAACATCTGCCCCTCTCTATGGTGCGGCACAGCCAATACGGCGATGAGAACAGTCCCGTGTGCTTACGCGACATTCCCGACTCGGTTGCCAGCCACGCCGACACAGCCAAATGCTATGTCGAAGGACGCATAGATTTTTCAGATCACGGAGGATGCGCCGAAAAGATGCAGCTTTATATTTCACCTGACCAAATAAAAACAAGACTATGAAAACAAGGAGATTTCATTCCATCATAATGGTCGCCGCCGCACTTTTTGTCTTCAACGGCTGCGGAGTATACAATCCCCAATGTGTAGACATCCCTCTTATCGAACGCAAAGGAGAGGTCAAGCTTGAAGGTGGGGCGGTCGTCTTGGACAAGACTTTGGTCGGACACATTTCGACTGCAGCAGGTGTAACGGATCACATTGCTATCCAGGGGCATATACACGGATTGGCCAACAAGAGCGGGCTTGGAATAAAATATTTGCAGCTTGCGACGGGCTATTACAACAAAATGGGCAGACTGAATACCGAGTTGTATTTAGGCTACGGCTTCAATACGTTTGCATACACTTTGGAGAGCGATGCAGACCCCGATCCTTATGGCCGAGATGATGGAAATATCCATATTGCTTTTGCACAATTCAACTGCGGCTGGAACCACTTGGCCAACTCGCATATAGACATTGCTTTCGGCCTGAAAGTGGGCTATATGCACGATTCGCGAATACGCACCAACTACTACTACGATTGGTACTATAACGACAACTTGGGCAGGTGGTCCACCGAAAAGTCCATTGTGGGCAACCGCTTGCTTCTGGAACCGACAGCCGAAATTCGCATAGGCTGGACTCAATTCAAACCGTCACTGATGATTGGCTATTACCACGCCTTCCCAGATGATTATCTGAGTGGCTCACGGCTGAGTATCCGATTGGGGCTGACCTACAGATTCTGACCCGAATAATCATTCTTTACTACACCTTAACTTCGCAGGCGAGACACCTGCGAACCAATAATTTTTCATCATTCAGTGTTGAAATTCAAGATTTTTATGTAAATTTGCATCCCGTAAACCGTTGATACACCCTGCCGATTAACGCATATAGGATATTACAAACCAATATCTTAATTGCACCGAACCAAATATGACGCAAAACGAAACTGACATAAGATTTATGCATCGTTGCCTGCAACTGGCGTCCTGCGGACTGGGGCGCGTGCGGCCCAACCCGATGGTTGGCTGCGTCATAGTCAAGGACGGCCGTATCGTCAGCGAGGGATATCATCAGTTTTATGGCGGATGGCACGCCGAGCGCAACGCCATTCTTAAAGCGGAAAGCGACCTGCGCGGTGCCACCCTTTATGTCAACCTCGAGCCCTGCTCGCACCAGGGTCTTACGCCACCCTGCGCCGACCTGATAGTCGAGAAAGGCATCGGCCGCGTGGTGTGCTGCAACGACGACCCCAACCCCCTCGTTTCGGGTCGCGGCTACGCCAAGCTCGAAGCGGCAGGCATCGAAGTGGTGCGACACATCCTCGAAGACGAGGGTCGCGAACTGAACCGGCGTTTCTTCACCTTTATGGAGAAACGCCGTCCTTATATTATCCTCAAGTGGGCGCAGAGCGCCGACGGCTTTATGGCACCGTCGATAACGGAAAACGGAAAACGGAAAACGGAAAACGGGAAAAGCTACTGGCTGTCGTCGCAGCGACAGACCATCGAAAGCCACCGCCTGCGCACCGAAGAAGCCGCCATACTCGTCGGCTCGCAGACCTACATCGACGACCGCCCGCAGCTGACGGCACGCCTCTTCGGCGGACGCCAGCCGCAGCCCATAGTCCTCGACCGCCGAGGCCGCCTCACCGACCTTCCCGACCACTGGCTCCACCTGCGCTGCCCGTCGCTCGGCGAAGCGATGCAGACCCTCTACGAACGCAAAATACAGTCGCTTATCGTCGAAGGCGGACGCCAAATCCTCGACGCCTTCATCCGCGAGGGGCTCTACGACGAGGTGCGCATCTTCCGCAGCACAGCCGTCCTTGGCGACGGACTCCCCGCCCCCGCCATCCCACCGGTTGCCGAAGGACGATTGAAAATAAACGAATGCACAAACAACCAAATTAACAAACTCTAAATCGTTATGTATGAATATTTTACCCCCCCCCACAAATTTTCACGGCATTAGTCTTTGGATTGCAACCCTCATTTTAGGAACATTGATGACCACAAGCTGCAGCAAAGACCGTACAACATTCACCGCCATAACCCAGGACTACAACAGCGCCAAAGACTACATCACCGGCACCATAGTCCACTGGCACAACGGAGACGCTGTACAAATCAACGGCCAAGCCTACAACATAGCCGTCGACGCCAGCCAGAACAACAAGGCCACCATCAATGCCGAAGGCGCAAGCGACATAGGAGGGGAATACTACGCCGCCTACCCCGCCGACATCGCGGCCATAAACGGCGGACAAATATCATTCAGCATCCCACAGGAAGAAACCTACGCCACCAATGGCGGACAGCAAGTCGTGCACAGCATAATGGCAGCCAAAGCCGACGGCAACACGCTACGTTTCCAGAACCTTTGCGCCCTGCTGCACTTCAAGGTGAATGCCAGCGGAAACGGCATCGGAGCCAAGCTCCACGCCATCGAAGTCATCAGCGACAAGCCCCTGTACGGCACCATCGTCGCCCAGCACGCCGAAAACCAATGGCAAGTGCAGCCGCCCACTGGCGCCGACGCCACATCGCGCACCCTGTGCTTCAGCACACCACTCGACCTTGCAGCCGAGACAAAAGACCTCTACCTTCTGGTGCCGCCCGTCAACGGAGCATCCACCTTCACCTTGCGTCTGACCATCGAAGACAACAACGGGATAATCAAAGTATTCGAAAAAACCAAAGCCGCCAACATCGCCTTCAACAGTGGCGAGCTGTGCCACTTCGACGATGCCAACACCTTCACCGGCAGCGCAATGAAGTTCGGCGACACCGAGCCCACCAAACCCGTCACCAACGGTTCGGCCGCGCACCCCTACATCGTCAATTCCGCCACAAGCTGGGCCGCATTGGCCGACACGCTGAAGAAAGCCGGCAAACACGTAACCCTGGCCGCCGACATCAATGTCGGCAGCACCCTCAACGGCGAGTTCAAGGCCGTCCTCGACGGCAACGGCCACACCATAACCCTGACGACCCAGGGCATATCGCTCTTCTCCACCGTCAACGGCGGCACCGTCAAAAACCTGACCATAGCAGCAACCAGCGACGTCACATCGCCGGTGCTGGTTAATAATGGGAGCAATTGTTATGGTTCGTTAGCTGGAGAGGCTAAAGAAAATGCCGTATTCGATAATTGCACCAATCGTGTAAACATAATATGCGATGTAGAACTATCCGGTCTAAAAATTGGAGGATTGATAGGATTAGCCAACAAATGTTCGATAACAAACTGCACAAACTACGGGAACATCACAACTAATTACCATTATGTTGGTGGCCTTGTCGGCGAAATGGTCAATATGAATTCCGTATCCGGCTGTACCAACTATGGCAACATCACAATTACATCCTCATCCGAGACAGTGAAAACCCAAAATTGCGGTGGCATAACAAGCAAGTTGTCATTAACCGACAACAATCTTTACTGCACTGACTGCCATAATTATGGTAATATTGTTTTACAAAAGGCATCTGCTTCAGAAAGCTATATAGGTGGAATTTTCGGCCAAGTATCTTGCTGCATTTCCCATTGCAGCAATTCGGGAACAATTGCTTGCAACAACACAGGAAACAAAATAAAAAGAATTGGCGGAATTGCGGGCACATTATACCCAACTTCCATACGCACAATGCACAGCTGTTTCAACACTGGGAACATCACTGCAATCAATGGCAGTACAAACATTTATGCTGGAGGATTAGCTGGGAAAAACTATAAGACAAACATACAAAACTGTTATGCAAAGTGCAACGTAGAAGGAAATAACATTGCCGGTATCGTGGCGGACGGAAGTGAACTTTTTGCCAACATAACTATTTCTAACTGCTACTTTTATGGCGAACTAAGTGCCACTGCTGCAAACGCATACGGCATCGCTGGCGAATCCCACAGCACCTGCAAATTCCTTATCGACCACTGCTATTATCCAACCAGCTACAGCCTGTGCCACTCCTCCAGCACCAACAACGGCACCAACTCGCCCCTCAGCAGCGGCACAACAATCAGCGGCGGCAGCGAGACAAGCCTGCGCGACGCGCTGAATGCCAACATAAACAATATGCCGACAGGCAGTTACACCTGGAAAAACAGCGACAACAACACCTATGTCGTCTTCAACATACCCAATGCAAAAAAGTAACCTCTAAAATTCGATCAATTCGCGTTTTGCCTGCAAAAAAACTCTTAACATCAATGATTTAATTCGACAAATTCGCAGTTAAGATTATTAGGGTTGTCCAAAAGCAGACGGTAGAAGCAGAAACAGAACCTTAATGAAACAAAAAATAATCCTCATCACCGGAGCCAGCAGCGGCATTGGCTTCGACGCAGCGCAAACGCTGGCACGGCAAGGCCATAAAGTATACGCCGCCGCACGACGCACCGAACTGATGCAACCCCTGAAAGCCGACGGCATCACACCCCTGAGCCTCGACGTCACCGACGAAGAGTCGATGCAACGATGCGTACAGGCCGTCCTGGACAAGGAAGGCCGCATCGACGTGCTGGTCAACAACGCTGGCTACGGATGGTTCGGCGCCATCGAGACAACGCCTATGGAGGAAGCCCGCCGCCAGCAGGAAGTCAACGTCTTCGGCCTGGCGCGGATGTGCCAGCTGGTGCTCCCCGCGATGCGCCGTCAGGGCAGCGGCCGCATCATCAACACCGCCTCGATAGCAGGCAAGATCGTGCTGCTCTACGGCGGATGGTACAACGTGTCGAAATTCTCGGTCGAAGCCCTGAGCGACGCCCTTCGTATGGAGGTGAAGCCCTTCGGCATCGACGTCTCCATCATCGAGCCCGGCGGCATCAAGACCGACTGGGGCATCATCGCTGCACGCCACCTGCGCGAATCGTCGGCCGGCACGCCCTACGAGGCCAGCGCCACCACCGAAGCCGACACGCTGCACAAGGCCTACTCAGGCCCCTGGCTGTCGTCGCCCCGAGTGATAACACGCGCCATCTCGCGTGCCGTCAACAGCCGCCGCCCCAAGACGCGCTACCGCACCGGCCGCTTTGCCCACATCGGCGTCTTCTTCCACTGGCTGCTGCCCTCGCGCTGGTGGGATGCCGTGATGCGCGGCTTCAGCAAGCTGAAAATATAAGGCTAACCGCAGCAAAAGCCTGAATTACAAATGCCTTTCGCAACCTCAAACAGAGGTATCGAGAGGCATTCGCGCATTTTAAGAAACTGTTTTGACTTTATCGATGAAAAATATTGGGCATAGAATCGAGTGTTTTTTTCACGGTATTGAGGGCGCAATGGGGTTCCATTGTAACCAAAAGACCGTGAAAAAAGCACCGATTCTATGGCATAAGAATATCATTGGATAAAGTCAAAACAGTTTCTAATAATTATGTTAAATTTAACAATTCTTCATTAAAGCCCACTGGAGTGATTTTTGGTAAGAATTTGGTAGAAGTTTGGGTGAACTTTGGTAGGTATTTGATGCTTGGAAATCAGCATTTTAAGATTTTGCGATTTTTGAGCATATTTTAACAGTTTTTAAGTTAATTTCGGACTACAAAAAGAAAGCCCGAATGTTAAATTCAACATTCAGGCTTGGGGTATTTTAAGAAATCTGTTCCGTCGCCATAGCGTCGCCGGCAGCAAGAGGCAACGCCCTGCACGTCGGCCGCGAACGTTGCGGGCAAGGTGCCGATGGCGGGGACGATGGCGGTTCACTATTTCTTCTTGAACTTGGTGACCATATCGATGTCGTTCGGCTCGGGGTCGTCGGAGAGGTAGGTCACTTTGAGGAAAGCCGTGTCCTTGAGGAAATCGATGCTTCCCACCTGCACCTTGACGATGTCGAGGCCCGTGCGCTCGCGGAGGTCGGCCAGCAGCTCTTCGCGCCGTTCGGGTTTGATGAGGGCTATTTTCTCGTAGGTGATGATTTTCTGCGCCTTGCGGTTCGACATACCGACCGCCTCGAGCAGCCATATCAAGAGGATAAAGAGGACGTTGGTGGCGATGAACGAGACGTAGCTCGATGCCATACCGGCGCCGTTGACGATGCTGATGGCGATGAGGACGAAGAGGTAGGTCATCTCGCGGATGGGCAGCTGCTCGGTGCGGTAGCGGATCATACTGAAGATACCGAAGAGGCCGAGGGCGATGCCCACCTCAATCTTCATATTCTGAAGCTGATAGAGGATGAAGAAGATGGCCGTGCTGAAGAGCATATAGGTGAAATAATAGTCGCGGCGCTTGCTCTTGGGATAGTAGAGGAAATGGGTTATAATCCAACAAACCAGCAGGTTGATGCCGAACAGGATGAGCATCTTCCACAGGCCGGGAGCGTCGAAGAACGGCAGACCGAGGAAGTCGATGTTCTGCTCCTCGGCGTTGCCGAAACGGAGGGCGATGTCAGCATCCTCGAGCGCGTCGGTAGCGGCGTCGGGCTGGTTGTCTTCAAGGATAGACTCTTCGGTAGGGAGAACGACATCGTCGTCAATACCCTGAGCCACAGCACTATTGGCAAAAGTCATTATCATTGCCAGAAAAAGGGATACAAATATTTTCTTCATAAGGGTTTTATTGTTGATTTGATATTTTATCGATAAACAAAAGTTTGGGCTTGAAGCGGTTGCGTTTGGCCGAAGGGTCGGTAAGGGCCGTGCCGATGCAGTACTTGCTCATACGGCGCGGCAGAACGTGCAGGTCGTGGAGCGTCCGCTCGATGTCGGACATCGGGGCACCGACTTCGTGCTTAACCTCGATGACGAGCAGCGGGCTGATGTCGGCATCGATGCCGGTAGCGCGGTTGTGGAACCTGATGCCGCGGTCGATGGTGATGCGCTCGCTCATCCCCTTGTCGACCAGCGTGATGCGTTCAAAACTATTCTCCAGACAGGGGTGCAGCACCGCGACGGGATAGGGCGTGTTTTCGTTGACGAACTGCGACACTTCAGGCACCTCGAGGCAACGGTCGAACATCCGCACGTCGATGGGGATGCGCACCTTGCGGGTCTTCTTCTTGTTGTCTTTGTTCTTGATTTCGAAGAAGGTGGTCTCGGTCGAGCGGTAGGTGCGGACGCGCAGTTTCTGACGGTTCAGCTTCTTGTTGTGGTGCATCGTGTACATTTCGAGGCTGCCGGTGTCGAAATAGAGCGTGCGGTAGGGTGCCAGCGGATTGCCCTCGATGTGCTGCACATAGTAGCCGTCGGCGATGCGTGCCAGCAGCTCGTCGAGCAGGGCCGCCGGAGCCATATACTTCTGGTCGACGCGGTTCATCAGCCTGACAGCCTTCATATCGTCGAGGCCGATGGGCTGCATCAGGTTAAGGACGCTCATTGATAGGAATATTCGTATGTTTTGGTCGATTCGAGCTTGCCGTTGGGCTTGTAGTTGAGCTGCTTGTGGCGCGTTCCGTCGGCGTTGTACTCGAAGTGCTTGACGCGCACCACGCGGTTCTTGTCGTCATATTCCACCTGCTCCTTGCACTTGGTGCTTGCGCCCTCGTAGCTGTAAGTGGTGCGCTTCTTCTGGCCATACGAGGCGTATTCTATCTCTTCGATTTTGCGTCCCTGCGCGTCGTAGGTGACCTTGTTGTCGAGATAGGGCTGCGTGGAGCCGGCCTTGGTGTTCCACTCCTTGACGATAAGGTTTTTCTTGCGTTCGCGCTTGTTCTGCTCCTGGGCGTACAGCGTGCCGCCCAAAAGGCATAAGGAAACCAGTAAAAGAATGAGTTTCTTCATATTAAACAATTTAGAATGAATAACTGTAACCAATATTAATCCAGCCCACAAATCCCGTTTCGCGGGTGTAGGACTTCAGTTTGGTGCCTTCGGCATTGGCATCGACCACTTTGTCCACAATGCGGTCGGCCAACAGCGAGATGTCTATCCTCGAAGCCTTGCTGAGCCGGTATTCAAAACCCAGGGAGCCCCTGACACGGTTGACGTACATTCCCGTCCAACTATCTATGAACCAGCCGGCTTCGCCGTATTGCGACAGGGCGCTGGTCAGGTAGTTGGTTCCGTCGTAGCTGGCGCTTATCACCGGCGCGTTCAGCGTGTTGCGCAGTTCGACGTAAGCGTATGGCTCGAGGCGCCGCAGGCCTTTGTACGATAGTTTCAGCCGGCTTTTGAGCGTCAGCGCCGTGCGCGGGTTCTGGTACTCGTTCATATCGCCGCTGCGATAGGTGGCCTGGAAGCGCTCGCGGAGCGACAGGCGCCAGTCGCCGAAGCGCAGGCTGCCCGTAGCGTCGAGCATCAGGCGGTGGCGGCTGCTTTTGAAAGCGCCGTCGCTGCTGCTGTAAGGATTGATCATTGCATAGCCGACGCCCAGCTTCAGGTAGTCGTTGACTTTGTAGCTCAGGCCCAGCGTGGTGTGGAAGCGGTCTAACGAGCCAAAGTTGTTGTCCATACGGATCTCCTCCTCAAGGCTGATGTGCAGGCCGCGAGCCAGCTTCTTGTCGACCGATACCGACAGGCGGCCTCCCACTTCGGGGTCGAGATCGACATCGGTCTGTGCCTTCAACGACGGGAAGCCGAAAGCGGAAAGGACGATTGCAAATATGACTAAAATTCTTGTTTTCATTGTCGTTTTAAGTTTTGGTTGAGTTGTTTAGTGTCCGCCCATTCCGCCGCCATTGCCGCCGCTGTAGGCCGACAGGCTTACCGTCGAGCCACCGCTCACCGTAGGGCCTTCGAGCAGCATTCCGTTCATATATTCCGTTCCGCCACTGGCACTTACGCTGCTTTTCAGCGAAGGCTGCGACGAGCCCGACACAACCAGGCCGCTGCCGCCACTCGACGGGGTCTTGAAGGCATAGGTCGCGTCGCCCACCGTCATCGAATACCACGTGTTTTTGCTCCACGACGAGGCCCTGTAGCAGCTTTGCGTCAGCGACGCGCCGCTCTCCAAGCCGCCGATGGCTATCAGCGTACCGCCTTGAACATAAAGCTTATAGCCCCCTTCGGTATTGGCATCAAGGGCCATCTCTGGCGACGAAGCACCGATGGCATAGACCACGCCACCCTTGATGTATAGGTTGCCGTTGGCATCGAATCCGTCATTGCTGGTGGCGTGGGCGCAGACATAGCCGCCGCTGATGGTCATCGTCGACGACGAGTTGATGGCGTCGTCGGCAGCCGAATAGCTGTAGATGTTGCCGCCGGTGATGCTGAGTTCGCCCTTGGATTCGATGCCTTCGTGTGCCGAGGCGCTGACCGTCAGCGTGCCGCCGTTGATAGTGATATTGCCGTCGAACTTGATGCCCTTGGCAGCCACGCTATTGTCGCTGCTGCTTTGGCCACCGCCGTGACCGCCACCAGGCCATCCGCCACCAGGCCATCCGCCACCGCCGCCGCTGCTCGAACCGAAGTTGGAGCCCGTGACGGTAATCTTCACCGTGCCACCGTTGAACGTGGCCGTGCCGTCGCCGCTCATACCCTTGGCACCCGTGCCGCTGCTGGTGATGGTCAGCGTGCCGTCGTTCATCACAAAGGCATCCTTGGCCTTGACGCCAGCCACCTTGGTGGTGTCGCCGTTGCTGACGAAAGTGCTGCTCGTGGCGTTTACCGTGACGGTTCCGCCGTTGATGGTGACATTGTCGTCGCTGACAATGCCGCTCCTGCCACTGGCCTTGACAGTAAGGCTGCCGTCGCCGCTGACCGTAATCGAACCTTCGCCAAAAACGACACCCTTCTCGTCCTCGTCGGTAGGCGTGTTGCTGTAGCTTGAGCCGTCGGCCAGCGTATTGCTGCCGTTGAGCACCAGATAGGTCACAGCGCCACTCGACGGGTTGCTCGACGCGCCCTGCAGGTTCAGCGCAGCACCATTGGGGTTGGTGATGCTTGCGCCGTTCAGCACAACCGACTGACCGGCAGGACTGTAAATCTTCAGATACCCGTTCGATGTCGTTCCGCTCACCTCATACTGGACCAGTTCGCTGCCCGAGTTGACAATCGTCACACCGTTGCCGCTGATGGTCACCGTCTGACCGTCGCCGGCGCCGCTCACCGAAGCATCGCCGCTCGACGAAAACACGACGGTTATAGTCCCGTCAAATTCAATATCTTCGTAGTTTCCAATCTCGCTGCTGTCCACCGTCGTGATGGTGTCCTTCCCGCATCCTGCCAGAAGAAGCAATGCCGCAGCAGCCATTATTTTGTGCAATCTCATTTTTATATTTTTTGATATTTGATTCTTTAGTAAAAATCCAGAGAGACAAATCAAATAGTATACACCTAAACATTAATCACTTATATAAAACTTCCATTATTCATTTGCCTCTAATTATAATTTGCAAAAATACACAGCGCAATGTCTATATGATTAAACATATTTCTCTATATTTTTGACAAAAAGTCGGAAATTGTCCTACTATTTCAGAAAAATAAAGTACTTTTGCACTATGAATAAAAGCGCCAACAACTCTCATCCCATCTTCGACAACCTGCAGAGAATCAGCAGCGAAGGTATCGTAATACTGAACAACGTGACAGGCTTGCCACCAACAGATGGGCCGTTTGTGTCGCCCGATTACGTCATCTGCATCGGCCACCGCGGGCATATACAGCTGATGTACGACGACATATCGGACTTCTCGGCCGAGCACACCGTGGCCGTCATCTTCCCCAACCACCAGCTGCTCGATATGGGCAAAACCGACGACTACCTCGCCACGCTGATTGTCGTCAACGCCTCTGTCCTCAACGACCCTATGCTGCAAATCATCAACCACTTGCGGCACCGCTACGAGGCGCACCCCAACATCAAACTCGACCAGCACGAATACCGTATGATAATGAACGTCGTGGAACTGATGACGGAAACCGTCGACTGCAACCTTGCCGAACGCCGGATGCTGCACACCCGACAGCTGGAGTTCCTGCTGCGACTGCTGACCCATTACCGCAAAAGCAAACTGAACGAGACAGACGAAAACAAGCAACTGAGCAACCTCTTCCACACCAACCTCGACAAGCACTTCCACCAGCATCGCGACGTCGGATTCTACGCCAACCTGGCTTGCCTTACGCCCAAATATTTCAGCGACCTGATAAAGAAAGAGACTGGCCACACGGCAGCCTTCTGGATTGCCACCCGAGTCGTCGTCGAAGCCAAGATGCTGCTCCACACCCGGCCCGACCTCTCCGTGCAGGGCATCGCCAACCTGATGGGATTCGACGAGCAGTCGGCCTTCAGCCGATTCTTCCGCCGCGAAACGGGGCTGTCGCCAACCGAATTTCGCAAGCAAATATAGAATTGGAAATCATCCTTTCAACCGCCTGTCAGCACGCCTCGAGCAGGAAGCTGACCGGGCGGAAACCGTCGTTGCAGCTGATAAGGGCGCTGTCGGGGTTCTTCATCCAGCCGTCGTAGAAATTGCCGCGTCCGGCGGCCAATTCCTCGACAAACCATCGCATCGACTCCCACGCGCTGTCGCACATACCTTCGGGCTTGGCACCGCCGACGGCAATCCATTGCTGCCCCTCGACGACGTCGCACGCGTGCTGGATAGGGTTCTCGTATCGGGCCTGCAAGTCCTTGTAGTCGGCCTTGCGAATGGCAGTTATTCTTACATCTCTCATACCGACGTAACGCACATCGGCTCCGATTATTGCATCACTCGTCGACATTTATTTCGGGCAGCGTCGGCCCCTTGTCGCAGCAATGGCACTCCTTGCCGCCGCCATTCGGGCAACCGCTGCAGCCGCAGCCGCATCTGCCCTTGCCCTTGGCCGTCCGCACTACCCACCGCACAGTCAGCGCCACCGTGGCAACAAGAATCAATATAACAATCAACAACTGCATAATTATGTGCTTTTAACGACGAAGTCTTATTTACTGTTTATTAATTTAATAACTGCGAATTAAACGAATAACTTATTCCGTTTAATACCCTGCCTAAGAGACTTCAGATAATCAGCGAGCCGATTTGGAAGAGCAGCGTCGACGCTATCCAGGCGAGGCCGATGGTGTAGGCCATCGTGAAGAGCGCCCACTTCCACTTGCCGCTCTCGTTCTTGATGGCAATGATGGTCGACAGGCAAGGCATATAGAGCAGTATGAAGAGCAGCATTGACGCCGCCGACAGGGGCGACATATTCTGCTGAATGAGCTGCGAGATGCGGCTGCCGTTGGCCTCGTCCTCAAAGTCCTCGAGGACCTCGGCCTCCTCGCTGCTGGTGGCATAGACCACCGTCATCGTGCTGGCCACCACCTCTTTGGCAAAAACGCCGCTCAGCAGCGACACGCTCTGCTTCCAGTCGAATCCGCAGGGCCGCATCGCCGGCTCGATGGTTTTGCCGATTTTGGCCATATACGAGTTCTCGGCCTGCAGCTTGCGGTCTTCGTTGGTGGGGAAATAACTTAGTGCCCAGACGATTATCGATGCCGTCAGGATGATGGTACCCATCTTTTTCAGGTATTCCTTACCCTTCTCCCACGTGTGGCGCAGCACCGCCTTGGCGGTAGGCATACGGTAGGGCGGCAGCTCCATCACGAACGGCAGGCTGTCGCCTTTGACCACAAAGCGGCTGAAAAGCTTAGCCATCAGCACCGCCATAATCATTCCCAACAGATACAACCCCGTGAGAACCAGCGCCGCATACTTGCTAAAGAAAGCCGACACAAGAATCACATAGACCGGTATTCGCGCCGAGCAGCTCATCATCGGGATGACCAACATCGTCAGCAGGCGGCTCTTGCGGTCCTCAATGGTGCGCGTGGCCATAATGGCCGGCACGTTGCAGCCGAAGCCCATAATCATCGGAATGAAGCTCTTGCCGTGCAGCCCCATCTTGTGCATCAGCTTGTCCATAATGAACGCCGCGCGGGCCATATAGCCGCTGTCCTCCATAAACGAAATGAAGAGATAGAGAATCAATATGTTGGGCAGAAAAACGATAACCGAACCCACGCCGGCGATGATACCGTCGGCCAGCAGCGAGCGCAGCGGCCCCTCGGCCATATTGTCGGTCACCAGGCCACCCAGCCAGCCAAACAGCGCGTCGATCCAGTCCATCGGGTAGGCGCCGAGGGCAAAGGTGCAATAGAAAGTGATGAACATAAAGATGAGGAACACCGGATAGCCCAGCCAGCGGTGCGTGACGATGGCGTCGATGCGGTCGGTGACCTTGTGCAGCGTGGTCTTCTCGTTCTTGACGTAGCATTCGGCAAGGGCACCGCGCACAAAGGCATACTTCGCGTCGGTGATGGCGCTCTCGATGTCCTGGTGCTCGGTTTCGACATCCACCTTGTGGCCCTTGTCGCTCGTATTCTCAACCAGGCGGCGTCCGCTGCCCTTCCTGAACTCCTCGCCTATGCGGTCGCGCATCTGCAGCACGCTGCCGTCGGGGTCGCGCTCGGCGACATACTGCTCCAGCTGCTTGTCGTTCTCCAACAGCTTGATTGCCAAGAAGCGCGTCGACAGCGAATCGCTAAAGCCGTGCTCATACAGCTCGGTGCGCAGCTGCTTGATGCAGCCCTCCAGCTCCGGGCCGTGGTTGACGTGGATGTGACGCGTTTTGCTGTCGCGGCCCTCAAATACCTCAATAATCTTGTCAAACAGGCGGTCGATGCCCTCGCCGCTGCGCCCGGTGGTGGGGACGATGGGCATACCGAGCAGGGTGCTAAGCTGCTCGATGTCAAGCCGGTCGCCGCTCTTCTGCAGCTCATCGTACATATTCAGCGCCATCACCATCGTGATGTCCATATCGATAAGCTGCGTCGTGAGGTAAAGATTGCGCTGCAAGTTGCTGCCGTCCACGACGTTGAGGATTATGTCGGGACTTTTCTCGATGATATGCTTCCTCACATAGAGCTCCTCGGGCGAATAGGCGCTGAGCGAATAGGTGCCAGGCAGGTCGATCAGGTTGAAGGTGTAGCCGCCATACTTGAAGGTGCCCACCTTCTCGTCGACGGTCACGCCGCTGTAGTTGCCCACCCGCTCGTGGGCGTGGGCAGCGACATTGAAGATGCTGGTTTTGCCGCAGTTGGGGTTGCCCACCAAGGCCACATTGATCGTATGCGACCGCTCGGCGGCGATGTGCTGCATCGCCGTGTTGCCTTCGGCCTCGATGCCGCGGTAGTCGTCGTGGTCCACAATCTCGCGCTCGGCCTCCTCCTCGCTCACTATTTCCACCTTTTCGGCATCGCTGCGGCGCAGCGACACCTCAAAGTTCATTATGCGGTACTTGATAGGGTCGTTCAGGGGCGCGTTGAGGATGGCCTCGACGGTGACGCCATTGATGAAACCCATCTCGATGATGCGTTTGCGGAAAGCGCCGTGACCCGTCACGCGGACCACCACACCACGCTTACCAGTCTGTAGTTCAGATAGTAACATTAATATTCCTATTTTATTTTGTTCTGCAAAATTACACATACCCTTCCACCCGCGAAATCCCTAAAAGTAGTGATTTTTCAGCCGCAAACGACGAGGCCGGACTGTTTATGTCTCTTTCAACGGGTATGCTGTGCGTCGCAGGCGAGGCGCCTGCGTACCATCGGCACCGCCAAAACGAGGACAAAAACCGCCCTCGCGAGACACCCCTGAACAGGCTAAAAATCGGACGAAAATCATACCAGAGTTTTCTCATCTTCTACCGATGTAAAAGTTGGTTAGAATTTGGTAAGAACTTGGGTAGAATTTGGTAAGAAGATGGTACCTGGAAAACAGGGGGTTATGAAAGGGCAATTTTTGCCCTTTTTTGGCCCCTTCGAAGGGGATTTTTCGGGGTCGTTTTTGGGGCATTTTTCGGGGTCGAGTTTTCACGCCAAATTTAACATTTGAACAACCCTATTCAAGTAAATGGCCACATTTTGTTTTAACAGGAATTAACAGAAATTGGCCAGGAATTAACCAGAAATTATTTTTTTCTTTTAACAGCAATATTTTTTCTTTTAACAGCAATTGTCAGCAATTAAACAGCAATTATCAGCAATTATTCTACAGGAATTAACAGAAATTGGCCAGGAATTAGCCAGAAATTATTTTTTTCTTTTAACAGCAATATTTTTATTCCTTTAACAGCAATATTTTTCTTTTAACAGCAATGGTCAGCAATTAAACAGCAATTGTCAGCAATTAAACAGCAATTGTCAGCAATTAAACAGCAATTATCAGCAATTATTCAAAGCGTGAGTGACCTGTGACAAGTGACCTGTGAAACGAACGCGCTCGTGTCACAGGTCACTGGAATGGCTGGAGTATGACCTGGGCGACGAGTTGGGGCAATTTTGCCGACAAACGGTGGCGGCGCACCTGAAAAACAGCACTGGCGCAGCAGGAAGGCAGATTTTTCAGGTTTACCACAAGGCTGTATTTCAGCGAAATAGATATAAATAGAAAATGTTTTTTCGCAAAAGGGCTCATAATCAAAATATTCTTCGTAATTTTGCAGCGGATTTTGTGAGAACGGGGGGACGCAAGTCCCCTCTTTTAATTGGAACAAAAGACTACGGAAAACAAAGCAAAAAGCACGACTATGATAGACAAAATGCACGTACTGAACGTAATAGACGAAGCGCTGGCCGGCAGCGACAAGTTCTTGGTCGACCTGAAGATTTCGACCGACAACCGCATCAATGTGGCCATCGACGGCGACAACGGCATCACAATCGACGACTGCGTAGAGCTGAGCCGCACGATCGAAAACAGCCTGGACCGCGACGAGGAGGACTTTGAGCTGAACGTGGCGTCGGCCGGACTGGACTCGCCGCTGAAGCTTAAACGCCAGTACCGCAAGAATATAGGCCAGGAGCTGGCGGTGACGACTTTCGACGGCGAGAGCGTCACGGGCCGCCTGACGGATGCCGACGACGAGCGCATCGTCCTGAAGCCTGCGGGCAAGAAGAAAGCCCCGGCCGAGCCTGTGACGTTGGCCTACGGCGACATCAAGACAGCAAAGATAGTAATAAATTTTTAGCACGATATTCAATACCAATTAGTAATGAAAACGTCAGGACTTATCGATTCCTTTTCGGAATTCAAAGATTTCAAGAACATCGACCGTGAGACGCTGATGCACATCCTTGAGGAGGTGTTCCGCACCGCTCTGGCCAAGAAATATGGCACGGACGACAATTTCGACATCATCGTCAACATCGACAAGGGCGACCTGGAGATCTACCGCAACCGCCTCATCGTCGAGGACGGCAAGCTGACTGACAGCAAGCGCGAAATCGAGTACTCGGAGGCCATCAAGATCGAGTCGGACTTTGAGGTGGGCGAGGATCTGTCGGAGCCTGTGCCGCTGACCGAGTTTGGCCGCCGCGAGATTCTGGCCATCCACCAGAACCTTGTGGGCAAGATACAGGACTATGAGAAGTCGCTTATCTTCCAGAAATACAAGGACAAGGTTGGCGAGATCGTCATCGGCGAGGTGTATCAGCCCTGGAACAAGGAGATACTGGTTCTGGACGAGGAGAAGATAGAGCTGGTGCTGCCCAAGAGCGAGCAGATTCCGTCGGACCGCTTCCGCAAGGGCGACACGGTGAGGGCCATCGTGCTGAAGGTGGAGCTGAAGAACAACAACCCGGTGATCATCCTGTCGCGCACGTCGCCCATCTTCCTGGAGCGCCTGCTGGAGGCCGAGGTGCCTGAGATATACGACGGTCTGATCACCATCCGCAACATCGTGCGCGTGCCCGGCGAGAGGGCCAAGGTGGCCGTCGAATCGTATGACGACCGCATCGACCCGGTGGGTTCGTGCGTGGGTATGAAGGGCAACCGCATCCACGGCATCGTGCGCGAGCTGAAGAACGAGAACATCGACGTCATCAACTATTCGAGCCGCCCCGAGCTTATGATCCGCCGCTCGCTGAGCCCGGCCGAAATCACCAAGATTTCCATCAACGAGGACACCAAGACGGCCGAGGTGTTTATGGAGCCCGACCAGGTGTCGCTGGCCATCGGCAAAGGCGGCCACAACATCAAGCTGGCCAGCAAGCTGTGCGGCTATGAGATTGAGATTTACCGCAATACCGACGAGGACCTGGACGATGTGGACCTGAAGACCCTGAAGGGCGACATCGAGGGATGGGTTGTCGACGAGCTTATCAAGATAGGCTGCGACACGGCCAAGAGCGTGCTGGCGCTGCCGAAGGAAGAGCTCATCAACCGCACCGACCTTGAGGAGGAGACCATCGACCACGTGCTCGACGTGCTGAAGGGCCTGTTTGACGTCGACCTGAAGGAGTTCGACGACGAGATAGACCAGAGCGTCATCAACGCCCTGCTGAAGATAGGCTGCGAGACAGCCAAGAGCGTGCTGGCCATCAAGAAAGAAGACTTGATGCAGCGCACCGGCCTTGACGAGGAGACGATAGACCACGTCATCAGCGTGCTCAAGGCAGAATTCGAAGAAGAATAAGGCGCAAAGCAAGGTGCGCCGCAAGCACCGCAAAAAGAGACTGCGCCAGCAAAACAACAACTGAATTTCCAACTAAAAAAGAGGAGTGTTATGTCAGAAGAACCGAAAAACATCAGACTCAACAAAGCCGCCAAAGAACTGAACGTCGGCATTCCCACCCTGGTGGAATACCTTGCCAAGAAGGGCCATCAGGTCGACGCGAATCCCAACGCAAGGCTCACCGCAGAGCAGTATGCTTTGTTGGCCACCGCGTTCCAGGCGGAACGGCAGGTGAAAGAGAATGCTGACCGCATAGAAATCAGCACGGGCAACAGCGTCGTCATCGAAGCCACAAACTCGACCGGCGACGACTCGCGCAATTTTGGCGACGAGGTTATCATCAAGAACTTCAACACTCCCCAAACCAAAGAGGCCGCCAAGGCGGAAAAGGACGACGACAGCGAGCCTAAGGCCGATGACGAGACCACGCCGGAAACGGCATCCGAGGAGCCCAAGGAGCAGACCGAGCCGGCACCCGAGCCCAAACAGCCCAAGTTCGAGACCAAGGTGCTGCGCACGTCGGTGGCCGGCGTCAAGGAGGGCAAGAACGCCTTCGACGCCGAGGTGCGCATCGTGGACAAGATAGACCTTTCGGCCATCAACACGCGTATGCGTCCGGCTCCCACCAAGCCGTCGAAGGCCGAGAAAGAGGAGCGCAAGGCCAAAGAGAAGAAGGAGAAAGAGAAAAAGAAGGCCAAAGAGGCTGCCGAGACCGCCAAGGCCGAGAAGAAGAGCGCTGCCGAACCCAAGCCCGAAAAACAGGCCAAGGAGAAGGCGCAGCCCGCCCCGGAGAAGGCCCCCGAAAAGGTGGAGCCCAAGGCCCCTGAAAAGGAAATCGAATTCATCGAGACCCAATACCAGAAGCTTGAGGGCCCGAAGGTTGTCACCAAGATAGACCTTTCGCAATTCGACAAACCCAAGCCCAAACGCGAGGAGGAGAAGAAAAAGAAGCGCAAGCGCATAAAGAAGGACGGCGTGAAAGTGGACGAGAACGCTGCACAGACAGCAGCCCAAGCCGACAGCAAGAACGCCGCCAAGGGCAAGGACAAGAAGAGCGAGAAGAAGAAAAAAGCCGTCGAGAAGAAGAAACCCGAGGTGGACGACGCCGAGATCGAGAAGCAGATAAAGGAGACCCTGGCCCGCCTGAGCCCGATGGGCAAGTCGAAGACCTCGAAGCACAACCGCGAGAAGCGCCAGAAGGTGCACCAGCAAATCGAGGAGGAGCAGATGCGCGAGATGGAAAGCCAGAAGACGCTGCAGGTGACGGAGTTCGTCACCGCCAACGAGCTGGCCACGATGATGAACATCCCCGTGACGCAGATCATCGCCACCTGTATGCAGGTGGGCATCTTTGTCAGCATCAACCAGCGCCTCGATGCCGAGACGATACGCCTCATCGCCGACGAGTTCGGTTACGAAATCAGCTTTGCAAGCTCGGAGGTGGTCGACACGCTGCATAAGATTGAAGAGGAGGACAACCCCGAAGACCTCGTCACCCGCAACCCCATCGTGACCGTTATGGGCCACGTGGACCACGGCAAGACGTCGCTGCTCGACTATATCCGCAAGACCAACGTCATTGCCGGCGAGGCTGGCGGCATCACGCAGCACATCGGTGCCTACGAGGTGACCACCGCCGACGGACGCCGCATCACGTTCCTTGACACCCCTGGCCACGAGGCCTTTACGGCTATGCGTGCCCGCGGTGCCAAGATGACCGACATCGCCATCATCGTCATCGCCGCCGACGACAAGATTATGCCCCAGACGGTCGAGGCTATCAACCACGCTCAGGCCGCCGGTGTTCCCATCGTATTTGCAATTAACAAAATAGACAAGCCGGGTGCCGACCCCGACCGCATCAAGACCGAGCTGGCCAATATGAACCTGCTGGTCGAGGAATGGGGCGGCAAGTACCAGAGCCAGGACATCAGCGCCAAGAAGGGTATCGGCGTGGACGAGCTGTTGGAAAAGGTTATCCTTCAGGCCGATATTATGGAGCTGAAGGGCAATCCCAACAAGCGCGCCAAGGGTACCGTCATCGAGAGTTCGCTGGACAAGGGTCGCGGCTATGTGGCAAAAATCCTTGTCGAGGACGGCACCATCCGCAAGGGCGACCCCATCGTGGCCGGTGCCATCAGCGGCCGCGTCCGCGCTATGTACAACGAGCGTAACCAGGAGGTTATGTCGGCAGGTCCGTCGCAGCCTGTGCTGCTGCTGGGCCTTACCGGCGCCTGCCAGGCCGGCGACACTTTCAACGTCACCGAGAACGAGAAGGAGGCCAAGGACATCGCCAACCGCCGCACGCAGCTGCAACGCGAACTGGGTTTGCGCACACAGAAACATATGACCCTCGACGAGATTGGCCGCCGCATCGCGCTGGGCAACTTCAAGGAGCTGAACATCATCGTCAAGGCCGATGTGGACGGTTCGGTCGAGGCTCTCAGCGACTCGCTGCTCAAGTTGTCGACCGACGAGGTTCAGGTCAACGTCATCCACAAGGCTGTGGGACAGATTACCGAGAACGACGTGTTGCTGGCCGAATCGAGCGACGCTATCATCATCGGCTTCCAGGTGCGCCCCTCGGTGGGAGCACGCAAGATGGCCGAGACGGAGCATATCGACATTCGGCTCTACAGCATCATCTACGATGCCATCAACGAGCTGAAAGACGCTATCGAAGGTATGCTTTCGCCCGAGAAACAGGAGAAGATTGTGGCCAACCTCGAGATCCGCGAAACCTTCAAAATCAGCAAGGTGGGTACCATTGCCGGCTGTATGTGCCTCGACGGCAAGATCAGCCGCACCAGCAATGTGCGCGTCATCCGCGATGGCATCGTGGTATATACCGGCAAGCTGGCTTCGCTGAAGCGTTTCAAGGACGACGTCAAAGAGGTTGTCAGCGGTCAGGACTGCGGCCTTAACATCGAGAATTTCAACGACATCAAGGTCGGCGACATCGTCGAAGCCTACGAAGTGATAGAAATAAAACGCAAACTGTAAGAATGCGTTAATGTGTTAGTGTGTTAATGCGTTAGTGGCTACGCAATCCAATGAGAACAACTTTACTAACATAATAACACATTAATGCAATTACACAACAACGCAATATAATTGATGAGGACACAAGGCATCACATACGACAAATGCAAGGCTTTTGCCATCGAAGTAATTGCACTTTGCAACAACCTTCGAGAAAAAGGAGAGTATGTTATGTCGAAACAAATATTAAGATCAGGAACGAGTATTGGTGCCAATTATTGCGAAGCATTAGGTTCCGAAAGCCCACAGGATTTTGTCCACAAGCTGTCAATTTCGCTCAAAGAGGCTAATGAAACCTACTTTTGGCTTGATATTCTCCATTCAAGCGGACACATTGACGCCGATCGGTTCAACGGTTTGAAAGAACAACTCGAAGAGATCTACAAGATGATGAACTCCGCCTCAATTACAGTAAAAAAGCGCAACAATATACTAACGCAATAACACAATAACGCAATAACGCAATTTATGAACAAGAATCTCTACATAATAGCAGGGTGCAACGGGGCTGGGAAAACCACGGCCTCTTACACCATATTGCCCGAGATTCTTGAATGCAAGGAGTTTGTCAACGCCGACGAGATAGCCCGCGGCCTCTCCCCTTTCAACCCCAACAGCACTTCAATCGAGGCCGGCAAACTGATGTTGAAACGCATCCGCGAACTGCTGGGGCGCGAAGAGTCGTTCGCCATCGAGACTACGCTGGCAACACGGTCGTACATCAACCTTGTGCGCCAGGCACAGTCGATGGGCTATATGGTGACGCTGCTGTTTTTCTGGCTTCGCACGCCCGAGCTGGCCCTGCAGCGCGTGGCCGAGCGCGTCCGCAACGGCGGTCACGACATACCGGTGGCGACGACTCGCCGACGCTACGTGTCGGGTATATCCAATTTGTTTAATCTGTATTCCCCCGAAGTGGACTACTGGATGCTTTACGACAACAGCGCGACGCCGCGCATCGCCGTTGCCCGCGGAGGCAAACAGCTGGCATCGACCATCTACGACGAGGAAATATACAACAAGATAAGAAGTTATGTCAGATAAGGATGCACAAATACTAACCGAAAAACTGCAATACGGATTGGCCCTTGCCGAACGACGGATGCTGGAAGAGAAGGCTCTGCACGGACAGGACATAGTGATTTGCAACGCCGACGACACCATCGAGCGCATCCCAGCAAGCGAAGCAATAAAAAAAATCCCTTCCGTGCAATAATCGCCCACCAACTGCGTTAAGAACATAGAAACAACAACCAATTAACGAATTGGAGAACTCAAAATAATTGAAAACAGACAAGTCTATAATAACGCAATCAATAATAGCGCAATAACACACTAACGCAATTACGCAATCAAAAACTGCCTCCTTAGTTCAACGGATAGAACGGAAGTTTCCTAAACTTTAAATGAGGGTTCGATTCCCCCAGGGGGTACAAAAAAGCACCGCGTCGCGGTGCTTTTTTTTCTAAAAAGAAATCCTTTGCATCAGATTTCAATGTTGCTATTTTGGCATCGCGCACACTATAATACTGATATTCATACATTTTGAATGAATGCAACGATATATTTTGTCAAATAAAAAAAAAATCGTACTTTTGCATTTGCGTGTAATATAAACAAGCGATCGCAATGGACGGATTTAAAAATATCAAAATCAATAAATTCAGAGGAATCAATCATTTGGAGATTGACGATTTTTCACGTGTAAACGTCTTTCTCGGGCAAAATAGTTCCGGCAAAAGCTCTGTGCTTGAATGCATCCTTCTGCTTATGGGTATGTCGAATCCCGACCTACCCCAAGCCATTAATGCAATTCGGTCACGTAGTTTCAGCAATTTTGCAGACTTAGGATACCTGTTTCACAACTACGACCTGAAAACGAAGCCTGATGTAGCCGCTGAATTATTCGACGAAACCAAACGCCATCTCACATTGGAATTGACCTATATGTTCGATGAGAAATCACAGGTCAGCGAACAAAATGGTCATATTCCAACCTCAGAAAACAAGACATTTCTAAATACACTAAAGATGGCCTTCGACATAGAATCCGGCCAAAATAAAAAAAGCTATGAATGTAGCTTAACTATCAATCCGCAAGGAATGATTTCAAACAAGAGATTGGCAGAAGGCTATCTTGAAAAGAATAGTGTAGCATTCATATCGTCGGATTTGGCAGCAGGCAATCCCGCCAATGACTTGGTTGAGATAGCAAAACGAAAAAGAAAAGACATTGTAACAGAACGTCTCCAATATTTCGACAGCCGAATAACAACATTGGAAATACTAAACAACGTTGCTTACATCGGATTGGACGGCATCGACCAACTGTTAACAGTCAATATGCAAGGCGACGGCCTGCGACGATACTTAAACATCGTTGCAGCGTCAGCCAACCCAGTGAACAACATTCTTTTGATTGACGAAATTGAGAATGGCCTCCATTATTCTGCTTATAAGAAACTCTGGGAAGCCATCTTTGCACTTGCAGTAGGAACCAACAAACAGATCTTTGTCACCACCCATAGCAAAGAGACACTTCAAAAACTCAACCAAATGTTGACCGAGCATCAAGAATATCAGCAAGAAATGCGCTTATACACAATTGCGAAGACATTGAAAAAAGGACATCAAGCATATAAGTACACCTATGACGGTCTGTCTGGCGCTTGCGAAAATGATGTAGAGCTAAGGGGGAGGGTGTTGTAATGAATAAATTCCAAATAATAGTAGAAGGTACAGCAGACAAGAAGTTCTTTGAGGACTACTATCGCCACCTGTTTCATAAGAATGCACCTGATGGCAGCATTACCCTTCCAATAAAGGGTGACAACACAGGTGGTTACCAGAAACTGTTCTGCGAAAACGGAATAAACACTCTTAAAGAAGGTATGGACTATGGCGCCACAAATCTCGTGATTTTTGATGCCGATGATGATATCGAAGCTCGCCGCAAAGAACTGCTATCCATTCGAGATAACTATGGAGTCGAGTTTGAACTCTTCCTATTACCCAATAATAAAGATGCAGGCTCATTGGAAGACCTCTTAGAGCATATCATCAACCCTAACAACCAGCCCATCTTCGACTGCTGGCAGCACTATGAGGAGGAACTCGTGCAGCAGGAAATCCCAGGAAGGACACCGCCACCCCTCACCACCCCCGCCAAGAAAACAAAGATATACGGTTATCTCGAGGCCTTGCTGGAGCCGAAGCAGAAAGACCTCATCAAAGAACGCAACCGCAACTACGAGAACCCTCAGCACTGGAATCTGGATGCCAAGTATTTGGAGCCGTTAAAAAGATTTCTAATGGCATCCTTATTTGATTCTATAGATTAATAATTTTTGAACCCATTTAATATGGACACGCAGAAATATTTTAAAGCACAAGGCATTTATTATAGAAATGAGCTGAAAACCATAAGAAAAAAAACAGATACTCCCCTTCAGCCCATTTACGAGTCTTTTATGAATGCCTGGGAAGCAATTCTCGATAAGTTCACTGAGGATGGCCTGAATCGTGGTACAATATCGATTTCGTTTCATTTTTGCGAAAATCTCATAAATGAGGGTATAGAAAATGCGGATTTCACACGAGTTGAAGTAAGTGATAATGGAATTGGCTTAAACGACGCTAGTTTTCTTCGATTAATAAACCTGAGAGATGACAGTAAAAAAAGGTCAAATTTAGGTACTGGACGTGTGCAATATTTACATTTCTTTGACAATACCGTTCTTCGAAGTGTTTATAACTCAGGTGATTCTAATATGATTCGTCAAGTTACAATGTCAAAGAAAGAACAATTTCTGTCAAATAACGCGATATTACGGATTGATGTTGAAAAGAAGACAAGAGACAGAGAAACTGGTACTACAATAATCTTTGACACGCTACTTGATACCAAGGATTTGGAGTACTACACTTCATTAAAAGAGGCTTCAGCTATTAAAGGAAATCTGGTAAAACACTTTTTGTCTCTTTTTTGCGAGCATCGAGATAAATTGCCGCAAATAATCATAAAAATTTATCTTGGCGAGTCTATTGTTGATGAAGCAAAAGTCACAACAGAATCTATTCCTCAACCTGACAAAGAAGGTCCAATAAACCTAAATTATAGTCGACTTAATGAAAAAAATGAAATAATATATTCAGAACGGAAAGAAGAGTTTAGACTTAAAGCTTTTAAAAGACCAGCATCAGAACTCACCGAGAATGAAATACTATTAGTAAGTAAAGGTGCTGTGGGAACGTCTATTGAATTATATAATTTACAAAAGAAAGACAGTATTGAGAATTACCGATATTTGTTTCTCCTAACTGGAAAATATTTTGATGAAAATGATAGAGATGACAGGGGAAATATGAAATTGATAACTGGCAAGGAGTTTAAGAGTCAAAATGAATCGAATCTATTCCCAGAAGAAGTAATCTTGATAGACACCATAAAAGAAAACACAAACCTTTATATTAGTCAATTATACAAGGAAATACGAGAGTCTGCAGAACAAAAAAACAGAAATATTGATGAACTGCAATCCATGTTTCTACTCAACAATAAAACCGTTGAGAAAATTCGGAAAAAAATCAAAAACACAGATAGCGACGAGGCCATACTAAAAGCCATTTATGAAGCGGATAGCAAAATTGAGGCAGAAAAAGATAGTGAGATTAAGAAAAAGATAGACGAACTTAAATACCTTACACCCAACAAGACTGAGGATTACAGAAATACATTACAGAGCAAAGTCGACGAACTCGTAAGAGCTATTCCTCTGCAAAATAGGACAATCTTGAGCAAATATGTTGCACGACGAAAGTTGGTTCTCGATTTGTTTGAACAAATTCTGAACAACGAACTTGACTCCCTACGAAATGGAGGTAGAATTAACGAAAGTCTATTGCATAATTTAATTTTTCAACAAAGTACTTCTTCACAATCCCCAGAAGATAGTGACCTATGGCTAATTAACGAAGACTTTATTTACTTTAAAGGTGTATCAGAGAAGGAGTTCAAAGATATGGAATATAGTGGTAAAATGTTGTTTGACAAAGAATTCTCAGAAGAAGACAAACGATACCTTAATTCCTTGAACGAAAGAAGGCTTACAAAAAGGCCAGACATTTTATTATTCCCCGAAGAAGGGAAGGCTATAATAATTGAATTTAAAGCACCCGACGTAAATGTATCGGAGCATCTTACCCAAATCGATTTTTATGCCAGTATACTGAGAAATTACACAATAGAAGATGTGAAGCTTACAACATTCTATGGCTATCTAATTGGAGAGAATATCGAAGATCGGGATGTAAGAGGTCGTGTTAGCCGCTTTGAACAATCTATGCACTTAAACTATTGGTTTAGACCTTCCGAAAAAGTTATAAACTTTAACAAAGGAGAGGACGGAACCATATATACAGAAATAATGAAATATTCCACATTGCTAAAAAGAGCTAAACTACGGAACAAGGTTTTTATCGATAGACTTTTGTCTAGTTCAGAGAATAATAAATAATTTATTTAGGAACTAATAAACGGCAAAGTCAATCAGACAATGCTACAACAAAATAAATGACCAAACTGATTCTACAAAATATAAAAGACATAGTAAAGAAATACACCGAAGACAAGCCTTGTATTGGCGGCCATACGATGGATATTGATACTCAATACAAGATTGTATATGAGCATTTCCGTCTTGCAAATATTGGCTTTGGGATTCCTCATAAGTTTTGGGACTTAGGGGAATCTATTTTTGACTTTTGGTTTGAAACGTTACAATACAATAAAGACAAAAGTATCCCAAGAGATAAAGACCTGCTTCGTGAAAAAATCAGCGAGGAGATGAAAAGCGAGCCGACAGATGAGAATATGAAGGTTCGTATTAACATCAAAAAATTGCTAGGAGAAAAGATACGGTTTATAGACTTATTTGCTGGCATTGGTGGATTCCATCAAGCTATGCACTCTGTTGGGGCAAAATGCGTGTTTGCAAGCGAGTGGGACAAAAATGCCAGAATTTCGTATGAGGCAAACTATAAAGATATTGAGCCCACTCTCTTCAAAAAGAATCGCAAAGGAGAATATCTATATTTTAATGAAGACATAAATGATGCAGACCCATCAAAAATTCCTGATTTTGATATTTGCTGTGGAGGATTTCCTTGTCAACCATTTTCTATTGCAGGTTTGAAACGTGGTTTTGAGGACACCCGCGGAACCCTATTCTTTAACATTGCAAATATCGTAAAAGAGAAAATTGAGGCAGGGCATCCACCAAGAGTATTGTTTTTAGAAAACGTCAGAGGCCTCAAAACACATGACAAGGGCAAGACATTAAATGTCATTCTCGCGACATTAAAAGAATTGGGCTATGACTACTCTTATGAAGTACTTAATGCAAAATTTTTTGGCGTACCACAAAATAGAGAAAGATTGTTCATAGTCGCTTGGTTCAGAGAATCAGTCAATGTAAAAGATTTTAAATTTCCATATGGAATTGACCCTGACGGCAACACAATATACGAAAAAGAGAAACTAAAAGACGGGACTTTGCCAACAAAAGTATCTGACATTTTCGAGCCCTTCAACACAATAGATCCTTCCTATACAATAAGCGACAAGATGTGGGAAGGCCATAAAAATAGGAAAGAGAGAAACAAACAAAATGGAAAGGGCTTCGGATATTCCTTGTTTAATAAGGATAGTGTATATACAAGTACTATTTCTGCAAGATACTGGAAAGACGGCAGCGAGATTTTAATTGACCAATCAGATAAAGGCCTGAATCCCAGAAAACTCACTCCTGTAGAAGCCGGTCGTTTGCAAGGTTATAGAATCATTGGTAATGGTTGGGAAAATCCAGAATGTGCAAATAATCAAAACTACAATCCATCAAATTTGGAATACCAAATAGTCGTTTCAAAGAAAGAAGCCTACCATCAGTTTGGTAACAGTGTCGCCGTTCCTGTGATAAAAAGAATAGCATTTGAAATAATACATCAATTAATGTAGCCATGAATGAATTATCTGATTTAAGAATACTGGCCAACAAAATGGTCGAAAGGTATAAAAACTTATACTCAGGCAATGATATAGAGCTCCCAAATGATTTTAAAAAGAACGTCCACGAGATTTGGGGAGACGAGATAAAGTACAATCGCTTTTCTGCCATTGTCACCACAAAGCGAGAGAATTTAAATATCTATTTGCCTAACCAATGGTTCTATATTGCGGCATTTTTCACGGAACTATACACAGAATTAAAAAATTACAAGGACGTTGCCGTTTCTGTTATTGAAAAAGATAGACTTAAAGAACTGAAAGGGGATAAACTTTCTGAAAAGGAATTGTTAAAGATACAATCATTGGAATTAAGCGATGCTTCTAAAAATAATCTTATTAGATTTCTGACAGATTATGACTGGTGGAAGGGTGGAAAAACCATTGATCGACAGGATTATTATGTTTCTCCAATATTGTCATATGCTGCTTTAGTAAATGTTTCCCAATCTTATATTGCTTCTCTTTCTGCGTTTCTCGCCGAGAACACCAAACTATCAGAATTGTTGCAGCAAACTGCCATGACAGAGCATGTTTGTAGAACTGTAAATAAACTTGATTCAACTAACATTAGTTACATTAAATACCTCACCGCCCTGCGGACGAAGCCGTTTATGTTGCTGGCAGGAATTTCTGGGACGGGAAAAAGCCGCATCGTAAGGAAACTGGCGCAAGCGACGACAACACAGGCTTACGAGAATGATGAAGATCGCTGGAAAGACAATCGGCCAGAGAATTTCGAGTTGATACAAGTGAAACCCAACTGGCATAATTCGATGGACGTGGTGGGATTTTATTCCAACATTTCTAACAAATATGAGTTCACACCTTTCGTAGAATTCATCGTGAAAGCTTGGCAACATACGGGCACCCCCTACTTCCTCTGTTTGGACGAGATGAATCTGGCTCCTGTGGAGGAATACTTTGCCGAGTTCCTCAGTGCCATAGAGTCGCGCTCAACGGACAAAGACGGCAACTACGTGACCGACCCGATTATAAAACCTTTTAAAGAATTTGGGAAAGAAGCTTGTGAGGAGATGTTGAAACACTTCTTTGGCGAAGCACTTTACACCGAATCCAACCCCTTAGCCAAACAATTTGCAGAAAAAGGTCTTACGCTTCCTCCCAACTTGATGGTTATGGGCACGGTGAATATGGACGAGACAACCTTCTCGTTTAGCCGCAAGGTGCTGGATCGTGCAATGTCTGTTGAAATGAACGAGGTGGATTACGACAGTTTCCTGTCTGGCGAAAGCGACCTGTTCCCAGTGTTGACAGAACTGAACAAACTGCTAGTGAACCGTCCGCAACAGGCATCAGAGGTGAAGGAACAAATCGACAGCGAAAAGGTTATAGCATACCTGAAAGCCGTCAACGAACTTATGGAAGGAACGCCATTCAAATTGGGCTATCGTGCCGCCAACGAGGCACTGCTGTATGTGTCCGCCAGCAAAGACTTCGCTGGAGAAGAATTCGAACTTGAACGTTCGTTGGACGAGTTTACAATGATGAAAATACTGTCGCGCTTAGAGGGCGACGACAACCGCTTGGCGATAGACGAAGACGACCCACGTATAGCACCTATAGGGGTGGATGCCATTATCGACAACGGCGAAGACCACATCAACCTGCTGAACAGCCTGCGGGCCATAGTGCGCAAACACATCGGTACAGACACCTCGACAGAGAAGAAAATCAACGCGATGTACCGCACCCTTGAGCGCGAACATTTTGTATCTTACTGGGCATAAGAGTGGCTGCGCGAGATGACATATTCAATTTCGAAGTCCGGAACGACGATGTCCGGATGCGCTTCTCGTGCGACAAGAGCATCGACCGCATCCGCAAGGCGATGGGGAACTTGCGTGTGGAACGCGGCAACGATAAACTGACGGCTGAATTTGCCACCACCCAGACAGGCACACGCTTTTTGTTTGCCGGACACGAATACGAGAGCAAACAGATAGTGCGCGAAGCCGTCTTCTTCGAAAACACACAGTATCCAGTACTCATTCAAGGCGAAGAGGGTGTAAACGAGATGTCGCTGATGTTCTCAAACGTGAGCAAAGACACCCAACTGAGCAGCGATGGCAACCTGCTTTTTGGCGCCGTCGGATTCGGCAACCAGGTAGGCAAAACGGACATTGCACTCTACTACAAAAAGGACGGGATTGCCAAAAGCCTGCGCTTCACCACAGAGGTTTTGAGTTACAAGATGGATTACCGCACGGATATGGAGTGGATAATCCGCGATATAGAGCGAGAATACAGTATGCTGTCGTTCGCATTTATGCGCGAGACATATCTCAATTTCCGTACCCGTAGCGGCGAGTCGACCGACTTGATATGGTGGCAGATATTTCAATCCTGCTTCGAGGATATTACCAAAGCCTGCCGCCAGATAATTAACTCCCCCCGACGCAAGTTGCACGACAGGGTGAACTACGAGCGGCAGGAAAGGCTACGATGGATAGGTCGCGAGCTGGAGAACGAGTACATTCAATTCAAAGACGACCCTCACCACCTGTACCGCACCAACGAACTATGCCATACCAACGACACGGTAGAAAACCGATTCCTGAAGTTCGTGCTGAAGGAGACGCAACAGCGTTTTACCATTGTAAGCCAGCACATAAGGAATGCTGGTTCTAAGTCGAGAATGATGGAGAACCGACTGAACGAGATGGGAGAAGAGCTACAACGGCTAACGAGCCACCCATTCTTCCACAGCATAGGGCAGTTTAAAGGTTTCTCGCAGGATTCTCTGGTAATGAAGAAGTCTACCAACTACCGTACCATCTATCAGAAATGGATAGAACTGATGTGCGGATATGAATTGGAAGAGGGTGTGAACAAGCTGGAGACAAAAGACATCGCGATGCTTTACGAAATATGGTGTTTCCTGAAAGTCAAGAACATTGTTGCTGATATACTGAAGGATAAGGCTACAGCCCAGTACAAAGGTAATAAACTGACTCCACAGTTTGTCCGCGACCTTAGCTGGGGAACCCATTCCGAGGTAACCTTCCTACAGACTGAGGACAACGTGGAACTGGCCTCGGTGTTGTATAACGCGCCCGTGAGGGAGGACGACAACCGTGTGGTGTCAGCCATCAGCGGCACAACCACCTTCACCACACAGCAGCGGCCCGACATCGTGCTGCGACTTACTAAACGGCAACGGGATATTCAGTACACATTCCTTTTTGATGCCAAATACCGTATAAGTGATTCACATCCCGACGATCTGGATATTCCTCCAAGTGATGCCATCGACCAAATGCACCGCTACCGCGATGCTATTTACTATGTCGACCCAGCCAACAATAAACCTAAACGCGAGGTGATCGGTGGTTATGTCCTCTTTCCTGGCAACTACACCCGTGAGGAGTTTGAGCAGTCACGTTACTACCAATCCGTCAAGACCATTGGCATTGGAGCTTTTCCACTGAGACCTTCGGACGAACTGGATGTCGACCCCAACAGCAGCGAGCAGGCTCTGAGAGAGCAGATCGCTGAGTGGCTGAATCGCAAACGTATGAGGACATACCTTTACAAAAACGCGACTCCACAGCACGGATTGACCTATCAAAATCCAGACGATGTGGTGCTGGTCAATTTTGCGTACAAGGACAAACTATCCAAAATGAAAGAGTTGGGTCTATGCTACCTTCGCACTGGCGAGGATGCCGGAGCCATAGTACTGGAACCACGAGCCTTGAACGCCCGCTATGTTATGTTACACAACGGTACATCTGGAACGCTTTACAAACTGAAAGGAACAGGCCCGCGATTTATGTCGAAAAAAGATTTGGAGAAGAAAGGTTTTACCGACCTCGGACACGACTACTATCTTGTTTATGCATTCGACAACAATAAGTCGCAAGAGTACAACAAATTGCCCGGCTTGGGGAGAGGAAAAAATACCAGCAAGCCCTGGTATGCGACCTGGGAAGAATTGATTCACTAATTTTGCAACTAAACACCCAAGAAGAACCTAAATCCACCCGACTCCGCTTACTGCAAGATTCCAAAGGCCAACCCTGCCTGAATTCCACTGACTAAATATAGCAATAAACCCGATATTTATCCGTTATCGTTCTGTATGAAACAGATTGAAGTTGTTGCAGCTATTTTTCACGATGAGCGCGGACGCATATTCGCCACACAGCGGGGTTACGGCGAATGGAAGGACTACTGGGAGTTTCCCGGCGGGAAGATCGAAACGGATGAGACGGCAGAGGAGGCCTTGCGACGCGAGATTTGGGAGGAGCTGGAGACGCGCATCGCAGTGGAGCACCTTGTAGAGACGGTGGAATGGGACTATCCTCAGTTTCACCTCACTATGCATTGCTACCTATGCCACGTGGAGAGTGGGCATCTGGAACTGAAGGAACACGAGGCCGCAAAGTGGCTCAGCAAGGATGAGATCGAAAGCGTAAACTGGCTGCCGGCGGATTGGGCGCTGGTGCGGAAGTTAAAGACAATGTAAGTCGCAAAACCAATGGAAACCTCCAACAATTTCACGAACTGCACGAATATTCAACAAATATACATTCGAAACACGAATTATAGAGGTCACCCAATGGTAAATAAATGGTCAAAAATAACTTTCATTTTCTTTTAACAGGAATTACCATAAATTGGCCAGGAATTAA
>DFHL01000090.1:2654-18263 GCA_002371315.1 Bacteroidales bacterium UBA3724 | reverse complement strand
AATTGCTGATAATTGCTGTTAAAATAAAAATAAATTTCTGGTTAATTCCTGGCCAATTTCTGGTAATTCCTGTTAAAAAATGAAAGTTATTTTTGACCATTTACTTAACAGGAATTGCCAGAAATTGGCCAGGAATTATCCGGAAATTTTTTTTGAACGTGAATGAACGTGAATGTCCGTCAATTATATTATTTAACAGCAATTATCAGCAATTTAACAGCAATTAACCGGAAATTGTTTTTGTCGGACGTTAATGACCTGTGGCAAGTGGTATGAACTCGCTCGTGTCACAGGTCACTTATCGCAGGTCACTTGCGTTCGAAGAAATTGCTGTTTAATTGCCGATAATTGCTGTTTAAATATATATATGAACGCTATTTTTGACCATTTACTTTCTCGTTTGTCGCTTCCTGTCGTTATCCCTGTTTTCCTCTTTTTTTTGCAAAAAAACAAAAAAAATCCTTGCATATCAAAAAAAGTGTGTATCTTTGCAATCCGAAAACAGGGGAGTTGAAACGCCGAAAATCGTTCTAACCTTCTGATGTTCAAGGAGAGATGCCGGAGTGGTCGATCGGGGCGGTCTCGAAAACCGTTGACCAGCTTGCTGGTCCCAGGGTTCGAATCCCTGTCTCTCCGCCAAAAAGCAACCGCGACGGTTGCTTTTTTTGTATGGCAACCTCGAGAACACAATTTGATTTGCGACATATTTTTTGTCCGACATTCCGGGAAACGAAAAAAATATGTAAATTTGCAGTCCCGATTGAAATATAATAAAACAGGATATGAAACGTATAACCCTTTTACTTTCAATGTTTGCAGCAATAAATTGCATCGTCGCCCAGCCGACAAAACAGATAACTCTCGAAGACATTTGGGCCAAAGGCACCTTTGCGCCGCGCGGCATACAGAGCATCCGCTCGATGCAGGACGGCGAGCACTACTGCGTGCTGACGCGCACGGGCATCGAGAAGTATTCGTACAAGACGGGCGAAAGCGAAGGCCTGGTGTGCAACTTCGGCGGTGCAGCTATGGCCAAGAAGGCCAAACCGCTGCCCCCGATCGAGGGCTATGAGTTTTCGGCCGACGAGCAGAAGATACTGCTCAGCAGCGGTTTTGAGCCCATCTATCGCCACAGCGGCGTGTCGGACTACTATATTTATAATGTCGCCGACGGCACTTTTGCCAAAATCAGCAACGAGGGCAAGCAGCGCCTGACGACCCTGAGCCCCGACGGTACGAAGGTGGCCTACGTGCGCGACAACAATCTGTACTATATGGACTTGGATTCGTATGAGGAGCACCAGATCACGACCGACGGCCGTCTCAATGCCATCATCAACGGCACCACCGACTGGGTCTATGAGGAGGAGTTTGCCATCACGCAGGGCTTCTACTGGAGCCCCGACTCGAAGCGCATCGCCTACTACCGCTTCGACGAGAGCAAGGTGCGCGAGTTCACGATGCAGACCTGGGGAGGCCTCTATCCCGAGAACTACAACTACAAGTACCCCAAGGCCGGCGAGGACAACTCGGTGGTTGACATATACATATACAGTCTGGCCGACAACCAGTCGATGCGCCTCAACACGGGCAGCGAGAACGACCAGTACCTGCCGCGTATGCAGTGGACCAAGGACCCTAACATCTTGGCATTTATGCGTATGAACCGCCTGCAGAACAAAATGGAACTGCTGACGGCCAACGCCACTACGGGCAAGATCCGCCCGCTCTACACCGAAGAGGACAAGGCCTATGTCGATGTGCCCGACACGTGGCGTTTCCTCAGCGACGGCAAGTCGTTCCTTATCACCAGCGAGAAGGACGGATACAACCATATCTATCTGTACGGTATGGACGGCCAGCTGGTCCGCCAGATTACGACGGGCGACTTCGATGTGGTCAATATCTGCGGCATCGACGAGAAGAACCAGAGGATTTATTTCCGCAGCCATACAAGCGGCGCAATCAATACGGACTTGTATGTGGTTGATTTCAAAGGCAAGAAGATGGAATGCCTGAACTATGACGCCAAGGACAAGCAGAACGCCGGCTACGGCGCCGACGGCATCCGCGACGGCAAGTATATCCTCGGCACCTATAACGCCACTTTCAGCAATGGCTGCAAATACTACATCTGCACCTTCAGCAGCGCCAACTGCGCTCCGCGCTATACGCTGCACGACAGCAAGGGCAAGATCATCAAGGTGCTGCAGGACAACGCCGCTCTGCAGGCACGCCTTTCGGAATACGGCCGCGAGCGCAAGGAGTTCGGCACCCTCACGACCGACGAGGGAGTGGAGCTGAACTACTACATCATCAAGCCCGCCGACTTCGACAGCAGCAAGCAGTATCCGCTCTTCTTCTACGTCTATGGCGGTCCCGGCAACCAGCAGGTTACCAACGCCTATGGCTGGAGCGACTACAACTGGTTCCGTATGCTGGCCCAGAAGGGCTATGTGGTGGCCTGCTTCGACGGCCGCGGCACCGGTGGCCGTGGGGCCGAATGGAAGAAGATGACCTATCGCAACCTGGGCCACTATGAGTGCGTCGACGCCATTGCCGCTGCCAAGTGGTTCGGCCGCAAGCCTTGGATTGACGAGAACCGCATCGGCATCTTCGGATGGAGCTTCGGCGGCTACCTGTCGTCGCTGTGCATCCTGAAGGGCAACGATGTCTTCAAGAGCGCCATCGCTGTGGCTCCCGTCACCACCTGGCGCTACTACGACAACATCTATACCGAGCGTTTCCTGCAGCGTCCGCAGGAGAATCCTGACGGATACGACAACAACTCGCCACTAAATTTCGCCGACCGCCTGAAAGGCAACTACTTGCTGGTGCACGGCACGGGCGACGACAACGTCCATTTCCAGAACGCCCTCGATATGGCCACCGCCCTCGAGAAGGCCGACAAGCAGTTTGAGATGCGCGTCTATCCTAACAAGAACCATAGCATCTATGGCGGCAACACGCGCCTGAACCTCTACAAGCTGATGACCGATTTCATCGAGCGCAAGCTGTGACGGCATAAGGGGGTAGGGGTGGTTTGAAGAGAATATCCAACAGCTGCCTTGGGGCAGCTGTTGGATTATTTATAGGTCACCTCTAAAAATTCGTTTAATTCGAACAGTTCGCCGTTTAAATTAATTATAGGTGGTCGCCTGTAGAAAAAATCTTTAGAGTTTCCTATTCTTCTTTCAGCAGTTCGTCCACCTCGTCGGCAAGTTCGCGGTATTTCTTTTTCTCGCGTTTGTTGACAAGGAAGCCGACCAACAGACCAGTCGGGACAGTGCTAAACAACGTGATGAGGCCGTCGAAGGTGCTTCGGTTGAATTGATAGACAATAATTGCAACGATAAGTATTCCGCCCAGGATTTGAATTATGCGGTTTCCGCGCCGGCTGCTGTCAGTGCAGTTGTTCACCGTCTCGCGCAATGTCTGCAGCCCGTCGCGACTGCCCGTAAGTGGACGTATAAGGTTGAATGTGGTCAGAATACCAGAAACTATAATCAGTGCCATTAAAAAATCGAAAGCCACAACCAGCCACAGGTCGAGTATGCCTTCCGCGAAATGCAGGAACGTGACAAACGCAGCTCCCACAGCCAAGACGATGCTGTAGAATAGGTTACGGTTAAAGAGATGCCTTGCGTGGCGTTCGACGGCACGCCGCCATACGTCGCTGTGGAATGTGCTGTGATGTTCTATATGCTGTTGCAGGCCGCAGAGTTCCTGTTGCAGTTCCTGCTTGATGTCCAAATTGTTTTCCATTTTGCAAGTGATTTAATCGGTTATTTTTTTGAGTTTTTCGCGAATGCGGACCAGTCGTACGCTTACATTGTCGACGCTGATGCCCATTATGGCTGCAATCTCGTCGTAGGGCAAATCCTCGAGCCACAGCAGTATCAGCGCGCGGTCGAAGGGGTGGAGCTTGCCGATGCGACGGTGCAGGCGCGAGGCTGCCGGGCATTGCTCCTCGTCGGCAAAAAGGTCCACATCGACATCGAGGGGGTTGCTGTCGGGTCGGCGACGCGAATGGCGGTCGGCACTGATGCAGGTGTTCAGCGCCACGCGGTACACCCACGTCTTCTCCGAGCTTTGTCCTCTAAAGCTGTCGAACCCTTGCCACAGCCGGATAAGCACCTCTTGTGCCAGGTCGTCGGCCTCTTGCCGCTCGTTGGCGAAGAGATAGCAAACCGAATAGATTGTCTGCCGCTGCCGTTCGACGAGTTGTTCAAAGGCTCGTTCTTTTTCTTCTTTGTTTTTCATTGTTTTGTATTTACACGTTAATCCCAAGGAGTTGCCTCAATGGGTGTTTCGGATTTAAACCAATTTTGCCCATTAGACGCGATTCTGTCCGAAAAACTACACCACGGTAGAAGATTATTTTGCAATTGCAAAAAAAACATCTGGGAACGCACAGAGACACGATACGCTTGCTGTTCGGACAATTACAATCCCATTACGTCGCGGGTACGGTTGAGGGTGTTGCGGCCCACGATGTAGGCGTAGCAGGCCGAGGGCATAAACTGCAGGTTGCCCCAGGGCAGGCTCTTCAGTCCGCTTTGCGTCATCGTGGTGACCAGGGCCTGCGAAAGGCCGTTCTTCTGCATAAAGGCGCGGAGCGAGCTCAATTCGTCGGGATTCTCGTAATAGCGGTCGCTCCATTTCAGTTCGACAGCCCAGTCGGGCTTCATACGCCCCATATTCACGCCGACGATGTCCACCTCGCCCATTGCCTTCTTGCCTTGCCGCCAGCTGGCGTAGGCGATGTCGGCCCCCAAGCGTGGTATCCACTGGGCATAGATGGCTGTCTCGACCATTGCGCCAATCTCTGCGTCGCTCTGCTCGATAGGCTGGAAAAGAACGCAACGCAGCGACGGGTTGGTCAGGTAGATTTTGAAGCTGTGGTCGCGCTGGTAGCGTTTACCCATATCGTCGGTGCGACGGATCACCTTGATAAGGAATGCCGCCTCGAGGTACTGCACGTACTTGCGCAGCGTCTCTTTGTTCACGCCCGAATTTGTGGCCAGACTTTCGTACGAGAACTCGCCCGCCGAATTGTAGGCTATCTGCGTGAAAAGCGAGTTCAGCTCTTGCACGTCCGATATGCCGTAGAGGCTGGGCAGGTCGTGCAGCAGCACCTTGTCGATGATGTCGTGGCGGATGTATTGGCGCGGGTCGGCCTGGTCGTGCAGGTTGAATGCCACTTCGGGATAGCCGCCATAGTTGATATAGTCTATAAATGTCTTGTTCAGCAATTTGATGTCGGTGGCTTCGAAACAATGGGTCCTGTGGCCGTTCCACTGTATTGACGATTCCTGCAGCAGATGTTCCTCGCTGCGCAGCCGGATGTATTCGTAGAAGGTCAGCGGCGGAAGGCTGAAGTCGCTGAAGCGGCCGGCGCCGCTCTCGTTGCTGCTCTTTTTGAGGGCTGCGGCGGCACTGCACGATGCCACAAAGCGGACGTTGTGATATGTGTCGAAAAGCGACTTGAGGTGCACTTCCCAGTCTTTCAAGTACTGCACCTCATCGAAGAATACGAAGCATTCGTTGCCCATCCAGCCGCTGTTGCCATTGGCCTGCATCGCAAGATAGAGCAGCCTTTCGAGGTCTACACCGTTATATATTGGCGTTTCGATCGATACAAAAACGATGTTTTTCGGGTTCACACCTTCGTCTATCAGGCGTTGGATTGTATGGAAAATCATAACTGTTTTCCCCACACGACGCGGTCCCATCAGTATTTGCGCCCGATGCACCTTGTGGTTTTTCACTAACGAAAAGAAGATGTCCAGATAGGAACGTGGTGTCATCCGCTGATAATCGGGCAATATTTCGCCTGTCTGCCACCACGGATTGTCAATCTGTAATCTTGCAATTATATGTTTTTCAATATTTTCGTTAGAAATCATAACGGTTTATCGTTTTGTTTTCAAAATGCAAGATTACATAATTTTCCCATTTAAGCAAAATAATATTTGCTTAGTTTGGATAAAAGGGTAAAATATGCGTCAAAATTCAGGAATTATTGATGCTTGTTTTCTTATTTTTCCTATATATAATATTGAAATATAGTGTGATATGCTGCCTTGGCAAATTAAGCAAAAAAATATTTGCTTATTTTGCATATAATGTTTTTTTATAAAAATTTTGTTGTGTGCGATTTTAACAGAACAAGCATAATCATTAGAAATAATATGTTACAATGGTCATAGGATGCGGGGTGGTGCTTGAATAAAAAAGTAGAACAGTGGATTAAATATAAATGACAGGTTCTTTCAGGAAACGCACTTTTTTTTCAAAAATTCACGAAGATTTAATGTTTTTTTGTATCTTTGTAGTTCGATATGTTGGGCTGAAAACAGTCCAAGATTTTGTATATTAATTAACTAAAGAATAAATAGCATTATCAGATGAAGAAGATATTGACCCTATTGGCTTTTGCCTTCCTGTTGCAGATTCCTGTAAAGGCCCAGTTTGTTGATTATGGCTTTCGCCTTGCCAATGGTGCCTCTTATGTCGCCGACGACCTGCTGACGCATACGCCTATTTTGGGCTTTAGTATTGGCGGTTACGTAGACTATATGTTCACCGAATGGAAAAATCCTTGGGCAGAAAACATCTATCTTCAAACTGGCCTCAATATCACACGTCGCGGTACCAACTTCCAGCAGGTCTTCGTCAATATGCTTTCCATCCGTCAGGGATTCTTCCATAACTGGTATGCACAAATCCCTGTTATTGCAGGATTTAAATATGAGATTCCGCAACTTCCTGCTGGCAACTATGTCAATTTCTTCCTCGGCCCTACGGTCAGTGTAGGCCTCTTGGGTCAATTGCTGGATCGTCAGGTGACACCAGGTATGCCGCAGGCTTCGAACAACTATGACACTTTTGTCACTGGCTCAAAAGACGACCGCAGCTCATTCAAAAACCTGCGCCGTTTCGATGTTGGCCTCATCCTTGGCGTTGGCTACCAGTGGCATAACTTTACCTTTGACCTCTATATGGACCACGGTTTCATCGCGCTGATGAAAAAGGAAGATGTGCTTGCTCCTTTTGACCAAACGCAGAATCAGAATAACCAGAACGACAACTCGCAGAATAACACCAAACCCAAGGACCGCAATGCCTATACCGGCACCAACAATGCTTTTATGCTGGCAGTTGGTTACCAGCTGCCGATCAATAGGTAGTTGAAAGTTGAGAGTTGAAAGTTGAAATCCTTATTGCTGTTTTTTTGTCCCGCAGAATGCTTTTTTCACGGCCATTCGCGGCCGCATAGTGAGGTGGTCTCCAAAAAAAGAGGGCATCACACAAGTATTTATTCCCTAATGAGAATTGCTTATGCAACAATAAAAATAAAGTACAACGATAATTGAAAAATAAAGGGGAGAATAATAAAAGGGAGTTAAAGTGTACAATACATTTTGCGACAATATTGTAGACAAACGTATTGTCTATTTTAACTCCCACTTTAACTTCCATTTTTACTTATCATTGTTAATTGTAGACAAACGTATTGTCCATTTTAACTTCCACTTTAATTTCCACTTTAACTTCCATTTTAACTTCTCATTTTTGTAAGTTATTTTTTCTACCGCCCTAAAAAATGCAAGTTGATTTTGACTATTTACTTAAAAAGAAACGAGGGTGTCCTTGACTTATGGGACACCCTCGTCGCTTTTTGGCTAAAGCCTTTGCGATTATTTGTTCTCTTTCACTTTAGCGTATTCTTCGTTCAACCCTTTGACAATCTCGTCGGTGATGTTCATACCCTCGTTGCCATAGAGCACAGGGCTGCTGCTGAACGATTTGGACAGTATGATGTCGAACTGCTGGTTTTGCGCGTTGTATTCGCGGATGAAGTTGTAGACAGCCTGGGTCATCTTTTCGCTCTCCTGCATCGTCTTTTCGGTAATCTGCTGAGCATATTCGCCCTCAAGGCTTTGCAGACGGTTGGCGCGGTCGGTCAGTTCCTTCTCCTTGGCCTGCTGTTGGCTCAGCGTCATTTTTTCGCCGCCACCCTGCACGTAGGCCTGATAGTCATTCTGGAACTGTGCCATTTGCTGCTTGTAGCTGTTTTCCTTGGCGGTCTGGAAGTCCTTCAGCTGCTTCTGCAGGTCGATGGCATACTGGTATTTGGCCATCAATGTGTCGGTGTTGATGTAGGCTATCTTCACGCCGCCTTCACCCACAGCCACAGGAGCTTTGGCGTCGGCGTTGGCCAGGCTCTTGCCACCCTTGGCACCGATGCCGGTGAAATGGAAAATGTAAAGCAGAATGAGGCCGACGAGCAATATGCAGTTGACAATGGGCAGGTATTTGCAGCCGCATTTCTTTTCGCTTTTGCACTCGCAGCTCTCGACTTCCTGCTTGGGCTCTTCGATGTTATTGATTACTTGTTCTTCCTGATTGGTGATATTTTCTTCCATATTAATAGTTTTTTCAATTTGCAATTTTTAATTATCAACTTCTCCGATTGTATCGATGGCGCGCTGTACACGGCGGATGGTTTCGTCCTTGCCGAGCATCATCACCAGCGTAAGCATATCGGGACCCACAGTCTTGCCGACAACGGCCAGGCGCAGCGAGTTCATCACCTGTCCCATATTCAGCCCGTTGCCAACGATGTAGTCGTCCAAAAGGGCCTTGTGGATGGCATCGTATTCGAAGGGAACTGTTTTCAGTATTTCAATCACTTTGGCCATATGCGTGGTCATTCCTGCTTTCCAGCGCTTTTTGATGGCGGCGGGGTCGTATTCGGTCGGAGCGACAAAGAAGTAGGATGTGGTGTCCCACATCTCGCTGATGAAACTGATGCGCTCTTTCATCATTCCGCAGACCTTGACGACATAGTCGTGCGAAGCCTTTATGCCGTGTTCGTCAAGGATGGGCTGGAACATTGCCGCCACTTCCTCGTCCGAGTGCATCTGCATATACTCGTGGTTGAACCACTTGGCCTTCTCGACGTTGAACTTGGCGCCGCTTTTGCTGATATGGGCGATGTTGAACATTTTGATGAGTTCGTCCATCGATAGAATCTCCTGTTCGGTGCCCGGATTCCAGCCCAGCAGGGCCAGTATGTTGACCACCGCTTCGGGGAAATAGCCGCGTTCGCGGTAGCCGCTGCTCAGCTCGCCGCTCTTGGGGTCGTGCCAGTCGAGCGGGAAAACGGGAAATCCAAGTCGGTCGCCGTCGCGCTTGCTCAGTTTTCCGTTACCCTCGGGCTTTAGCAGCAGGGGCAAGTGGGCAAACTGCGGCATTGTTTCTTCCCATCCAAAGGCGCGGTACAGCATCACGTGCAGCGGTGCCGACGGCAGCCATTCCTCGCCACGAATCACGTGGCTGATGTGCATCGTGTGGTCGTCGACGATGTTGGCCAGATGGTAGGTGGGCATACCGTCGCTCTTGAACAGTACTTTGTCGTCAAGCAGGTTGCTGTTCATTGTCACGTCGCCACGAATCAGGTCGTGGACCGTAATTTCGGTGTCGGCAGGGAACTTGAATCGCACCACGTATGGCTCGCCGCTATCCAGTCGGTGCTGCACCTCGTCGGCCGGCAGGCTCAGGCTGTTCTGCATACCCTCGCGGGTGTGGCAGTCGTATTGAAATGTCTTTTTTGCGGCCTCATATTCCTTGCGCTTGGCCTCAAGCTCCTCGGGACGGTCGAAGGCGTAGTATGCCCAGCCGCCTTCAATCAGCTGGTCCGCATACTGGCGATACATCGGTTTGCGGTCGCTCTGGCGGTAGGGGCCGTAGGGGCCTCCGATGTGCACGCCCTCGTCGAACTCGATGCCCAGCCAGGTCAGAGCCTCAATGATGTATTGCTCGGCACCGGGCACAAAACGCGTCTGGTCGGTATCTTCGATGCGCAGAATCATCTTGCCACCCTGCTGGCGGGCAAAAAGGTAGTTGTAAAGGGCGGTGCGTACACCGCCTATGTGGAGCGGCCCCGTCGGACTTGGGGCAAATCTTACTCTTACTTCTTGTGACATTGTCGTTGTCGGTGTTATATATTTAGTTCTTATTTATTATTTAATATGCGCTTAACGCAGTTACGCCGCTTTTATTGTCTGCTGCAAAAGAAAAAATGACAATCTACGGTCCTGAGAATCTTAATCCCAATGTTCCAGCTGCCTGAATGTTTTCCTGCCGCGCAAGTGGTATTCGACAAGGATGGAGCGTGGATAGATGCAGCTGACGGGTTGTGGCTTGACGACTGCGCGTTTGGCGCGGAGTGCAGGCCGCCACTGGTGGAACTGTCGATGAGCCTTGAATACAGCGCAGAACTCGCCCCATTTGCCTTGGGCAAGGAAGCTGAAGGCGGCAATCCAGTCGAGGACGATGCGCAGACGGATAACTCGATGCAGGCGGTTGTCGGGCAGGTTTTTGTACAGCATCGCTAGGTTGTTGCGGAAGTTGAGCTGCGTCTTGAAGGGCGAGCTTTTGGGCAACGTGCCGCCGCCTACGTGGAATACTTGCGCGTCGGAGGTTGCAACGATGCGGTAGCCGCGGTTGCGTGCACGCCAGCAGAAGTCAATCTCCTCCATATGGGCAAAGAAGTCGCCGTCGAGTCCGCCGAGTTCTTTCCACGCCGAGGCGCGGACGAAAAGCGCTGCGCCAGTGGCCCAGAAGACATCGCGAGTGTCGTCGTATTGGCCGTTGTCTTGCTCTATAGTGTTGAAGATTCGGCCGCGACAGAAGGGGTAGCCCAGTTTGTCGATGTATCCGCCTGCGCCGCCGGCATATTCGAAACGGTCGCGCTGGTCGTACATACGGAGTTTTGGTTGGGCGGCGGCAATCTGCGGGTCGGCGTCCATCAGGGCGACGACTTTGTCGGTCCAGCCGGGTGTGACTTCGACGTCGTCGTTGAGCAGTACGTAGTATTCGGCTTCGACCTGTGCCAGGGCGCGGTTATAGCCGTCGGCGAAACCGTAGTTGCGGTCGAGGGCGATGATGCGCAGGGTAGGGTAATGGCTGGCGAGGAACTCAAGGCTGTCGTCGGTCGAGCCGTTGTCGGCAATGATGACCTCGGCGTCATCGCTGCAATTGGCTACCACCGAGGGCAGGAAGCGCTCAAGCATCGGACGTCCGTTCCAGTTCAGTATGACTATAGCGGTTTTCATTTTTCAATTATCTTTATCGTTCCGTCCTTCATTATGCGGCCATTGCGGGTCAGCTTCCAGCGGCGGTGGCTCCAGATCCAGTATTGCGGCTCGGTGCGTATCAGCTGCTCGAGGTGGCGGGCATAGCGTTCGGTGATTTCCCCTTCCGGCAGGCTGTTGGGCGAGTCGGTCATCAGCTCGAAGTGGACGCTGTAGTGGCCGCGGCGCTCTTTGCGGACATCGTATAGGAATACGGGCATATCGTATTTGCGTGCAAAGTGCTCGGCGCCAAACAGGAATGGCGTGTCCTGGCCAAGGAAGGTGGTCCAGTGGCTGCGGTGGGGGTTGCTGGGCGACTGGTCGCTAAGCATCATATAGGCCGCAGGCACCTTCCAGCGATCGTAGTAGGCCATAGTCTGGCGCACGTCGGTCTGATCGACAATTTCAGTGCCATAGCGTGCGCGGCGAGCCGTAATGAAGACCCCAAACCCTTTGTTGTCGAGGGGCTTGCCGACGCCGACGCCGTGATGGCTGATGGCGTGGTCAAGCGAGGTGATCATATATTCCCAGTTGTTGTAGTGGGCCGACATCAGGACGACGCTGCGGTTGGCATTGTAGTAGGGCTCAAGTATCTCGGGATTCTCGAGGCGGTAGTGGCGGCTCACTTTGTGCAGTGGAGCGCGCAGGTTGTAGATGCCTTCGGCCAGCAGGTCGCAAAGGTGGCGGTAGTATTGCCGTTCGATGCGGCGCAGTTCGGAGCGGCTTTTGTCGGGGAAAGAGCGTTCCAGGTTGGTGCGCACCACTTTGAGCCGGTATCGTGCAACATAGTATACGACAGGCCACAGCAGCGATGCCAGGCCATAGAGCAGCCATAGCGGCAGGTAGGCGACGGGCAGAAGCAGGTTGTACATCAACGGTGGATTGTTGAAACGGAAATCTTGCGATTACTGTTCTCTGTTGATTTTCAATATCCTCTTTCGAATTGTTCGCCAACTTCACCCACAATGCCCTCTTCAAGCTGCTGCTGGCTGAGGCGGCGCTCCCAGTACACGTCGCGCACTTCGCCTTTGGCGTTGGAATGGAGCAGTTTGTAGAAACCTGAGCGGAACTCGTCCCAGAAGATGAAGCAGCGGTTGGCGTCGTCGCCAGGCAGGTTGTTGTAGCGCCACAGCTGGTAGGGCAGGTAGAAAATCTGTCCCTGGCTCTCGGTCCGTCCTACTTGCAGGTCGACGGCCTCTTCCGAATGCTGGACGGTGACGCCTGCGCCAAACTTGCTCATCGAAACGAAGTTCTTCTCGTCGCGGACAAAGTCGGGCGCACCATACTGCAGGTATACTCGGCCGCGGTCGGTTTGCGAGCCTCGCGTTTTGGGCCACGAGAAGTTTTTCTCCACATAGTCGATGCGCTGCTTGTACTGGCGCCAGGCACCCTCGGCGTTGAGCGGATCGCGGCGCACCCAGAATTTATAGAGGAACAGCTGTTTTTCCTCTATGCCGGGACGTTTGATGAGTTCATATATGTCGCGGCGTTCGACCTCGTTGGCAATGGGGGCCAGGGCTTCGATGTAGTTGTTCAGCTGGGTCTCATTGTCCTGCTCTGCGGCAAAGGTCATCGACACGGGAGTGCTGTTGAGGCTGTTGTCGACGCTGGGGTTGCTCCTGAAGAAGGGCACGCGCTTGTACAGCAGCTTGTCGTTGTTGCGGTTGCGGATTTCCAGCACCAGGTTGTAGTTGCCCGAGGGCAGGTCCTGTATCTCAATTGTGCCGAAAATCGGGATGATGGTGTCGCGCTGCAGGCGCTGTACGGTACGGGTGTATTCCAGTATTTTGCCAGTCTCGAGGATTTCGATGTACGAAACGGCGAAGATGTTCTCATCCTTTACTTCGCGGTTGATGTTGTACAGCTCGCTGTAGTAGTTGATTCGGCCCACCTGCTCGGGCAGGAAATCGTTGACATACGGCTCCATATCGTATCCGTTGCGCGACAGGATGTTGGGTGTCGTGGTGGGCTTTATGTCCGACATCATCTGCACGCTCGACAGGGCAGGCCGCTTGGCGTCGTAGTAGAGCGGTATTGTCTCCTCGACGACCGTTGCGGGGTCGCTGCTGTTCTTGTCGTGCAGTTGTATTTTGAGGTCGTAAATGCCGTTGGCCATAGCAAAGCGCTGCACGTCGATGAAGTTGAACCGGTCGGCGTCGGGCGATGCAATCTTGGGGCTGGCAAGGTCGTATTTCTTTGCCATAACCAGCGAGTCGCCAATCGAGGCGGTGATGACAATCTCGATGTTGGCCCTGTAGCCGTCGGCCGACTTGACGAAGTTGAGGTTCCAGGCGTCGAACGACAGGTAGGTCTCAAAATACGAGCCCGTGCCGGTTTCGTAGAATGTGGCGTATGAGAAAACGGCGGTAAGGTGCTTGTCGCCCCCGGCCGGGTGTGCCGCTGCCAGGTGTGTCAGCACCAGTGCGGCAGCAAGTAGAATTATTCGTTTCATATCTTGTCAAGAATTTACTTAATTATAAAAAGTATAACGGCCGACCTTGTCGGATATTGTCCGGCGGCTCTTTTTTTTAATCGCTATCGTATTTTTTTGTATTCGGTAGTGTGTCCGTTATGCTCCACGACGAGTTGCTTCGAGGTGAGGTGCTTGATTTGCAGCGTGTCGGAAAAACCGTAGACGCGTCGGTCCTTGAATTCCTTGCCTTTCAGTATCAGCTGGTCGCGGCGCAGCTCCCAGCTGTTGTACTGGTAGGTGGCGTTGTCGATGGTGGCGGCTATGCCGTGGTTGCCGCACTGGAACCCGCTTTCCCTCCCGTTCGTGTCGGTGACCCAAGCGCCTATGATGTCGCGTTTGCGGCTGTCGCCGAAAATGGCATAGGCAGTCATCGCAATCACCAGCACAATGGCCGAAACTGCCACAAGGGGATGTATGCCGTTTATTCTTTTCATCGTTGCGTCTGCGGTCTTTAGTCTTCAATTAACGCATCATCGCTTGATTTTATTTCGCATAAGCGAAAATTTTCTTGCGCAGATTGAAAACTTTTTGTATCTTTGCGGTATCTAATAACAAACATAAATACAAATATCGTATTGCCCGTCAGTGCGATATGGTGCAAAACTTATGGAAAATAACGCAAAATTGAAAGTCTTTTTCGTTTGCCACGGCAACATCTGCCGCAGTCCTATGGCTGAATTTGTCCTGCGCCGGCTTGTCGATGCGGCGGGGCTGTCGCAAAATGTCGATATTGCATCCGCTGCCACTTCTGACGAGGAGATTGGCAACCCCGTTTATCCGCTGGCCAAACGCACGCTGGCCATCCACGGCATCGGCTGCCGCGACAAGGTGGCCCAGCGCATCACAAGCGAAATGTATGACGACGCCGACCTCATCGTCGCTATGGACCGGCACAATGTCGCCAATCTCAACCGGCTGCTTGGTCCCGACGTCGACAACAAGGTGCGCCTGCTGCTCGATTTCCTGCCTGTCGAGCACCCCAAGCACAGCTGCGACATCGCCGATCCCTGGTACACGCGCGATTTCGAGACGGCCTACAACGACATCGTGCTTGGCTGCAAGGCACTGCTGAAGTACCTTGAAAGTCAAATAGCAGCAATCAACTGAACAAAACGCCTGGAAATCACAGCCGTGGATGGATAAATTAAAAAATAATTTGTCCATATCCTTTTTTTTTACTACTTTTGAAAGTTCAAACTTATACGAACAGAGTAAACAATTAATTAATAATCAAACTAATAAATTAATTTTATGCAACCAAAAGGTAACAAATACGGTGTTCACCGTGTACTCGAGCCCAAGGGCGTACTGCCCCAGCCGGCCAACAAACTCGACAACAATATGGACGTCCTCTACGACAACGAAATCCTCATCGATGTCCAGACCCTCAATGTCGACTCCGCTTCGTTCACCGACATTATGAACTATGCCAAAGAGCAGGCTGGCGAAGGCGCCACCAAGGAACAGATCCTTGAAGAGGTCAAGAAAGAGATGCTCCTCAACGTCGAGCTGCAGGGCAAGCACCGCAACCGCCGCACCGGTTCGGGCGGTATGCTGCTTGGCAAGGTCGAGAAGATCGGCGATGCCCTGAAGGGCAAGATCGACCTGAAAGAAGGCGACCGCATCGCTACCCTCGTCAGCCTGTCGCTGACCCCGCTGCGCATCGACAGCTTCGGCGAAATCCGTCCCGAAATCGACCAGGTCGACATCAAGGGTAAGGCTATCCTCTTCGAGAGCGGCATCTACGCCAAGATTCCCGACGATATGCCCGAGAAGCTGGCCCTCAGCGCCCTCGACGTCGCCGGCGCTCCCGCCCAGACCGCCAAGCTGTGCCAGTATGGCCAGACCGTCGTCATCCTCGGCGCCGGTGGCAAGAGCGGTATGCTCTGCTGCTATGAGGCCAAGAAGCGCGTCGGCGTGACCGGCAAGGTCATCGGCATCGCCAACAGCCCCAAGAGCACCCAGCGCATCAAGGACCTCGGCTTCTGCGAC
>DFHL01000090.1:2387-2603 GCA_002371315.1 Bacteroidales bacterium UBA3724 | reverse complement strand
GGACCTCGGCTTCTGCGACATCGTCGAAAGCGCTGCCGGTATGACTCCCGTCCAGGTCTACGAGATGGTCGAGCGTCTCACCAACGGCAAGATGGCCGACGTCACCATCAACTGCGTCAACGTCCCCGACCAGGAGATGACCGCCGTGCTCGTCACCAAGGACGACGGTGTTGTCTATTTCTTCTCGATGGCCACCAGCTTCACCAAGGCCAGCCT
>DFHL01000090.1:341-2290 GCA_002371315.1 Bacteroidales bacterium UBA3724 | reverse complement strand
ATGGGCAACGGCTACACCAAAGGCCACGCCGAGTTCACCCTGCAGGAACTCCGCGAAAGCCCGAAGCTGCGCAAGATTTTCGAAGAACTCTATGCCTAATGGGTTCTGAGAAATTGAATTTTGAATTTTTGTTTTCATAATCAATTTGTCAACCTGCCGGCCGGGAAACCGACCGGCAGGTTCTAAAATAACCACTAATAAACAATAACTTATGAGACTCAACGGAAACCGTTACGGTACTCACCGCGTCGTCGAGCCGCTCGGAACGCTGCCACAGCCGGCACAGAAGCTCGACAACACAATGGAAATCTATGACAACGAACTGCTTATCGATGTCAAAACCCTCAATATCGACTCGGCCAGCTACACCCAGATACGCCACGCCTGCAGCGACGACGCCGAGCAGATGAAGAAGATGATTCTCAGCATCGTCGACGAGCGCGGCAAGATGCAGAACCCCGTCACCGGCAGCGGCGGTATGCTGATAGGCACCGTGCGCGAAATCGGACCCAAATTCCACAGCAACACCAAGGTCAAGGTCGGCGACCGCATCGCAACGCTGGTGTCGCTGTCGCTGACACCTTTGAAAATCAAACAGATCAAGCACCTCGACCCGCAGCACGACCAGGTTGATGTCGAAGCCCAGGCCATCCTGTTCGAGAGCGGCCTCTTCGCCGTCCTGCCCGACGACATCCCCGAGCGGCTCGCCCTGGCGGCCCTCGACGTTGCCGGCGCTCCAGCCCAGGTGGACCGCCTCGTCACCGAGGGCGACATCGTGTGCCTCATCGGAGGCGGCGGCAAGAGCGGCATACTGTGCTGCTACCAGGCTATGAAGAACGTGGGCCGCTATGGCAAGGTCATCGTGGTCGAATACAGCGAGAAGAACGCCCAGCGCATCAAGGATATGGGCCTCGCCACCGACGTCATCGTGGCCGACGCCACCAACGTTATGGATGTCTACAACAAGGTGATGGCCATCACCGGCGGCCGCGGCACGGACGTGACAATCAACAACGTCAACGTGCCCAACACCGAGATGACCTCCATCCTCATCACCAAGGGCCAGGGCTGCGTCTATTTCTTCTCGATGGCCACCAGCTTCACGCGCGCCGCACTGGGTGCCGAAGGTGTGGGCAAGGACATCAGCCTCATCGTCGGCAACGGCTACGCCCGCGGCCACGCCGAACTGACGCTCAACATACTGCGCGAAAGCGAACCTATCCGCCATCTGTTCGAGGAGCTCTACGCCTGACGGCAACCCGACGAACCGCCACCTGCGGAACGGCGCACGCCGCCGCCGCACCGCAGGTGGCGATTCCATTTTTTTTTGCTCCGCAGTGAAAGATTGTGGCACTTTGTGCGACTACAAATAAAAAAGACTTGCGATGAAAACAAAAGCATTCCTTCTTCTCTGTGCCGCCGCCCTTGCCGTGGCGTGCGACCCCGGCTATAGCGAGGACGTCGTCGTCCGCAACAGCTCGACGCACACCGTCACCATTATCCCCAGTCCCAACGTGTATTACAACGACATCCGCGACTCGACGTTCGTCACTCCGCAGGAGAGCCACACCATCGCCCCGGGCCAGTCGGCCACCGTTAAATGCATCTCTGGTCTGGGCGGCGCCAGCCGTGGCGAGGGCGAATACCTGATGCAGTCGTACCTGAACGACAGCGTCGTGCTGCTGTTCGACAGTGCCGTCCGCATCGTCTACCACGCCGGCGACACGGGCAGCCTCAGCCCCTACAATTTCCAGTCGGGCTGCTACACCTACGAGCAGCAGCTGAACAGCGACAGCTGGACCTTCAAGAACAATCCGCGCTACGGCAAACTGACCTTCACCGTCGGCGACGCCCACTACGAGGCCGCCGAAAGTGCCCGCTAAGCGATTTTTTTAGGCATTGTAAGGCGCTGAAAAACACCACCTGCTCTGCCCGTTGTACAGTATATG
>DFHL01000090.1:0-217 GCA_002371315.1 Bacteroidales bacterium UBA3724 | reverse complement strand
ACTGTACATATGACGGAGAAGGTGCCTTAAACGGCTGGTATTCATCCGTTTATGATATTGTTTGATGCATTGTTTGCCGCTGTGCGTCGCGGTGTGTCAGGGTGTGTCACGCTGTGCCGTTCGGCGAGGCTGCGGGCGCCGTCGGCGTCGCGGGTGCAGGCAATGGGCGAAATTTTCTTTTGCCGTTATGTTTTTTTTCGTATCTTTGCAACGTCAA
>DFHL01000046.1 GCA_002371315.1 Bacteroidales bacterium UBA3724 | reverse complement strand
CACCCCGCCTAAAAAGCCTAACCCCGCCCAAAACGCCTAACCCCGCCTAATAATATATTGTTCGCGCGCGAACAACTTCCGTGCCAAAATTCTGCAGTTTCCAAAATTTCTTTCCACGCCCCTGTTGATAACCCCAAAAAACGGCCAATTTTTGCCGTTTTGCAACGCATTGGTTTCCAAGTACCAACTACCTACCAAAGTTCACCCAAACTTTGACCAAAGTTCTACCAAACCCAACTGTTGAAAACTTTCAGTGGGCTTTCATCTGTCTTTCGTCGAGTTTTCTATACGCCGTGGTGGCGCGAAGGCGGCCCCGGCGGCCACTGCCGCCGGGGCCGGTCGGAGCCCTTTCGGCCCACATCAGGCAGACAAAAACTTTCCTCGCCGGAAGCAGAAAACTCTTAAAAAATGCAAAAACATTTTCTTTGTTCACGCGCGCATTAAATTTATTACTATTTTTGCATTTTGGAAAAAATTGCTGCACTGGAATAAAATTCCAATGCAGCAATTTGGCAATTAATATATTACACTCATCAAAAAGGACACGGAAAACCATAGTATTATTTCGGAATTAGACAAAAACACTGAGACACTGGCAACAAAACTCGCCGCCGTCGACAGACAAAACTGCAAGCGTGAAATCCGGCCGGCACACAAGCCTGCCGCCGGAAAAAAGTCCCGCACAAGGGACCGACAACCGCGAAAGACCACATCAGACACCATAGCAAAGTTCGACAGCACCAACGCAAACTCCAGACACTCACTGCGAAAGCAAAAACCGAACTCGAAAAAAACAACAACTCGATATGAACAGAACAACTATTTCGAACAGACTGAACAACTTGGAACTTAGCAAAATACGGATTGCAAACCCGTCACAACGGACACCGCTCTTGCGCCAACTGATGCTGCTGGCGGTGATGCTTTTTGCAGGCACCGCCTGGGGACAGCAATACGTGTTTATGTATAATAACAATTATCTTGCAAACACAAACAACGATGCTACAATTGACAATGCAAACACTTTTGATCCAAACACCTGCATTTGGTCTGGAACAAGCGGCAGCACCTTCAGTAATAACGGCTGGTACTTACAACATTACCAAACAGCTGCCTACTTTACACTTAGGAATAGTACTAATGGTGCTTGGACTAATTTAACGATAACAAACGACAATAGACTCTATAGGGCACAATCTGGTGATTATGCTGCACGTTTTTTAAGATACTATAATGGCTGGACAGGTGACAGAAACAACACAACAGGAGAAAGATGTCAAGTCGTTTATGCCGTCACTATCACCAACGTTGCAGCCACCATCACCAATCCTACCATCAGCGGTGCCGATGAGCTGACAGCAACTGGTACTTCCGACTACTCTGCTTCGGGAGCGGCTTACAGGGCTGGTGGTTACACCAACTACTATTTCAACAGCACGAACCACTATTTCGATGCTGACGGCAACAGCTTTACCCCTGCCAATGCCACCCTCGGCTCGCCCACGTGGAGCCTTTCGAGCAACGGCTACGCCACGGTATCAAATGGAACGGTCAACGTCAACAGCCTGCCCGAGAGCGATATTGAGCTGACACTCACTGTCACCTATCCCGTTACGGGCGGCAACCCGGCTGTGGCTTCGGGCACCACCCTCACGGCAATGAAAACCATCATCCTGCAGGGCACCAATCCTTCCGCCCCGACCATCACCGTCAGCGGAACAACGGTTACGCTGAGCACCAATGCGGCCGGCTCAACCACCATCCGCTACACCCTCGACGGCACCGACCCCACCACGTCAAGCACCGCCTATAGCGGACCGATAGACATTTCGGGCCAAACAACATCGCCCGTCGTAATCAAGGCCATCACCGTCCGCAGCGGCAACGCCTCGTCGGTGACCGAACGGAGCGTTCAGCTGACCCTGCCCGCGCCTGTCATCACCGCCGACGCATCGGCTGGCACAGCCACCATCAGCAGCGCTGCAGGTACCACAATCTACTACACCACCGACGGCACAACGCCGACCACCTCGAGCACACAATATATAGGCCCCCTCAGCGGCCTGTCGCTGATGACAACCGTCAAGGCCATCGCCGTCAGGGACGGCTGGAACAACTCGCCCGCTGCGTCCACAACCCTGACACTGCCCTCCGGCGTATCTGGCACTACAGTAACCCTTTTCGACTATGAAGACCACAAATGGAGCTATTACAGCGACCCCGACTGCCCCATCCGCAGCCTCAACCCCGCCGACGTGAAGATCACCTACTACGGCAACGGCCAGACTGAGAACAATATGACCACCACTGACACCAAGGATATTCCCACCTCTTTCGGGACCAAGGCAACAGGTGTACGGGTGAGTGCCACCGAGGCAGAAAACACCTTTGTGTACTACAAGACCCTTGAACGCACCAACGGCGAAGGTGCAGTCTCCAAAGCCGCCGCCAACGGTGCCGCTATGTACACCACCATCCCCAACCCCTTCCAGGTAAGGCCAACAGGCCAAAATAATGGAAGCCAAAGCATTACATTAGCGACAAGACAAGTTTACCTCGAGTACAACACTGCGGTTGATTATGGAGGCTATACCAATGGTACTGTAACTTGCAAATATTATGACATTAATAATAACTCCCAAACTTTAACATTCTCCTCGTCGGGGAATACATATATTGAGGCCAAAGTGGGAACACAGATAACCGTCACCGCCACAAGCGGAAGATTTAGTTATCGTGGAACCAATTATTACAATCGGGCCACAATCACAGCTCTTTACAACAACAACTCTGGAACGCAAATAGCAACAGCGACATCTGCTAACAACAACACTAACACCACTACACAAACAAGCTCAAATCTCGCCAGCAGCACTGTTACTGTTTCTTTTGGCACCTATCGCGGCTTCTATGCTTGGCGCGTCAAGAGCAAATCGGCAAGCATAACCTATATTACCGATGCTGACGGCAATGCTTTTGCCAACAACATCATCCCCGCCGAGACCGACATCCGCATCAATACGACCAGCGAATATGGCAACGAAATAGAGTTTGAGGCCTTGTGGGCTCAAGCCTACGCAACTACGGGCTCAACCGATTTGCCGTATGCGGTTTCTTCAAGTGTTCCCAGTGCCTATGAACGCAACTTCCACATCTTGAATACATCCACAGCAGCATCAGATTTCCAGAAAACCTATCCCTGCACAGTGATTGGTCGCGAACCAAACAGCACAACGCTCAATACTACCCGTGCTGTAACTGGCGGATTTACCGCAGCGGCAGCCACCAAGTTTGAAGAGCTGAACATCAACAATGCAACTGGTTCCACTTGGACTGCCAATAATCACGACCTCATCATCGGACGCGGTTGCACGGGAACAGTTAATCTTGTCCAAGGTATGAGCGAAGGCACAAGTGACGCTCTGGATTACACCATACGTCTTGAAAGCGGCGTATTCAACTACGTATCGTTTACTGCCGGATACGTTAGCAATAATGATAATGACAATAATGCCGATCACACATATAGCGGTACAGACAATAGTGTCCGCGGCGTGTTGGGCAGCGACTATGACAGAGCACTGGAGAACAGTTCGACCTATAATTATGCTAATGCTCCTTTACGTGTCACTTACAATATGATTGTAGGAGACTATCCATCCCTTTCCAATCAAACCGAAAAGGAATTCTTTAATACCACAATCAAATCCGGCTATTATGGTTCTGGCTATACAGGATTAGGCACAGGATCGGCTGCGCGTTCATTCTATTTGGGCGTGGCAAACAGATTCAATACCGGCAAAAGAAGACTGACGATAGAAGGAGGCAGGTTGAACCTTAGTCTTGCAGGTGGTATCGACAAAAACAACGACAGCGACAACGCACTGACAATCCGAATGAAAGGCGGTGAAGTTGCAGGGGCAATCTACGGCGCTGCCCAATTCTCGTCTGCTACTGGCGGAAGACGCTTTATCTTCACAGGCGGTACCGTCGGCGGATGGATTGCCGGTGGTGCCAATGGAACCGAAACCGAAGGAGGAAAGCTTGAAGGCAAAACTTTCATCTATTTTGGCGGCACAGCCCAATGCAACAGCAACGGAATCAATACGACCATCGGCCCGGGCAATGCAACGGGCGGCAACATCTTCGGCGCAGGTAGCGGAAACGCCAGTGCCACTGCCACAGCCACTGTCGGTGAAGTTGACCAGTCAACTATCGTCATAGCCGACCAGTCGATGGTGGAACGCAATGTCTACGGTGGCGGCAACTACGGATATGTTGCCGGAACAGGAAATACAAACAAATCGGATATTCATATTCTTGGCGGTGATGTGAAAGGCTCGGTCTTTGGCGGTGCAAATATGCAAAAAGGCAACATCGTCAACATCACTATGAAAGGCGGACTTGTGGAAAACGGCATCTACGGCGGCAGCAATACGAGAGGTGATATCGCTGGCAACGTCACCATTCAGGTCGACGGCGGCACTGTGGGCCAGGGCAATGCCGGCAACGGTATCTTCGGCGGCGGCTATGGCCAGACCACACGCGTCAATGGCGATGTCAGCGTCACGCTGGGCACTTGCACCGCAGGCGACGTTACGGTCTATGGCGACGTCTATGGCGGTTCGGCTCTTGGCACGGTGAACGATGCCGCGAGCGACAAGACGACGGTAAGCCTCTACAACGGCACCATCTATGGCGGCCTGTACGGCGGCGGCTACGGCCCCGGCGGTGTGGCTGCCAACGTGAACGGTGCGGTGCAGGTGAAGGTGTTTGGCGGCAGCGTGCTTTGCTCGGAATCCGACCCCGAAGGTGTGGCTGGCTCGGGCAGCGTGTTTGGATGCAACAACGCCGGCGGCGCTCCGCAGAGCACCGTGACGGTCGACATCTACAATACCGATCAGCCCGCCAGCGGTTATGCCCTGCACGCTGTGTATGGCGGCGGCAACAAGGCGGCCTACAACAATACTCCCGTGGTGACCATTCACGGCTGCAGCAATAGCATTGAATATGTCTACGGCGGCGGTAATGCCACCGATGTGCTGGGCACGGATGTGACCATCTGGGGCGGCACGATAGGCTCGGCCTTCGGCGGCGGCAACGGTGCCGGAGCCGGCAACCCAGGTGCCAACATCACAGCCAACGGCACCAATCTTGTAATACACGGCGGTACGATAGGCTCTGTCTTTGGCGGCAGCAACGAGAGGGGAAAAATAAGCAGCAGCGTAAATGTCACAATCAGCGGCGCACGTGAGCCTGGCGAAGACCCCTGCACCCGCACTGCCTATACGGAGTGCCCGATGGAAATCAACGAGATGTACAGCGGCGGCAACGTGGCTGAACTCAGGGATATGGGTGGTAACTGGATTGCTCCGGGCAATATCAGTGTTTCCACCGACTGTTCTGCCAAGATCAATTATCTGTTTGGTGGTGCCAAAAGGGCTAATTACGGCGGTGGCAACATAACCCTTACCGTAAACGGCGGCGTATACAGGCAGATATTCGGCGGCAACAACCTGGATGGAGAGATCAACGGTAATGTCACCGTGAACTTCCTTGGCGGAAAAGCCGAAGATATCTTTGGCGGCAACAATATGGGCGGTACCGTGCTGGGAACGATAACCGTAAATATCGACAGCACGGAGAACACCTGTACTCCGCACTTCTATGTCGAGAACGTCTACGGTGGCGGCAACCAGGCTCCCTACAGCCACGCTGCGGGCAACTATCCCGAAGTCAATGTCAAGAACGGCACGGTGCAGCAGGATGTCTATGGCGGCGGTCTCGGCGCGGGAGCCACAGTGACGGGCTCGCCCAAGGTGACCGTCGGTGTGAGCGACACGGGCAAGAGGGCCCTGGTGCTTGGCAACGTCTTTGGCGGCGGCAATGCTGCGGCAGTCGCAGGCAGCACTGAAGTCAATATATCATACGATTCATATATAAAACACAACGTCTATGGCGGCGGCAATGCCGCTCCCGTCAGCGGCGACACGAAGGTCAACGTCGGCAACTGACGATGCCTGAAGAACCATAAATACACTATGATGCCGGGAGATGCTCCCGGCATTTTTTTTGCGTTGTCTCCCGCTCGCAAGCGAGCGGGAGACAACAAAATCGAGAATGAAAAGTCCACAAATTCGGGAACGAATAATCCTCAAATTCAGGAACAGAAAGTCCACAAGTTCGGGAATAGAAACTCCACAAATTCGGGAATTGGATAAATTATTTTTTTGTATTTCAAATATTTTGTGTAATTTTGCATTTTGAATAAAAAGCGAAAAAAATGAGCGAATACAAGGAACGAATTTTCGACCAATTACTTAGGCAGAAACTGGAGGGTATGGGAGCAGTGCTGATAGAGGGTCCTAAGTGGTGCGGCAAAACGACATCGGCAGCGCAAGTTGCCGCCAGTACGCTCTATATGAACGACCCGAAGCAGCACGCGCGCAATATGCAGCTTGCCGACAGCGACCCGCAGGTGCTGCTTGAGGGTGCCGCACCTCGCCTCATCGACGAGTGGCAAGAGGCGCCAAAACTGTGGGACACCGTGCGCTTCGAGGTGGACCGCCGCAACGAGGACGGCCAGTTCATACTGACCGGCTCGGCAGTGCCGGCCGACACCAGCAAGATACACCACACCGGCACCGGCCGCATCGTCAGGATGCAGATGCGCACGATGAGCCTGTGGGAGTCGGGCGACTCGACGGGGCGCGTCAGCCTGCTGTCGCTCTTCTCGGGCTCGGCACGCAATGTACCGACGATGGACAAATCACTGATGGAAGTGGCCTACCTCGTATGCCGTGGCGGATGGCCGCGCGCCGTGATGCAGAAGCCCTCGACGGCACTGGAGCGCGCCTACGACTACCTGGAGGCAATCGTCACCAGCGACATCTCGCGCGCCGACGGAGTACAGCGCGACATCGAACGTTCGAGGCGCCTGATGCGCTCGTATGCACGCTTTCAGGGCACTTCGGCACCAATGTCGAAAATCAGGGCCGACATCATCGACGGCACCGACCTGACGATGGACGAGAAGACGCTGGCGTCCTACCTGGCGGCACTGCGCAGCATCTTCGTCATCGAGGATATGCCGTCGTGGAACCCCAACCTGCGGTCGAAGGCAGCCATCCGCGGCTCGGACACGCGCTACTTTACCGACTCGTCGATAGCGGCTGCGGCCCTCGGCGTGGGGCCCAAGGACCTGCTCAACGACCTGAACACCTTCGGGCTGCTGTTCGAGACGATGGCCGTCCACGACCTGCGCATCTATGCCCAAGCCCACAATGGACGGGTGTACCACTATCGCGACTCCGACGGGCTGGAGTGCGACGCCGTGGTGCATCTGCGCAACGGCCACTACGGCCTTGTCGAGGTGAAGCTGGGCGGCGACAGGCTGATCGAAGAGGGCGCCAAGTCGCTCAAGCGGCTGAGCGACAAAATCGACACCACAAAGATGCACGCCCCGGCGTTTATGATGGTGCTGACGGCCAACGGCGACTATGCCTACCAGCGCCCGGACAATGTGTGGGTGATACCGATAGGAAGCCTCAGGGAATGAACAGGAGCACATTCCACATTTGGCACAACATCAGGAACAAAAAGTCCACAAATTCGGGAATAAAAAGTCCACAAGTTCGGGAATAAAAATCCCACAAATTCGGGAATAGAAAGTCCATAAGTCCGGGAATAGAAACAACCTAAAAACCTGTACATCAGCATAAACACATCATAAATTTACCATTTAAAATTAACCTAAAAACATCATCAAAACCATTTTAAAATTACAGAAAATGACCAACGAAAAATTTGCAACACAGATACTGAAAATATTTGCCAACGCACCATTCACAGCTTTCAACTACAAGCAGATAGCCTCCAAAGTGGGAGCCTACGACAAGGCAGCGCGCCAGCTGGTGCAGATGACCATATTCGAAATGGCCGAAGACAAGATACTGGTCGAGGAAGGGCGCGGCAAATACAAAATCAACCCCAAGCACATCAACGACGACCTGCTGCCGAAAAACTACCTGGTGGGCACCATCGATATGAAGCAGACCGGCAAAGCCTACGTCATACCCCAGGACGAGGGCCGCGAGGACGTGATGATAGCTCCCAACTACACACGACACGCCCTGCACGGCGACACGGTGAAGGTGCTGATGTTCCCGCAGCGCAAGATGCACAAGCCCGAGGGGCAGGTGGTCGAGATACTGCAGCGCGCCAAGACCCGCTTCGTGGGGCGCATCCAGAAGATGGAGAAGTTTGCCTTCCTGGTGTGCGACAACCGCAATATGGTGGTCGACATCTTCATTCCGCTCAGCGACCTGGGCGGTGCCGAGGACGGCGAGAAGGCTGTTGTCGAGATGACCGACTGGCCCGAGCAGATGAACAACCCAGTGGGCCGCGTTGTGAAGCGGCTGGGCCGCCCCGGCGACAACAACGTCGAGATGCAGTCGATCCTGGCCGAATACGACTTCCCGCTCGACTTTCCCGCCGAGGCCGAAAGTGAAGCCGAGAAAATCAAAGCACCCGGCAAGAAAGAACTCGAAGGCCGCCGCGACTTTCGCCAGACGCTGACCTTCACCATCGACCCCGCCGACGCCAAGGACTTCGACGACGCCCTGTCGTTCAAGCAGCTGAAAAACGGCAACTACGAAGTGGGCGTCCACATTGCCGACGTGTCGCACTACGTCAAGCCCGGCAGCGCCATCGACCGCGAGGCCTACGACCGCGGCACCAGCGTCTACCTCGTCGACCGCACCATCCCGATGCTGCCCGAGCGGCTCTGCAACGGCGTCTGCTCGCTGCGCCCCGGCGAGGACAAGCTCTGCTTCAGCGCCGTCTTCGAGATGAACGACCGCGCCGAGGTGCTCGACCGTTGGTTTGGCAAGACCGTCATCAACAGCGACCGCCGCTACTGCTACGAGGAGGCGCAGGAGATAATAGAGAACGGAGAGCAGGGAGCGGAAAGCGGAAAGCGGAAAGCGGAAAGCGAGCTCGAAGTGGCGATGCTGAAGCTGCACCAGCTGGCCACCATCCTGCGCGACGCACGCTACAAGGAAGGAGCCATCAACTTCGAAAGCCAGGAGGTGAAATTCCAGCTTGACGAGAACGCCAAACCCATAGGCGTCTACATCAAGGAGCAGAAAGAGGCCAACTGGCTGATCGAGGAGTTTATGCTGCTGGCCAACCGCAACGTGGCCGAAAGCGTAGGCAAGCGCGCCAAGCCCGCCAAGAGCGAGAAAGCCGAACGCGCCAAGACGTTCGTCTATCGTGTACACGACGAGCCCAACCCCGAGAAGCTCAACACCTTCGTCGAGTTTGTCACCAAACTGGGCTTCCGTATGAAGGTGAACAGCCGCAAGGCCCTGGCCGACTCGTACAACCGCCTGTTCAAGCAGATTGCTGGCCGCGGCGAAGAGTATATGATCGACAACATCGCCATCCGCACGATGTCCAAAGCCTACTATTCGACACAGAACATCGGCCACTACGGCCTGGCATTCCCCTTCTACACCCACTTCACGTCGCCCATACGCCGCTATCCCGACCTGATGGTGCACCGCCTGCTGGAGCGCTACCTCGACGGCGGCAACAGCGTCAGCGCCGACGAATACGAGGAATACTGCAAGCACTGCTCGCTGATGGAAAAACGCGCCGCCGACGCCGAGCGCGCCAGCGTCAAGTACAAGCAGGCCGAATACCTGAGCGACAAGCTGGGACAGGTGTTCGACGCCAACATCTCGGGCGTCAGCAAGTGGGGCATCTATGCCGAAATCGAGGGCAACAAGTGCGAGGGTATGATAGCCATCGGCTCGCTGAAGGGCGACTACTATATGCTCGACGAGGACAACTACCAGGTCATCGGCCGCCGCTACGGCAAATGCTACAAGCTGGGCGACCCCGTGCGCATACGCGTCAAGAACGTCGATATGATGAAGAAGCTGATCGACTTCGAACTGGTTGAAAACGACGACAATCCGGCAGCCCCCGACACCGACCGCAGCGCCAAAGCCCACAAGGGCGGCAAGGCGGCACGCAACGACAAAGCCCACAAGGCAGCAAAGCCCGCCAAGGGCGGCCGCTCCAGCGGCAGCAAAGCCGCCAAGGGCGCAAAAGGGCGCAAGGCGGCCAAGAAAAAAGCCTGACAGCACCGTGCAGGGCCCGGCCCGGCACAAAGGCTTCGAAACGAAGGCGCAGGCCGTGGCCTGCGCCTTCGTTTTATTTCCACCTCACCTAGACCAGCGCGCCCTTCGCAAGGCGAAAAACCATTTTAACATTTGCCACAGACCAGTCAAAGTCCACCATACTGAAATATGGTAAAAATATGGTAAGAATTTGGGTGAACTTTGATAGGAAATTGGTCTTGAGAATCAACTGGTTGCAAAATGCGATTTTTGGCCGTTTTTTGCGGTTTTTTTACTTTTTTTCGACGGCCAAAATGTTAAAATTTCGACCCACTAAAGGGGGCTTTCGCGGCTTTTGCGGCACAGGAAAGCGGCATCGGGTCCGGACGGCAGCCAATATTTGCGGACAGGGAATATTAATTTTAGCGGACGCGGAATATTAATTTTAACAAAATTTTAGCATTTTTCGGCCGCGTTTACGGGGAAATGTGTAACTTTGCATATTCCCCCAAGCAGGCGGGAAGCACGGTATATACAATCAAATCAACATCTTGAATATGAATTTTTGGGATATAGCTGTCATCATTTTGGACCTTGCAGGCGCACTGGCAATCTTTTTGTTTGCTATGAAGCTGATGAGCGAAGGTCTTCAGAAATACGCAGGTTCGAAGCTGCGCCACATCCTCACGCGGATTACCGGCAAGCCGTTGAGCGGCATCCTGGCCGGCACTGGCGTCACGGCAATCATACAGAGTTCGACGGCCACTACGGTTATGGCCGTGGGCTTTGCCGGCGCAGGCCTGCTGACGTTGGCCGGAGCCATCGCCGTGGTGATGGGTGCCAACATCGGCACCACCGTCACGGCGTGGATCATCACCCTCTTCGGCCTGGGCGGCAGCGGCGCCGAAGAGGCTGTGCCCTTTATGCCTATGGTCATCGCGGCCATAAGCCTGTTCTTTATCTTCAGCAAAAAGAGCAAGATGCAGTACCTCGGCCAGACCATTATGGGCCTTTCGCTGCTGATTTTGGGTCTGGGCCTGATGGGCGACTCGGTGCCGCCGCTGAACGAGAATGTGGCCCACACCATAGCCTCGTGGGGGCAGTGGGGCTACTGGTCGATACTGCTTTTCATCGTCGTTGGAGCCATACTGTGCATCATCCTGCAGACGTCGTCGGCAATGACTGCCGTCATACTGCTGATGGCCAGCCAGGGATGGATCGATTTCCCCACGTCGATGGCGCTGGTGATAGGCCAGAACCTGGGCACCACGCTGACGGCGCAGGTGGTGGCAATGACCACCGGCACCACCGGCAAGCGCACCGCCCGTGCGCACCTGGTGTTCAACGTGGCCGGAGCCATCATATTCCTTATTCCCTTCTACCCCATCTGCAACGCGGTGATGGCCGTCAGCGAGTGGCTTGACGCGCTGTTGCCCAACATTCCGCTTATTCCGCTGGCCATCACGGTCTTCCACACGCTGTTCAATGTGGTGACCACCATCATCCTTGCTTTCTTCATCCCGCAGATAGTAAAAATTGTGGAATGGCTTGTACCCGAGAAGGAAGAGGACGGCGAGGAGGAGTTCCGTCTCACCTATCTGGAGCCCAACCTGTTGAGCACCGCCGAGCTGAACCTGCAGTCGGCCAAGAGCGAGATCGAGGTTTTCTCGCAGCGCGTGCTGCGTATGTACACCTTCCTGCCCGGCCTGCGCACGGCCAAAAACGAGGACGAATTCGAGGCCATAATGCAGCGCATAGCAAAATATGAGGGCATAACCGACCGTATGGAGCAGGAAATCACCAAGTTCCTGACCCGCGTGGGCAGCGGCGACGTCAGCCAGCATACCTCGGAGCGCATCAGCACGATGCTGCGCATCATCGACAACCTTGAGAGCATTGGCGACGCTGTGTTCCAGATCGCTATGACGCGCAAGAGCAAACGTGAGGACGCCGTACACTTCGACGCCAGCCTGAACGCCAACCTGACGCATATGAGCGAGCTGGTGCAGAAGGCCCTCGACATTATGGACCGCAACTTGAAAGACTATGATAACATAGACCTTGATGCCGCCTACGCCGCCGAGCACGACATCAACGCCTACCGCGACCTGCTGCGGGCGCAGCACCTTGATGCCCTGAAACTTGGCATCTACGACTACGCCATCGGCAACGCCTACAGTGGCCTCTACGCCCTGTACGAGAAACTGGGCGACTATGTCATCAACGTTTCAGAAGCCATAGGCGGCAAAAAGGAGGATTGACACGAAGTGATTAATGTCCATTACATCTATCATAGCTGCTTCGCCGTCGAAACCGACGATGCCCTGCTGGTCTACGACTACTGGAAGGACAGCCGCAATATGCGGCTGCACGCCCTTATCGACACGTTGAGCGACAAGCAATTGTACTTTATCGTATCGCACTTCCACGAGGACCATTTCAACCCGGAAATCACCGAATTTGCGGGAGCGCGCCTGCTGGTGTCCTACGACACTTCGAAACGGCGCCGCATCAAGCCGCCCGTGGCCACGGCAGTGCTGCGTCCGGCGGACTTCTATGAGGATGAGCTGCTGCACCTCAACGCGTTGCGTTCGACCGATGTGGGCATCGCATCGCTGGTGACACTGCCCGACGGCACCACCATCTACCACGCCGGCGACAACAACAACTGGTATTTCCCCGAGAACGACGAGGAACACATACGCTGCTCGCTGGACGAGATGGAGGGTATGTTCCTGTCCAACCTGCGCGAAGTGAGGGCGATAAACAAGTCGGTGAACTATGCTATGTTTCCCGTCGACCCGCGTCTGGGCAGCGAAATGCTGCGCGGAGCCTGCCAATGGCTGCAGCAAGTGCGCACGGGCCACTTCTACCCTATGCACTGCTGGGGCCGCTGGAACGAGGTGGCCGAAGGCATCGAGCAACTCAAGGAACTGTTTCCCGAAACCGAATTCCACTACACTACGCCAGAAGCAAGCGACGAAGAGCCAATCTTTTTAGAATGAGGCGACAAGCTTGCGATAGCTCTCGACAAGGGCTTTCATCTTGCGGCTTTTGACGGCGCACAGCCACCAATAGCGCAAGTTGCGGCCTATGGCTTTGAGCGCGTTGACCGTAGGACCTGCCAGGATGGCACCCAGATGGACAACGCCCACGGCAATAAGCCCCCACCAGGCACCAAGGTCGGCCAGGCGGCTCATCCACATACCGCCATTGCAGGCCATCAGAATACCGATTACAAAGGCGTAAATTATTGACAGGATGAATCGTATGCCGAAGTTCACCGAGCTGCGGAACTGGCTGTCGGCTATGAGTCGCCGTGTTATGAGATGGGTCGGCAAGAAGGGGATGGGATAGCACACCAGCCAGAAAAGGAACAGCCACCTGACGGCAGGGATGCAGCACACGCCGGCAGCAAGCAGCACGACGGGCAGCAGGGCCAGCAGCGTAAGCGGCAGGCTCCAGTGGTCGGGCACGGCACGCTCGCGCACGCGCATCTGGCGGCATTGCTGCTGGTAGCGGCGAGTGTCGGCCATAAGGGCATCGAAACCGTCGCCACCCTGCGCGGCACGGCGGTCGAGCTCAAGCGAGATTTTCTGCCGTACGCGGAAACGGTTCCAGGCCGAGTTGGAGAGGCCGTCGCGCTTGCGGACAACACGGTTGAGCACATTGCAGAGCGTGAATATCTCATCGTAGTGCTCTTCGCAGCGTATGTCGTGCATCAGCGGACTGAGGGCCGACGCAAGTGCTGTACGCATCTCGTTGAGTGCCAGCGGTTCGTTGTCGCGAAAATCCTTCATAAAAGGCTGGACGGGAATGGGTTTGCCGATATTTACGACGAGGTTGCTGTAGGGCCGCTCGTACTCGTCGAAATCGATGCCCGTCGGGACAATGTAAAGAGGGTGGTCGCCGAGCTTGAGTTGCGTTTCGCCTGCGATGCGGAACATACCCTTGCCCATCGGCAGCAGATGGTGACGGTCGTTGTGGCGCCCTTCGGCCATCAGGCAAAGCGGGAAACCGTCGAGCAATACGTCGCGCGAACGGTCGAAAATGTCGTTATTCTTGGTGAGGTTGCTCTGTCCGTCGCGGATGCGGTAGACGGGCAGAATCTTGAGGAAGGTCAGAATGGCCCGGAAGACGGGTTTCTCGAAAATGTCGGCGCGAGCCAGAAAGACTGGCGGCTTGGGCGCGAAATTGAGCACCGCCAGAGGCTCCATCAGAGCCTGCTGATGGCAGGGGGCAATGATATAGGCCCCGTCAGTGGGCAGATTGTCAAGGCCGTGGACATCGAACCGCTGGTAGTGGCAGCGTGTGCCAAACTGGACCAAAGGGCTTAAAAAATTGTAGAGATGATTGTTGTCTTGTATTGATTTTGCCATAATGCAATTCTCCTATCAAGAGGAAGCTCAAAACAAAAAATTTGCTTCTGAAAAGTATAATTATTTAAACAACAATATTTTTAACTAATATTTAACATTTGTTTATCTTTGCAAAGATACGAAAAAAAATCTTTTTGAGTTATTGTTGGAAATATTTGAAGATGTACAGGCTGAAAAAAATAATGCTCACAACGGTTCTCGCATTGCTCGGATTCGGATGCCCGAGACTCAATGCCCAGGAGAATCACGGGACCAACAAGGTTCTGAGCTACGCATCGATAGTTGACGGCGACACCATTCCGCTAGTACATCTGAAGCCTATCGTCATTGCCCGCAAATGGGCATTGCTTACTGAAAAGGAAATCCATAAGAACCAAAAGCTTATACGCAATGTAAAAAAGGTGCTTCCCTACGCCAAAGAGGCCCGCAAGCGCCTGCAGGAACTTGAAAAAGAAATGGCTGGGATGAGCCCAAAGAAACAGAAGGAATATGTGAAACAGGTAGAGCAGGAGGTTTTGGACGACTTCTACGAAGACCTGGAGAAGTTGACCTTTTCGCAGGGCAAAGTGCTGCTGAAACTGGTAGACCGCGAGACGGGCAACACGTCATACGCCCTTGTCGCAGACCTGCGTGGCAAGTTCAGGGCCTCGTTCTACAACACTTTTGCCCGAATGTTCGGATTCAATATGAAGGAACGCTTCGACCCCAAGCACAACAAGGAGGACAACCTGCTGGAACGCGTGACGCGTTCTGTAGAGCTGGGAAAACTATAACAAGTTTGTTTTATGACTATTAAGTACTGTTTTCTGTCTGCGGTGCCTATGCGTGCCAATGCAAGCCATAGGTCGGAAATGGTGAACCAACTGCTATTGGGCGATGCCGTTGAAGTATTGGAACAGGTGCCCGAATGGAATTGTGTACGGTCAGTATTTGACGGATACGAAGGATGGGTCAGCGACAAACAACTGTCTGATAGCAAGACATTCGCACATCCAGACCATATAGCATTCCATAACAGTAAGGCAATAATCGACGGCATACCTACATTGATTCCCGCCGGAGCGTATTGCAAGCGCGAATGGATGCCGCAAGAATACACTGAAGCCACCGAAAGGGAGCCTGTAGCAATTGCAAGTCAATTCCTTGGAGCGCCATACCTATGGGGTGGCCGAACCAGTATGGGCATCGACTGCTCGGGACTCGTGCAGGTGACCTACAAGATTTGCGGCATCGACCTGCCTCGCGACGCATCACAGCAAGCGCAATGCGGAAATGAGGTAAAACTCATAGAATCAGCAGCTGGCGACTTGGCCTTTTTTGCAAACGACGAGGGACGCATCGTTCACGTAGGCATTGTCGCTGGCGACGGCAGCATAATCCACGCTTCGGGATTGGTGCGACAAGACCGTCTCGACGAAACAGGCATTTTCAATGCTGGCCTCAACATTTATACGCACAGGCTGAAAGAGATACGCAGAGTCGAACACTGACGGCATTCTTTATCCAAAAGTTTTACGTATCTTTGCACCCAGAACAACAAATGCTTCTCTGCATACAACACATTAATTATGAGAAAGTATATCACTGATTTTACTATTGTCGGCAAGCAGGTTTACAACGAAATGTATTTCTCGCTTGTGCTCCAGCATCCCGAGCAGCTGCCCGAAATCGAACCAGGGCAGTTTGTCGAGGTCGACGTGCCCGGCAACAAGCAGGTTATGCTGCGCCGACCCATTTCGATACACGACGTAGACACTGAGAACAACACACTTACGTTGCTGGTCCAGGTCGTCGGCAAAGGCACGCGGACGCTGGCTGCGCTCAATGTCGGCGATAAGCTCAACCTCGTTTATCCTCTTGGACACGGTTTCAGCCTGGAAGGCAAAAACGTTCTGCTTGTAGGTGGCGGTGCCGGTATTGCGCCTCTGCTCCATCTCAGCAAATGCTTTGCTTCCAAAGGCATACGTCCAACCATACTCCTTGGCGGACGAACCGCAAGCCTCATACCCGTACAGAAAGAATTCGAACCCTACGGAACCGTGGGCTTTGCCACCGAGGACGGCTCACTTGGTGAAAAGGGAATGGTAACGCAACATAGTTTGTTCACAAGTACTTACGACCGCATCTATACCTGCGGACCCACGCCGATGATGAAGGCTGTAGCACGCTATGCGATGCAGAACGACATCGAATGCGAAGTGTCGCTCGAAAATATGATGGCCTGCGGCATCGGAGCCTGCCTCTGCTGCGTCGTCGACAGCGACGAGGGACACAAATGCGTCTGCAAAGAGGGTCCCGTGTTCAATGCAAAACGTCTTACTAACTGGATAAACAAATAACAGATATGCTTGAAACCAAGATACATAACCTTACTCTTAAAAACCCCGTAATGACTGCCTCGGGCACATTCGGTTATGGCGAGGAGTTTGCCGACTTCGTCGACCTCAACCGGCTGGGCGGCATCATCGTCAAAGGCACCACCGGCGAACGCCGTCAGGGTAACCCCTACCCTCGTATGGCAGAAACGCCGTCGGGAATGCTCAACGCCGTGGGACTTCAGAATGTCGGAGTAGAGACCTTCTGCAAAGAAGTATATCATAGAATCAAGGATTTAGACACAAATATCATTGTCAACGTCAGCGGCTCTTCTATCGAAGAATACTGCAAGACGGCGGCTATGGTTGACGAATTGGACAACATACCAGCCATCGAGCTAAACATCAGCTGCCCCAATGTCAAAAAGGGCGGTATGGGCTTTGGCGTCAACCCCGAAATGGCAGCGCAGGTAGTCAGCGAGGTGCGCAAGATCTATCATAAAACACTGATAGTAAAGCTCACTCCCAACGTTACCAACATCGTCGAGATTGCCAAAGCCGTCGAAGGCGCCGGCGCCGACAGCGTAAGCCTCATCAACACCCTGCTGGGTATGGCCATCGATGTCGAGAAGCAGCGCCCCTACCTTAGCACCATCACCGGCGGCCTGTCGGGTCCTGCCGTCAAACCTGTGGCTGTCAGAATGGTATGGCAAGTGGCACACGCCGTCAACATCCCCGTCATCGGACTGGGCGGCATCGCTTCGGCTGCCGATGCACTCGAATTCCTGATGGCCGGAGCCAAAGCCGTGCAGGTAGGCACCGCCAACTTCATCGACCCTGCAGTGACGATGAAAATAATCGACGGCCTCGAAGACTACTGCAAGCGTCATAGAATCAACGACATCAACGACATTATCGGCATAATATGATTCTTGTCGCCGACAGCGGAAGCACCAAGACCACCTGGGCTGTGGTAGAGACTGGTACCAAAATAGTTACCGAAGGTCTCAATCCCTTGTTCGTAACGGACGAACAGGTGCATAACGTTTGCCAGACCGTACGCAAGCATCTTTTTGACAGCGACATCCCATCCCGAATTTATTTTTATGGCGCCGGATGCGGCAACAAATTGCAGCAAAACCGGATGCAGAAACTACTTGAAAAAGAGTTCAGCGCCACACAGGTCACTGTCGAAACCGATATGCTTGGTGCCTGCCGAGCCGTTAGCGACAACAAAGCCACACTGGTAGGAATTCTGGGAACCGGGAGCAATGTCTGCTACTACGATGGCGAGAAGATTGCTGCTAAGTCAGTCAGTTTAGGCTACATCCTTGGCGACGAAGGGTCGGCAAACTATATGGGCCGTATGCTGCTGACCGACTACCTGACCGGCAAGATGCCCGAAGACATAGCCACCCTGTTCCGCGAGGCCTATCCCTACAGCTACGAAGAGTGGATCGACCGAATCTACAACAAGCCCAATGCCAACAGATTTCTGGCATCATTGGCCCGCTTCGCCACAGACCACATCGACCTGATGGAACGCGAAAACAACATCTGGTATGTTGTAGACCAATGGCATAGTGCCCGGCTCGGCGACCTGATAATGCAAACCCATTGCTGCCACATCGACATCATTGGAGGCTTCGCAAAAGCCATAGAATCAGGACTTAGAAAGACACTGACAGACTATGGTATAGAGGTCGGAACTGTCGTCGCCGACCCTATCGACGGCCTCATCGGTTTCCACAAAAAAAAATTCTAAAAATTCTTAATTTCTAATAGCAAAATAATTTTTGACGACAAACATCGTTACAAACGCATTAAATCATCACACACAAAACAGAAACAATGGACTTAAGTAAAATCTTAGTAGTTTCCGGCAAACCGGACATTTACGAACTCGTATCGCAAACCAAGAGCGGAGCCATCGTCGAGTCGCTGGCCGACAAACGCCGTTGCCCCGTATTTAAATCAGATAGAATCAGCTCGTTGAGCGAAATCAGCATCTTCACCACCGACGAAGAGAAACCCCTTCTTGAAGTGTTCCAGAACATCTTCCGCAAAGAGGAAGGCAAAAGCATCACCTTCGACATCAAGAAAACCGCCAACGCCGACCTCTTCGCCTACTTCAAAGAGGTGCTGCCCAACTACGACACCGAGCACGTCCACGCCAGCGACGTCAAGAAAGTGCTGCTGTGGTACAACCTGCTGAACAACGCCGGCAAAGTTGACCTCGAAGATCCGAACAAAGAAGCCAACACAGAGCAGACCGAAGAGGCAAAAGCCGAATAAACAATTCCCTTGCTTAGCTTACCAAAGCGGAACGGCAAAAAATAAATTTTGCCGTTCCGCTTTTGTTTTGTATTTTTGTAGACTATATATCCATCGGCCAATGAAGCGTATCTTTTTCATATTGAGTGTATTTTTGCTCTTTCTTATTATCCCCGCACGCGCGCAAAGAGTCGCGACGGTATATAACTACAACAGCTATGAATACGACAGCGACCGCCGCGACACCTCAAAAATGACTGTCTCGCAGGTCGCAAACAAACTCATTATACGCCAAATCAACACAGAGAAAAACCCCATCCCCGGCTTCGCCGACGAATGGACCCTGGTCGACCAATCCAACGACAGCATCTACTACCACTATCGCTATCCCGACAGCACCTACTGCGCCGTCTCTACCCAATCGCGCAACGACATCAAATGGGACACGCAAATCGTTGATTCCAAGACTACACGCTACGTTACCAACATCAACAGCAACCGCATCGAACTGCTCTTCAGCACCAAAAGTAAAGCCAATATCAACCCCCTGCCCTACTACGGCAAATTCAAGGGCACGCTCAAGCAGATGATACGCAACGGACTTGTTCAGATTGAACTCGGCGACATCATTTCTGATAAAAATATCGACTCCAAACTACTGCAGCCCAGCGGCATCCGCAAAACCGGCCGCGAGATAAGCAACATCAAGCGCGAACGGATGGTCATAACCACCCACGTCTTCGAGGACGAGCAGATATGCTGGGGCAAAGAGAAGCCCACACTCATCGACATACCCTTCGACACAACGCTCCACTACGCCGGCGGCACGCTGATTCTGAAGCGCATAAAACTGCCAAAGCTGCCTGCACACTACCAGACCTTCGTCGAGCTGCGCCAGCGCAGCAACGGCGATGCCTACGACCGCACCGGCAGCGTCTTCGTCATTCCCAACGCAGGAAAAATGCATCCCACATTCCTTGACGCCATCCTCTACCATCCCGATTCGCTGCCCACTGTCACAGGCAAAAACGGCGAACGCTATCAGGGTATCGTTCCAGGAATCAGTCAGATGCAAAAATACACCGCTTATTATCAACCCACCAGCAGTTTCAACCCTGGCCCTTATTACCCTCCCGTGGAGCTGATGCGTTTCTTCACCCCCTTCGGCGTTGGCAAATTCAACGACCGTGTCCGCATTGACGGCCTAGAATGGAATGACGAAACCTTTTACAAACAAGAAGTTACCGACCTGAAGCCACTGCTCGAAGGCGAAGTGTGGATCGGCTGTTTCATTGGCAACTACGACGGTGGCGGACACATCGTCAGCCTCGACATCAAATCCTATCCCAATGATTATGAGTGGACACTCGAATCCAACGGCAAACACATCGTCGAGCCGCTTGTCAACACCTGCAACGTCCTCGAGATGGCAGGCCAGAACTATGGCCGCATCTTCGGCACCGACAGCCTGACCGTTACCTTCTGGATCGCCGACAGCAATCAGCAGACCACCCTACGTTACATCAGCACCGGCCACGGCGGCTGGGGCGGTGGCGACGAATTCAATCCCAAGGAAAACGAAATCTTCATCGACGGCCAAAAGCGTTTCAGCCACACCCCCTGGCGTTGCGACTGCGGCCGCTACCGCGAGTGGAACCCCGTCAGCGGCAACTTCTGGAACGGCCTCTCCAGCAGCGACCTCAGCCGCAGCGGCTGGTGCCCCGGAACAGCCACGCAGCCCGTCTACTTCGACCTCACAGGCCTCAAGCCCGGCAACCACACCCTCACCATCGCCATCCCGCAGGGCAAGCCTATGGAAGGCGGCTTCAGCCACTGGAACGTCAGCGCAACCCTTATAATTGAAAATTGAAAAAACCACCTAATTCGCCCAATTTGCCTAATCCGCCTAAAAGAATCCCTATGCCCAATTCACTAAAACTACTGCCCCTCGCTCTTCTCCTGCTCCTTGCCGGATGCAAAGGCGGCGTCACCGACACCAGCGGCGATGCACGCCAGACGGCCACCGACATCCCCGAGCTGCCCTACATCCTCGAAGGCGACTACACGCCCGATACAGGCGTACTCTACAAGGTTATCGTCGGTCACGACACTTGCTTCGTCGTTGTCGACAGCATCGACGACGGGCAGCTCAAAGGACATTACTATCAGCTCGTTGCAGGCAGCGACTGCGTCGAGCGCAAAGAATTCACACGCGACGCCCACTGGAAAAAACAGCGCCAGGAAGCCATCGTCTACCTCTATCAGGAGCCCGAATTCCAGCTCGTCAACGACTCCACCTACTGCATCCCCCACCGCAACGTCAAGGTCACACGCGACGTCGAATACGGTCAGGCACTCGGCTACTGGTGCACGATGCCCGGCACCGAAGAGATGAGCTACCTCGAAATCCTCTCCGACGGCATCTTCAACAGCATCGTCCGCACCACGCAGTCGCTTCGTATGGACATCTATCAGCCTGACATCGAAAATGTTGAAAAGTACGAGCTACCCCTGTTGATGCTCATCCACGGTGGCGGATTCTATGTCGGCGACAAGCGCGACAGCCTGATGTCGACCCTCTGCCGCCACTTCGCCTCGATGGGCTACGTCGCCGTCAGCATCAACTACCGTCTCGGCTTCCTGCCCTCCAAAGGCGAAATCGCGCGCACCGGCTATATGGCCCTTCAGGATGCTCACGCCGCTATGCGCTACCTCGTCGACCACGCCGGCACCTACGGCATCGACACCAGCCTCATCTTCGTCGGCGGCGCCAGCGCAGGAGCCATCACGGCCCTCAACCTGGCCTTTATGCGCGACGACGACCGACCCAAGTACGTCAACAACCGCCGTTGGCGCGACCTCGGTGCCATCAACGCCAGCGGCAACAGCAGCCGCGCCACCTTCCACATCAAGGCCCTGGCCAATATGTGGGGAGCCGTCACAAGCCTCAATATGCTGAAAAACAGCCATACCGACATCATCTCCTTCCACGGCGACGCCGACCAGGTGGTGCCCTACGACAACGGCTACCCCTTCAACGATATGAGCATCAAGCTCGGCAAACGGATGTTCGACCGTATGTACGGCTCGCTGCCCATCGACAAGCGCGCCCGCGAACTCGGCCTCGTCAGCGAAATCCACACCTTCCCCGGCGAGGGCCACTCGCTGCAGCGCCACTCCGACGGCACCTGGAACCCACAGAACGTGGCCATCATCCGCAGCCGTATGACCACCTTCTTCTTCAAGGAGATAGCTGGCGAAACGCCCGTCATCACCAACGACCCCGCCAACCCGCGACTATTCTATATCGACAAAGATGGCGTCAGCGAAGTGCGGTGGAAGGTCGAAGGCGGATTCATAACCCGCTACGACCCCTATTCTATGGAGATAGAAGTGGTATGGGACAGCGAAGCCCCGCGCCATCGCATCTACGCCTCCGGCCTCAACGCCTCACCCAAAAGCCTCGACGTCCAAGGCCACGGATTTGATATTCACCTTGATATAAAACTCGAACTTTAACCTTAACTTTAACTTCAGATACAAATAATCTGCCTAACCTGCCTAATCTGCCTAATCCGCCTAATCTGCCTAATCCGCCTAACAAAAAGAACCAATGACCCCCCGCAACGAAATATTAGCTCAAATTGAGAAACTGGACCGCGCCATCGCCAACTACGAAGAGCTCGACAGCGACCTCGACAGCCCCGAGTACATAGCCCGCGGCAACGGCTTCAGCGACAGCAAATACAGCGAAGACTTCATCGAAGGCCAGCTCGAAAAACTGAGAAAAGAGAAAGCAGAACTGCTCGCAAAACTGGGATAACCGCTGAAAAACGAAATCAAAAAAACATAAATATATGACCTACACCGAGAAAGACCAAAAATTCAAACGCTACACCGTAACCTCCGCCCTGCCCTACGCCAACGGCCCCGTCCACATCGGACACCTCGCCGGCGTCTATGTCCCGGCCGACATCTACGTGCGCTACCTGCGCGCCCAGGGTGAGGACGTTATGTTCATCGGCGGCAGCGACGAGCACGGCGTGCCCATCACCATCAAGGCCCGCAAAGAGGGCGTCACGCCACAGGACATCGTCGACCGCTACCACAAGATTATCAAAGACTCCTTCGCCGAGCTCGGCATCTCGTTCGACATCTACAGCCGCACCAGCAGCAAGGAGCACCACGAGACCGCAGCGGCATACTTCGAAAAGCTTTATAAAGAAGGCAAGTTCGTCGAGAAAACCTCGATGCAATACTACGACGAAGAGGCCCACCAGTTCCTCGCCGACCGCTACATCACCGGCACCTGCCCCCATTGCGGCAACGAGCACGCCTACGGCGACCAGTGCGAAGCCTGCGGCACCAGCCTCAACGCCACCGACCTCATCAACCCCAAATCCGCCCTCAGCGGCGCCAAGCCGGTGCTGAAAGAAACCAAGCACTGGTTCCTGCCCCTCGACCAGGACGAGCCCTGGCTGCGCCAGTGGATACTCGAAAGCCACCGCGACGACTGGAAGACCAACGTCTACGGCCAGTGCAAGTCGTGGATCGACGCCGGCCTGCAGCCCCGCGCCGTCACGCGCGACCTCGACTGGGGCGTCAAGGTGCCCATCCAAGGCGCCGACGGCAAGGTGCTCTACGTCTGGTTCGACGCACCCATCGGCTACATCTCCTTCACCAAGCAGCTCAAGGGCGACGACTGGGAGAAATGGTGGAAATCGCAGGACACCAAGCTCGTACACTTCATCGGCAAAGACAACATCGTCTTCCACTGCATAATCTTCCCCTCGATGCTCCACGCCGACGGCAGCTACATCCTGCCCGACAACGTGCCCGCTAACGAGTTCCTCAACCTCGAGGGCGAAAAGATCAGCACCAGCCGCAACTGGGCCGTATGGCTGCACGAATATCTGAAAGACTTCCCCGGCAAGCAGGACGTGCTGCGCTACACCCTCTGCAGCAACGCACCCGAAACCAAGGACAACGACTTCACCTGGAAAGACTTCCAGCTCAAGAACAACTCCGAGCTCGTCGCCATCCTCGGCAACTTCGTCAACCGCACAGTCGTGCTGACCCACAAGTTCTTCGAAGGACGCGTGCCGAAAAGAACGGAGAACGGAGAACAGCAAACGGAGAACGATGTTATCCGCGAATTGGCCACCTTCCCCGAGCGCATAGGCCGCAGCATCGAGACCTACCGCTTCCGCGAAGCCCTCGCCGAGATGATGAACCTGGCCCGCCTCGGCAACAAGTACCTCACCGAGACCGAGCCCTGGAAGCTCTTCAAGACCGACCCCGAGCGCACCGCCACGGTCCTCAACCTGGCGCTGCAGATCTGCGCCAACCTCGCCGTCGTCTGCGCCCCCTTCATCCCCTTCACGGCCGACAAGATGCACCGTATGCTCAACCTGCAGGCCCTCGGCTGGCGCGACGCCGGCCGCGCCAACCTCCTCGCCGAAGGCACACAGCTCGAGCAGCCCGAACTGCTCTTCGAGAAAATCGAGGATGCCGCCATCGAAGCACAAGTCAACCGCCTGCTCGAAACCAAGCGCCAGAACGAGCTCAACGCCTGGCAGCCCGCCGCCGTCAAGCCCACCGTGGCCTTCGACGACTTCGGCAAGGTCGACATCCGCGTCGGCACCGTCCTCGAATGCAGCAAGGTGCCCAAGGCCGACAAGCTGCTCCAGTTCAAGATCGACGACGGTATGGGCGGCCGCACCATCGTCAGCGGCATCGCCAAATTCTATCCCGAGCCCGAGAAGCTCGTCGGAATGCAGGTCTGCTTCATCGCCAACTTCGCCCCGCGCAAGCTCAAAGGTGTCGAAAGCCAGGGAATGATCCTCAGCGCCGAAGACAAGGACGGCCGCCTGGTGCTCATCACCCCCAGCCAGCTCGTCACCGCCGGAGTAAACGTCGGATAGCTTTTTTAGGAAGTTAAAATGGAAGTTAAATAGGAAGTTAAAATGGACAATACGTTTGTTTACAACATTGTCGCAAAATGTATTGTCCTCTTTAACTCCCTTTTATTACTCCCTTTTTAACTCCCCCTTTAACTCCCTTTTAAAAAAAAGAGGCGGCGCCATCGGCACCGCCTCTTTTTGTCAGTGTCACTCTCCGACGACAACCTTCGTGTTGCCGCTGACGGGAGCGGCGTTGCCGCCGCCATAGACATTGCCTTTGATATACGTGTTATACATTATATTCACGCGCGTGTCGCCGCTGACTGCCGCAGCGTTGCCGCCGCCAAAGACGTTGCCAAGCACCAGGGCCTTCTTGCCCGTGTCGCTCACACCGACGGTCACCTTGGGCGAGCCCGTCACCGTGGCTCCCGCGCCGAGGCCGCCGCCATAGACATCCTGCTGCACCGTGCCGTTTTTGACATTCACCTCGGGATAGTTGCCCGCAGCGTGGCTGTAGGGAGCCTGGTTGCCGCCACCGTAGACGTTCTCGACATAGAAGTCAGGAGTACAGGTGTTCTCCGTGCTGTCGATATTTACGGTTATCGTTCCCAGCACGGTACCGCCCATATTGTTGCCGCCAAAGATATCTTCGGCTTTTCCGCCAAGGAAGTTCACGGTGACATTGCCGCTGATCTCTCCATCCAGGTTGTTGCCGCCGAATATCTGCCTGTATACGCCGCCGTTAACGGTAAGGGTTATGTCGCCTCCACCGTAATCAGCCATTCTGGCACCACCAAACAGATAATTGATCTTGGTAGAACAGTCGGTGGAAACATTGATATTGCCCGGAGCAATCCAGTTACCACCCATATCCCTGAGTTCAGCCTTGTTGCCGCCGCTGTACATCTCGTTGATTTCCATCGGGCACTCCGTATAGGCAGTGCGGGTGCAGGGGTCTTCGCCAAGCTCACGTGCGCCGCTGATGGTGACATTTACGCTGCTGCTTATTTTTCCCCTCTCGTTGCTGCCGCCAAAGACAGAGCCTATCGTACCGCCGTGTATTACAAGATTGGTGCCGTTGGCTGTGATGTTGGCACCGGGGTTGCCGGCTCCGGCACCGTTGCCGCCGCCGAAGGCATTGCCTATCATACCGCCCCAGATGGTGACGTTAGTGCCGCGCACATCGGTGGCGTTGCCACCGCCGTAGACATATTCAATGCTATTGCTGCAGCCGTGGATGGTCACCACGGGAGTGTTGTTGTAGGGCGACTTGTTGCCGCCGCCATACACAGCGTGCAGGGCATAGCCACTGGCGGGCTGATCGGTGTTGTAGATGTCGACCGTCACGGTGCTCTGCGGTGCGCCGCCGGCATTGTTGCATCCAAACACGCTGCCCGAGCCAGCCACACCTTCGGGGTCGGATGTCGAGCAAAGCACGCTGCCGCCATACACCTTAACCTCCACTGCGCCGTTCACGTTGGCAGCCACACCGCCGGGGCCGTAGCCGCCGCCGTACAGGCCGCCATAGATGGTGCCATTGTAGAGGCTTACCGTCGTCTTGTCGCTCGCGGCATCGTTCACCGTACCCAGAGCCGAGCCGCCATAGACGTCGCCATAGACCGTAACGTCGCCTGCGGTGCAAGTGCCCAGCGTGACGCTGACATCGCCGCCAACACCAGTACCCGCTCCGTAACCGCCGCCAAATACACCATCTCCAGTATCGCCTTCGCCAACGATGCCGCCATAAACAGCCACCGACACATCCTGCTGTATCTTGCCGCCATTGCCGCTACCCTCATAGTGGCCGCCGTATATGCCGCCTTTCACCGTGCCGCCAAACATACGAATGTCGGTAGTCTGAGCATACCAAGACGAGCTTATCGACCTGGGAGTCATCGTTCCACCATAGACATTCTTGCCAACGGTACCACCCATCAGGTAAATATGGCTGTTATGGGCTATGCCTATATAGCCGCCGCCGCTGACGTTTTGCTCTATTTGTGAGTTGTCGGCAACAACCAGATAGGTGTTGTCCGACGAGCCACTGTAGGTCAACGCCGCATTGGCATCGCCCACATAATTGCCTCTACCCGCAGCAAACACATTGCCGCCTTCCACATTGCCTACCAGTCCCCACGCGTTGTTGTATTTTCCATCTCTAAGATGCGATCGCACCTCGGCATTTCCTCCTATATATAGAAAAGTGTTGCCGTTATTGTCACCAGTATAATTAGTACCATTTTCTATTCTGACATCAGTTCCGTTACAGGCACCGGCAATCCATCCGTTGATTTCGCCACCGGTAATGACCTGCTTCGTGGTAGCGCTTGTCTGCGACGCCGAAGCCGTGCCGTAGACAGCACCTTTGATCCAGCCACCCTTCACACGCAGATGATATGAGATTACATTATTTTGATTGTTCTTGTAACCACCGCCGTTAAGGCTGCACAGCTCGCCACCTTCGACCAGCACGCGGTTCACACCACCAGAGTTGCCGCCACGGGTACGGCCACAATAGAAAGAGAAAAGCTTCTGCCAGCGATAGTCAGTCTCGTTAACAACATTCCAATTAGTAAAATTGTATGTTATTTGCTCATTTTCTCTGTTATAAGTGGTATATGCTTCCTTAAAGGCATCGGAGTTTCCGCCAATACCCAAACCCATACCGTCTTGGTTATTTGCATTCAATGAACCTGATACGAATTTCGAATAATCGGCCGAAAAACCATAGTAGCCACTCTTGATTGTTATATCCATCCACTCATCTTGGTTGTCATTAGAATTTTTTGCAGCTCCAGAGCCATTGAATGACACATAATTTATTACTCTCAATTTGCGACGAGATGAGTTGTCCTCGTACTGGTCGTTGCTAGTGAGTCCATCGTTGGTAGCCCTGTCATAGTCGTTGCCGAAAATAATGCGTCCATAGTTTGCATTGTTTGCCGAACCTCCACTCATAGGATTGATGAAATTGTACAGTCCACTCTCAATGCGAATCTTTATCTGCCCGATATTGCCAATCACGCGACGCACGTTGCCCGTACAGCCGCGCCCCACGATAAGCCAACCCGTGTTGGCAGTGAAATCATTGCCAGCGTTGCCCAAGTTGATGCTCTCTATCTTCAAATCGTAGCCGCTGCCGGTGACATCACCAAGTCTCGCTCCTGTAGCTCCCGTACCGTCAGGATAACAGCCCAAAATGGTGACTGGCTTTTCCACTCCACTCACGGTCAGGCCAGCTCCCGAAAGAACAACAAAGTTTGTTTCACAGCTGGTCCCGGCAGGGACATTACTATTCGTAACGTTTGCATCAAGAGCAGTCACCGTAGCTGTCGTCCACTGAGCTTCAAAGACGATTTCGGCCGAAATGCCATTAGCTATGTATGTATCAAAATTGCTGAAATTGACCAAAGCATCTGCATTAAGCACAGTGCCATTGGTTTGACCAATGTATTCTCCTCCACTGACGATTTTCCAGCCGTCAAAGCCGTAATACGTCTTACTGTTTCCAGTACCCGTTGCCGGACGCTTCTGGAAGGGATTGAAGATAAGCCTATAAGCATACTCGCCTGTCAACCAGCGGCTTTCACTGCCGTTGCCGTTATGGTCGAGCCCCCACGCGTATTGCTCTATGGTCTTGTAATAGACAAACTCGTTTTCCAATTCCGTGACCGACACCGCGACAGCAGAGGCGCCTTCAATCGCCGTGCCATTACGCTGATAAGGCTTGCTGTCATCGGAATGCACCGCCCGATAGGTAATCTTCACATTGCGCGGATTGGGCGATCGCAGCTCATCAGGATAGTCCGCATCGGGCTTCTCCTCACTGTAATAGGTCCACGTGTGGTCCTCGCGGTCATCGAGGATGACCGTGTTGCCGCTAACACCTGTGATGATATAGTCGCCCATTGACACGTCCGATGTGGTATAGCCCGTTCTGACGGCAATGGCTTTGATAGTTTGCGGATTGGTAAGTTGCACGGCCGACGAGTAGATGGCCGATTCGGCCGTTGGGGTACTGCCATCGGTAGTGTAGTGGATTGTGGCACCATCATCGGCAGTGATTGTTGCCAAACCAGTATTGCTCACACTTATTGTCGGTGCTGCCAGAATAATGGAGAAGCTTTCGTCGGTTACCGTCGAGCTGTGTCCGTCGCGTATAGCTATAGCCTTCACCGTCGTAGGGCTTGTCACAAGGTCGAAAGGACCGGCATATGCTGTGCCGTTGTCGGCTGTCGGCGTGCTGCCGTCGGTGGTATAGTAAATGGTAGCGCCCGCGCTTGCTGTTGCCAAGCTAATGCTATTGCCGGTACGCGAAATGGTTGGCGCCTCCATCGGTCCATAAGCCGTTATGGTTGCCGTAGCCGTTTTGCTGGCAGCACCGGCTGCCGAAGCCGTAACGGTCAGCGTAGCCGTAAGGTCCGAGGGCGACTGAGAGGTATGCGTCACCGAGGTGCTGGTGCCTGTAGCCGGAGTGCGTGTCAGGTAGCTGGCTGCATCGCCGCTGAGAGCCCAGCTGATGGTAACCTCAGGATAGGTAATCGTCGGAGTGCCGAAGTCGCCTGCGCTGGCATATAGGTTGCCGTTATAGTAATAGTAGGTATTGCCGCTTGCGCTAAGGGTGGTATGTGCCGGAACGCTTAATTCCGAACGCGTCGCAGTTGCCGACGTGGTGAACGTCTGACTACCCTCGTTATAATAGAGAGCTGCCGACACAGGGTTAATTGTAGGCTGCGAAATTTCAGTTATAATCTGTGTGCCTGCTGCATCGGCAGCGCGCGTCAGGGTAATGCTCGTGTTGCCGCTGTAGCCGCCCTTGCTGACAGTAAGCCGTACCACGATGTTGCCCGTCGGGTTGTCGGTGATGGTCACAAGGCCGTCGCTGTTGACCGTGGCATAAGCGCCGCCCGTGGTGACATCCCAGTTCAGCGTGGCATCGCTCCAGTCGCTGATGACGGGCTGTGTGGTAGTTGCCTCGGTCGTGCTGGTCCAGTAGTAGGTCTGGGTGGTGGTATTGTTGTAGTTCCTCACCGTGGCGTAAGAATATGCAGGCCTATAGGTGCCAGTGATGGAAGGCGTAAGCTGTATGCCGCCATTACTCAAGCTGCTGGAAGCAGCAATGCTTATTGTCGGATTCTCGGCAGCCTCGTTTCTGATGGTGATGGCATACGGGGTAAAGCGGTTTCCTGTATTGTTACCGCAAGTTAGTCCATTATCGTATTTAACATAGCCATAATTTTGATTATAATAATTCAAGAAATTATTAGTCATCCTCCATCGAGTTGCAGCATTTCCTGTACCATTACCTAATGATAAATCTGTATTTGTACCTCCCCGCATATATTGTGCGGTATTAGTGTAGGAATATATCGTTCTATTAGTGTTACCTAATGCTCCTGAGGCTACCCAGATAGCACTTTTTGTAAACGTAGTGCTAACCCCCGGACTACCGTTATTGTTGATAAGATAACCATCGTTGCCATTATAGAATATATAATCCTGCTGTGCCAGAGCCACATTGGCGGCAAAGAAAGCAAAAGCAAAAAGAATGCTCAGTAAAAATTTCTTCATATTATAATAAATTTTTTATCGACTAAAACAGTTTTAAAAATTGCAAAAATATGAAAAATAATCTGTTCCGCAGTCAAAAACCAAAAAATAAAAAACGAGTCTTCTGCCGGAACATTATTATCTGCCTGAAAATCAGAAAAAACTATTCGCCGATAAATAGTACTCTTTCGGTAGAGTTTTCTGAAAAAATGGCCTAAAAACAGCCTTATCCACCTGTCAAACAACTGTTTTTGGCACCGCCGGAAGCGCAATATCCGTCCCACCTTTCCCGCGTCGGCCGCCACCCTCCACCCCACCCCGGAAGCACAAAAACCGTACCCGAAACCTACCCGAGCCCTATCATACTCTACTGAGATAAATTTTAACAAAAACTTGATAAGAATTTGGTAAGAATTTGGGTAGAATTTGATACCGCTTATGTGTTGAAAAGCAATATGTTACAAAATGGTCAAAAATACGTTAAATTTAACTTAAATTAACAGTTTTTGTTAAAATTTAACATTAATGAGGTTATAATAACGTATAATGCTATGAAACAGGGAATAAAATTGTTAAAACGAAGGATGCGGGCGACACGCCCGCAGGACTTTAAACAGGAATTATCAGGAATTGACCAGGAATTTGACAGGAATTATTTTTTTAAACAGCAATTACCAGCAAT
>DFHL01000122.1 GCA_002371315.1 Bacteroidales bacterium UBA3724 | reverse complement strand
GATGACGAAATTCAGCGTCTTCAGGCGACCGTCGTTGGCCATATAGCGGAAGTTGACCATCTCGATATCCATTTCCTCGATGACGCGCATAATGTCGTCGCGAGTGAACTCGCTTGCGGGTTTCTGCAGGAAAGCCACAAGGCGGTTAGGGTTTAATTTATAGCAATTTGCACTCATTTTTGTATCAGTTTATATGTTTTTGGGGATGCAAAGATACGAACAAAAAGCCAATCAGAGGCAAAATAGCTGAAAAATATTTTTTTAAGTAAACAGTCAAAAAGTATTTTAACTTCTTTTGACAGAAATTGACCAGGAACTGGCCAGAAAATTATATTTGGAACGCGAACGGGCGTTTCGGAACGAACCCCAAAACAGCATCTCAAATGTTAAAATTTACACAAAATTTCCAAATAAATTTATCATTTATACACTACTGATTGTTAAGCACTTACAAAACACCTCTCAAAAAACGCTCCCATTTTGCTCTAAGTTTAACCCTTATAACATTCTGACTAAAACCTTATTATCTTCTACTGAAGTAGGCTTTGGTAAGAACTTGATAAGAACTTGGGTAGAATTTGGTAAGAAGATGGTATATGGAAAACAGGGGGTTAGGAGAGCGAAAAATTGGCGATTTTTCGGTTTGAAATGTTAAAATTTAACATTTGCCGAGGGGCTATACAATAAAAAAAAAGTTCGGCCGTTAAACTAAAACGTGGCAGGCATCGCGCCGACAAACAGGCCGGCACATTGCCAACCGCGTACTCCCCCCGCGCCAGGAGAGACGACGCAAGGGAAACCGAACCGAAGTAAAACAAATAAAATAAAACAGTTATGTTCAAAAAAGAGACTTATATCGCACGCCGTGAGCAGCTCCGCAAGGACATCGGCCACGGCCTTATCATCATCGCCGGCAACCACGAGGCCCCCTGCAACTACACCGACAACACCTACTGGTTCCGCCAGGACAGCACGTTCCTCTATTTCTTTGGCCTTCAGCGCGAAGACCTGGTCGGCGTGCTCGACTGCGACAACGGCCGCGACTACATTTTCGCCAACGACTACGACATCGACGACATCATCTGGACGGGTCCGCTGCCCAGCGTCAAGGAGCTGGCCGCCAGCGTGGGTGTCGGCAACAGCGGCGACCTCAAGGCCCTCAAAACCCTCTGCACCAAGACTATAGGCGAGGCCCGCAAGATTCACTACCTGCCCCCCTACCGCGCCGACATCACGCGCCAGATGAGCGAACTGCTCGGCATCAAATACGCCGCCGTGACGCGCTATGCCTCGATGGACCTCATCAAGGCCTGCGTCAAGCAGCGCAGCATCAAGAGCGATGAGGAAATAGCTGAAATCGAGAAGGCTATCGCCACGGCCTACAATATGCACGTGGGCGCGATGAAGATGGCTATGCCGGGCCGCTACGAGTACGAGCTGGCCGGGTTTATGGAGGGCGAGGCGCGCAAGGGCAACGGCCCCGTCAGCTTCCCCGTCATTATGACCATCCACGGCGAGACGCTGCACAACCACGGCCACAACAACAAGCTGGTCGAGGGACGTATGCTCGTTATGGACGCCGGCTGCGAGACGGCTATGAACTACTGCAGCGACATCACCCGCTCGGTGCCCGTCGGAGGCCGCTTCAACGAGCGCCAAAAGGCTATATATGAGATTGTTCTCAATGCCAACCTCGAGGCCATACGCTGCGCCCGCCCCGGCATCACCTATCAGGAAGTGCACACCGCCGCCAGCCGCATCCTGGCGCAGGGCTACAAGGAGCTGGGCATCCTGCGTGGCAACCTCGACGACATCGTGGCCAACGGCGCCCACAGCCTGCTGATGCCTCACGGCCTGGGCCATATGATGGGCCTCGACGTGCACGATATGGAGAACTACGGCCAGATCAACGTGGGCTACGACGACGAGACGCGCCCCAGCGACCAGTTCGGCCTGGGCAGCCTGCGCTGCGGACGCCGTCTGCAGAAGGGCTTCGTCATCACCGACGAGCCGGGCTGCTACTTCATCCCCGCCCTCATCGACAAGTGGCACGCCGAAGGCACCAACAAGGACTACATCAACTTCGACGAGCTGGAGAAGTGGAAGGACTTTGGCGGCATCCGCATCGAGGACGACATTCTGATTACCGACAACGGCTGCCGCGTCCTCGGCAAGCCCATCCCCAAGACCGTCGCCGAAATCGAGGCAACGATGAACGAATAGGAACGAAGATTCGAGATATGAAAACGGAGAACTGGCTGCGTCAGCCGGTTCTCCGTTTTCTTTTCGCCCGACACTCAGCCCGCGCGCTGTATGCCGTCGCCGTAGGTCGGTAGCAAAACCCGTTGCCGTGAACAGGAAACTAATCTAACGTATTGCAGAGGTCGCCCCGATTATGCCAGGTACCAATTGTAGAGGCGGCGGATGCCATCGGCGAGGTCGACGGTGTGGTGCCAGCCGAGGCGGTGGAGCCGCGAGGGGTCGGTGAGCTTGCGGGGCGTGCCGTCGGGCTTGGAGGGGTCGAAGTGGATTTCGCCCCGATAGCCAACGGCGTCGGCCACCATCTGCGCAACGTCGGCGATGGTGTGCTCGATGCCTGTGCCGACATTGACGAAGTTGGTGTTGGGCACGCGGACATCGCCAGCAATGAGGTCGGAGCCGTCGGCATCCACGTTTTCAAGCATATAGACGCAGGCCGAGGCCATATCCTCGCTCCACAGGAATTCGCGCAGCGGCGTGCCTGTACCCCAGAGGGTCAATGAGGAATTATGGATATTGAATTCCGTATTCAGACGGTCGGCTGCAATGGTGAGGTCGGCATCGGCAGGGATTGCGGCCACGGGACGGCGCGCGAGGTCGCGACGCAGGGCCTCTTCATCATTCTCCATCAGACATTTGGCAAGATGCACCTTGCGAATCATTGCCGGCAGCACGTGCGAGCCGACGAGGTCGAAGTTGTCGTTGGGGCCGTAGAGGTT
>DFHL01000137.1:12058-12414 GCA_002371315.1 Bacteroidales bacterium UBA3724 | reverse complement strand
ATCACTTATGTGGTTCCCTTTTTTTGTACTTCTGTACAATAATATTGAGAATATCGCGTTACAATATAAAAGTTCTCAGAGATGCCGATAACGTATACTAATACAATACACGACTATTTCGCCACCTTGCCGATCGACAAGGCGTGGGTGTATGGCTCGTTTTCGCGTGGCGAAGAACGTGAAGACAGTGATATTGATATAATGGTGCGCTATCTTCCAGAGGGAGTGTCGTTGCTTACGCACGCCCACATAATGAACACATTGTCGGATTTGTTGGGACGCCAGGTGGATCTTGTCGAGGAGGACTGCCTGTTGCCATTCGCTGTAGATTCGGCTATGAAAGACAGAAAGCTTGT
>DFHL01000137.1:7411-11888 GCA_002371315.1 Bacteroidales bacterium UBA3724 | reverse complement strand
TTATTATGCTGTTGTTAAATGTATTGAGATTATCGGCGAAGCATCCTATATGCTTACCAACGAATTTCGTGATGCTCACCAGCAAACGGCTTGGCGTGACATAATAGCTATGCGTCACGTGTTGGTGCACGGCTACTATCAAGTCAGTACCAAGCAGATATGGAAAGTTATACAAGAAGACCTACCGCCGCTGAAAGAACAGGTAGCAGTCTATTATGATGAGATTGTGAAAAAGTAGGTCGCCGCCAATCTTTTATAAGGAGTTCCATTTGGTAGTTAAATCTACGTTTGCCAGAAATGGCAGTCAAATGTAATATTTTGCTCTTTCGGCCGTTTACTAATAAAAACAAACAATGATTATATGAAAAAGTTATTATTATTATCCTTTCTCTGTGGTGTTTTATTTGTCTCTTGCGGCGAAGACACTATCGACAACTCGATGTTCATCGGCAAATGGGCCAGCGTTTCCAATGCCAAGGATGGTGATGCCAAGGACGCTGCATTGATGCTGTATGTCGACGAGACGGGTCTGGAAGTTCAGAACGGCTCGTGGAGCTATCGTCCGTTTACGAGCGATGAGTACTGGGACTATTATATCGATGTCGATTCAGTGCTGCACATTTCGCGCGAAGAATATGACGGCGAGGACTATGACACCGAATACTATGAGCTTGACCTAAGCTTCAGCGATTCCTACAATACGCTGACATTGTGGTATAAGCCCACATTCAGCGCGTTGCGCAAATACACTTTCATCAGACGATAACCGCCTCCACAATCCGACGCTATGCGCCTCAAGAGGCTTAGTTGCCTGATGCTTCTGGCTGCTGCTGCCTGTCAAGCTGCGGCCCAGCCGTGCGATGGTCATCTGCGCCTTGTCTTTGCCGGCGACCTGATGGGTCATATGCCGCTCCACAAGGCGGCACAACAGCCCGACGGCAGTTACGACTATGAGCCCTGCTTCCGCTATGTGAAAGACTATGTCGAGTCGGCCGACTTAGCGATACTGAATCTCGAAGTGACCCTGGCGGGCAAGCCCTATACGGGTTTCCCCTGCTTTTCGTCGCCCGATGCCTATGCCGCCGCCGCTCGCGATGCGGGCTTCGACATCTTCGCCACTGCCAACAACCATAGCGTGGACAAAGACCGCCGCGGCATCGAACGCACGCTGCGCATCCTCGACTCGCTCGACATACCTCATCTTGGCACCTATGCCGACCAGCAGCAGCGAATGGAGACTTATCCCCTGATTGTCAATCGTAACGGCATCCGCCTGGCGCTGCTCAACTACACCTATGGCACCAACGGCATCGCGGTGCCCCGACCCAACGTGGTCAATCTGATCGACACCCTGCAGATGCTGCAGGATATCAAAAAGGCTCAGCGTCACGGAGCTGACTTCATCATTGCCCTGATGCATTGGGGCATCGAGTATCAGCGTCACAACAATATAGAGCAGCAGCGCATCGCCCGCTGGCTTTTCGACCACGGCTGTGGAGCCGTCGTTGGTGCACACCCCCACGTAGTGCAGAACCTTGCCATCGATGCCAACCCCGACAACGACCGCTATCCTGAGCCGGTGGTCTATTCGCTGGGCAATTTCTTCTCGAACCAGCAGGACGAGGACTGCAACGGTGGCATAATGTTCGAACTGGAACTGCTGAAGCAGGGCGGCAAAACCGAAGTCTATAGCTGTGCCTATATGCCTGTATTTGTGCATCGTGCCGTCGTCGAAAGTGGCCGCCAGTATCGCATTGTTCCTTCGTCCGACGCGCTGTTCTATCCCGACCTCTATGGTTTAGGTGCTGCCGACCTCAACCGTCTGAAACGCTTCGACCTCTCGACGCGCGACCTGCTGCAGGACTGCCAGGCCGGCCTCGGGAGCCTCTACCGCATACAGGAGACCCGTTTCTACGACAACGGCCAGCCCGCCTGGCGCCGCCGCCAGAGGGTGCCCTACCTCGACTATGGGACGCCCTTCTATGGGCATCCGCTCAGGTGTGTTGCCTGGCGCAGCCGTGCTTTCTGAACGCAGCCGTGAATTGTGAATTGTGAATAGTGAATTGTGAATAGAACGCTCTCAATTCACTGTTCACTATTCACAATTCATAAAAAAAACACTATTTTTTTTGTTTTTTTCTTTCTTAATTACTACTTTTGTTGAGTTTTTCAATAAACAACAAAACGCTACAAATTATTAATCCATAGTATACTATCCTATGTATAAGATCGAAAAACACCCCATTCTTGACATTCCACAGAGCGAGATTGTGGAGTTCAGTTTCAACGGTCAGAAGGTCGAAGGCCGCAGAGGTTACACCATTGCCGCTGCCCTTCACCAGGCTGGCTTTCCTGTTCACAGCCATAGCACAAGCGGTTGCCCGCGCAGCCTTGAGTGCGGTATCGGCAAGTGCGGTGCCTGCGAGATGCTGGTCGACGGCCATATCCGCCGCATTTGCATCACCCCCGTCGACAACGTCAAGGAGGTTTGCGAGCTGAAGAAAGACTATATGCCCGATGTTCAGCCTGCTACCGCTCGCGAGGTGAAGGTCTACAAGACCCAGGTGGCTATCATCGGTGCCGGTCCTGCCGGTCTGGCCTGCCGCGAGCAGCTTAACGCCTTTGGCATCGACAACATCGTGGTGGACAGCAATGCCCGCATCGGCGGCCAGTTCAATATGCAGACCCACCAGTTCTTCTTCTTCGAGAAGGAGAAGAAGTTCGGCGGTATGCGCGGTTTCGACATCGCCAAGACCCTTGCCGGCGACGACCACAGCGGCATACTGCTCAACAGCGTGGTGTGGGACCTGCTCGAAGGCCGCCGCATAGCTATCAAGAACGTGGAGAGCCAGGAGGTGGCCTATATCGATGCCGACCACCTCGTTGTGGCCACGGGTGCCGTGCCGTTTATGCCCACCTTCGAGAACGACGACGTGCCGGGCGTCTACACCGCCGCCGTGTTCCAGAAGATGATGAACCAGGAGCATACGCTGCTGGGCAAGAACGTGCTGACCGTAGGTGCCGGCAACATCGGCTACCTCACTTCCTATCAGGGTATGCAGGCCGGAGCCACCATCCGCGCCATCATCGAGGCTATGCCGCGCGAGGGCGGTTTCCCGGTCCAGGCCAACCGTGTGCGCCGCCTGGGCATACCGATTATGACCGGCTGGACGCTGGTGCGCGCCATCCCCAATGCCGACCGCACGGGCATCACGGGAGCCGTCATCGCCAAATGCGAGAACTTCAAGCCCATCCCCGGCACCGAGCAGGTGTTGGATGGCATCGACATAATCAATATCTGTACAGGCCTGGTGCCCGACAACCAGCTGCTGGTGAAGGGCAAGGATGTCTTTGGCACCAACACCTACGCCGCCGGCGACGCCGTGCGCATCGGTGAGGGAACCAGCGCCGTGCTGCGTGGCCGCCAGGCCGCCTACGAGGTGGCGCAGAATATGGGCATCCGCTTCAACTACGACGAATATCTCGAGATTTCGCGCCAGTATATCGACTCGCAGCAGCACCCCGTGCGTCTGCTCGAAAAGCCCAACCTGCCCAGCGCCGAGCGTCAGAAAATCAAACCCTTCGTCCAGATGGACTGCCTCTACGGCTTTGCCTGCAATCCCTGCTCGTTCAGCTGCCCGCAGGGTGCCATCAGCAAGGCCTCGACCTCGTCGACGCCTGTGGTCGACTACGACAAGTGCATCGGCTGTATGGAGTGCGTCTACCAGTGCCCTGGCCTGGCAATCTTTGGCTACAATACTGAAAAACAGTGGTGCTTCCTGCCCATCGAGTACGATGTCGAAGAGGGCAAAGAGGTCTATCTTGTCGACAACAACGGCAGCAAGATAGGCGAGGGCATCATAGAGAAAATACTGCGCAAGCCCAACAAGACCAACGTGGCCCGCGTCAAGGTTGCGGAGAACGGCGAGCTGAAGACGGAGAACTTGACCGATGTCAAGGGCTTCATCGTCAAGGAGCGCTATCCCGAACCGCTGCAGCTGAAGCCGTTGAGCGGCAGCGTCGAGTCGCAGACCTACGTCTGCCACTGCGAGGACGTGAAGCTCGACGAGCTGCTGGCCGTCATCGGCGACCGCAAATACATCTCGGTCGACGAGCTGAAGCACATCACCCGTATGGGTATGGGTCCCTGCCGCGGCAAGCGCTGCATACCGCGTGCGCGCCAGATACTGCGCAGCTATGGCATCGAGGTGACCGGCGACGCCACGCCGCGCGCCCCGCTGTCGGCCCCCGTCACGCTGGGCGACGTCTACACCGAGGGCACCAAAGAGGTGTTCGTCTTCCCCAAAAACAACAATGTCAGCCGCGAGCAGGTGCGGGTCCTCATTGCCGGCGGCGGCATTGCCGGCAGCTCGCTGTTCCGCTACTTCAGCGAGGCGGGAATGAAGCCCGTCCTCATCAACTGGAGCCGCGGCGCCTCGTGGCGCAACATCGGCGGCGGCCGTCCGGCCTTCTCCAA
>DFHL01000137.1:6641-7345 GCA_002371315.1 Bacteroidales bacterium UBA3724 | reverse complement strand
CCCGACATTGCCGACATCGCGATGCACAACCGCGAGATATTTATGAGCATCCAGAAGGTGCACAACATCAACTTCAAGCCCACGCGCTACGTCAACCTGGTCCACGACGACGCCACCTACCGCTCGCTCGACGCCTCGCGCGCCTGGAGCGACGCCTATATGGTTGACCGCAAGGACTTCAAGAAAGAGATTTCGCCGCTGTGGGACGACACCAAGACCACCTACAGCCACGCCCTGATGACGCGCGACTGCTGGCAGGCCACGCCGGGCCGCGTCATCGACTACATCCGAGGCATCGCCGTGTCGCTCGGCGGCCGCGTCTATGAGGACTGCGAGCTGCTGCACGTGCAGCGCAACGGCAGCCGCATCCTCGCGCTGGTGCGCACCCACGAGGGCCGCTATGTCGAGTACGACTGCGAGCACTTTGTCAACTCGATGGGCTGGGGTGCCGAGCGCTTCACCGATATGCTGGGCATCGACACGGGCCTCTATCCCGTCAAGCACCAGGCCTTCATCACGCGCCGCCTGCCGATGATAGGCATCGGCGGCGATGCGCTCGATATGATTATCGACCGTCGCCACTACAAGGGCTTCAGCGCCGTCTATGGCCAGCAGTTTGCCCACACGGGCCAGATCATCGGCTGCGCCAGCCCCGACACCGACGCCTACGAGACGCGCCAGAACATCAAGTACAACAGCAAGGA